>NZ_CP117425.1:745000-1117500 GCF_030687295.1 Pseudomonas beijingensis | reverse complement strand
TTCACGCGGGCGCCGCGCTGCTCACACCGAGTCTGATTCCAATCGCCATCGGTGTCGCCATCCTGTCCACAGCGCTGCCCTATACGTTGGAAATGGTCGCCCTGACTCGAATGCCTGCCCGCACCTTCGGCACATTGATGAGCGTCGAACCGGCAATCGCGGCCTTGTCGGGGCTCGTCTTTCTCCAGGAGTACTTGTCCCTGGCCCAATGGATGGCCATTACCTGCATCATCCTCGCGTCGGTGGGCGCGACGCTGACCATGGCCAACACCGCAAAGCCTGCTGTCGCGGCAGATTGAAGCAGGATTTAACGAAGGTCTGGCATTTGCCGCGCATTTAGGCCATGTTTAGACCAGTAACCCAATGTCAGACATGGATTTTTTCATACAGGACGTCATGAACGCTTCACGCAAGAGCGAACACGATCGTACGCGGACACAAGATCCACGGCGATTATAAGGACGGGAATGAAACGAATTTTGATACTGATCGCCGTACTTGCAGTAGCGGGCTGTGCGGCGACATCGAAAACTGAAGTCAAGCGCGGCAAAAAAGGTCTGCACATCAACTGCTCCGGCCTGTCCTCATCCTGGGAGCAGTGCGCCGCCAGCGCCGCCAACTCATGTGCCCCCAAGGGTTACAAGGTCATTGCCAAGTCTGGGGACGCCGTCGAAGAGCCCGGGGATTATCCCTTCGGGCTCAATCCCGCCGGCTATACCAGCCGCAGCATGATCGTCATCTGCAAATAAGCGATCTTAGTCGAGCCCTTGCTCGGCGATTCGCCGACTGATTTCCTCATGGCTGGACTTCAGGACCTCACGCTGGACCTGCGGCGTGACCAGCATCCGCGCAACAACCAAGGCTCCCACGCATTGAGACAGGATGGCCCAGGCCAGGCTGTCGCTTCCCAATATCCGCGCCCAACTTTCGTGCAAACGACAGATCCACGTTTGGGCCGCCTCCCTCACCGCCATATCCGACCGCGCAATCTCGGCGCCCAGCACCGGCAAGGCACATCCCGCCTCGGGCTGCTCGACATGACCCATGCTCAAGTACTGCTTCAGGCAGCGCTCCAGCTTCACGGAGTCCATGGCACCGTCGCCGCTCAAGCGATCCAGACTTTGAGCCAACTCCCGCTCGACAATGGCCTTGAACAGCTCATCCTTGGACGAGAAGTGGCTATAGAACGCACCGCCGCTCAACCCGATCGCTTTCATCAGGCCGTCGACACCGACCGTAGAGAAACCTGATTTCTTGGCGGACACGGCACTGCTGGCGAGTAGTTTCTCGCGGGTTTCCATTTTGTGATTGGCTGAATAACGCATGGTCCTGCCCCTGATTCCTCACCTTGACGCTTGCCGGATCTTAGCATAACGTCCGTTTAGTTAACGATCGTTTACCAATGAGGCTGACTATGAATAACAAGAAGGTCGTACTGGTTGTTGGCGCGGGCGATGCCACCGGCGGAGCGATTGCCAAACGCTTTGCACAGGAAGGTTTTGTGGCCTGTGTGACCCGTCGCAGCGCCGACAAACTCGAGCCGCTGGTCAATGGTATTCGCGCCGAAGGCGGCGAAGCCCATGGGTTTGCCTGTGATGCACGCAAAGAAGACGATGTGATCGCACTCATCGAGCAAATCGAGAACCAGATCGGCCCCATCGAAGCCTTTGTGTTCAACATCGGCGCCAACGTCCCCTGCAGCATCCTCGAAGAAACCGCACGCAAGTATTTCAAGATTTGGGAGATGGCCTGTTTCTCAGGTTTTCTCAATGCACGGGAAGTGGCCAAGCGCATGGTCAAGCGCCAGCGCGGAACCATCCTGTTTACCGGGGCAACGGCGGGATTGCGTGGCGCTTCGGGGTTCGCTGCATTCGCAGGCGCCAAACATGGCATCCGCGCACTGGCCCAAAGCATGGCCCGGGAGCTGGGACCGCTGAATATCCATGTGGCCCATGTGGTGGTAGATGGCGCTATCGACACTGACTTCATCCGCGAGAATTTCCCGGAAAAATATGCCACCAAGGATCAGGACGGCATCCTGAACCCTGAACACATCGCCGACAGCTATTGGTATCTGCACAGCCAACCTCGCGACGCCTGGACCTTCGAGCTGGACCTGCGCCCCTGGAACGAACGCTGGTAACCCCTCCCCTCACAACAACAAGAGAGCAGATACCATGAGCAAATCGGTGGAGTTTTACTTCGACCTCGGCAGCCCGACCACGTACCTGGCCTATACCCAGTTGCCGACGCTGTGTACACAGACAAACGCCCAGTTGATCTATCGCCCAATGTTACTGGGCGGCGTCTTCAAGGCAACCGGCAACGCATCGCCGGCGACCGTGCCGGCCAAGAACCCTTACCTGTTCAAGGACCTGAATCGCTTCGCCAAACGCTACGGCGTCGCCTTCCAGTTCAATCCACACTTCCCCATCAATACACTGCTGCTGATGCGCGCGGTGACCGGCATGCAACTGCGCCATCCCGAACGCTTCGAGGCCTTCGTCGATTGCCTGTTCCGCGCCTTTTGGGTGGACGCCCGCAACCTCAATGACCCGGCGACTGTCGCAGCGGTCCTGAACGAAGGCGGTTTCGACGCCGACTCTGTGCTGGCCCTGACGAACGACGAGCAGGTCAAGCAAGCCCTCAAGAGCGCCACCGAAGCAGCCATCGGACGAGGCGTGTTCGGCGCCCCGAGCATGTTTGTCGGCGACGAGCTGTTCTTCGGCCAGGATCGGCTGGACTTCGTCCGTGAAGCCCTCGCCTGATCCTCTACCTCAAATCGCCATCGTTCGAGTGTTGAGCCACTGCAACGCGTCACCGTCCAGCAACGGACTCAACCGACGCTGAACCTCGGCGTGGTAGGCGTTGAACCAGTCTTTTTCATCCTGGGTCAGCAGCGAAGGCTCCAGGCAGCGGGTGTCGATCGGGCACAGGGTCAGGGTTTCGAACTCAAGGAACTCGCCGAACTCGCTGCTTCCGGCTTCACGGTTCAACACCAGGTTCTCGATGCGCACACCCCAGCGGCCGGGACGATAAGTGCCCGGTTCGATCGAGGTGATCATGCCGGCCTGCATCGCCGTTTGCGGCGCGGCAGCGGCTTGATAGGCAACCACCTGCGGGCCTTCGTGGACATTGAGGAAATAGCCAACGCCATGACCGGTGCCGTGGCCGTAATCGACGTGCTCCGCCCAGATCGGCGCACGGGCGATGGCATCGAGCAAGGGCGAAAGAATGCCCCGCGGAAATTTGGCCCGGGACAGGGCAATCACCCCCTTGAGCACGCGGGTGCAGTCACGTTTTTGCTCGGCGGTGGGTGTTCCGACTGGCACCATGCGGGTGATGTCAGTGGTGCCCCCCAGGTACTGGCCCCCGGAGTCGATCAGCAACAGGCCATCACCTTCAATGACCGCGTGGGCCTCTTCCGTGGCGTGGTAATGGGGCATCGCGCCGTTGGCGTTAAAGGCAGCGATGGTGTTGAAACTCAGGGAGACAAAGTCCGGCCGACGCGTGCGAGCGGCAGTCAGGTGCTCGTCGATGGTCAGCTCGGTGATGCGCTCACGCCCCCAAGCCCCTTCCAGCCAGGCGAAGAATTCACAGAGCGCCGCGCCGTCCTGCTCCATGGCCCGACGAATGTGCTCGGCGTCGGCCAGGCTTTTGCGGGACTTGGCCAGCGTCGTTGGATTGAGCCCTTCGACCCATTTCACGCCGCTGCCCAGGTTATCCAGCAAGCCGACCGTCACCCGCGCCGGATCGATCTGCAGGCTCGCGCCGTCCGGCACTTCACGCAACGCGGCGGCGGCTTCGCTGTAATCGCGCAGGGTCACGCCGTCCTGCTCCAGAACGGCACGCAGCGCTGCGTCAACCTTGTCCAGGGCCACGAACAGCGTTGCTTGTTGCTGGCTGATCAAGGCAAAGGAAACGAACACGGGGTTGAATGACACATCCGCACCGCGCAGGTTGAACAACCAGGCGATGTCATCCAGCGTGGCGATGAAATGCCAATCGGCACCTCGCTCCTGGAGGGACTCGCGCAACTTGGCGAGTTTTTCGACGCGGCTGACGGTCGCCTGGGGTGGCAAATGGGCGTAGACCGGTTGATCCGGCAAGCTTGGGCGATCAGTCCAGACTTCCTTGAGCAGGTCGATGTCGGTGCGCAACCGCGCGCCGCGCTCCGCGAGCTTGCCGCCCAGGGTGCGGGCCGATGCCACGGCCATGACCGCACCGTCGACCGCAACCACCCCGCCTTCAGGCGTTTGTTCGGCCAGCCAGTCCAAGGGGCCGGGCTGGCCTGGAATCAGCTTGACCAGCTCGATACCGCTGCCCTCCAGCTCCTTGGTGGCCTGTTCCCAATAACGACTGTCGGCCCAGACACCGGCGAAACTGCCGGTCACGATCAAGGTACCCACCGAACCATGGAAGCCCGACAACCACTGCCGCCCCTGCCAATAGCCCGGCAAGTATTCGGACAGGTGCGGGTCGGCCGATGGCACCAGCAGCGCGTGAATACCCTCTCGGCTCATCAGTTGGCGGATTCGGGCCAGGCGCTGGGGAACCAGTCCGTGGGGCAAAGGCTCGGTGCTCATTGTTTCTCCTGCTCGTTGATATTGTTGTTCGATGCCGAATTCGGCTTAGGGGGTCGTGGCCCAGAACGCCGGCGCAGTCGCGCACGCCGCCTTGATCAGCCGCACCGCCTCGTCGATATCCTGCTCGGTGGTAAAGCGTCCCAGGCTCAAGCGAATGGTTCGACCGGCGGCACGGGCATCGTGCCCCAGGGCCAGCAGCACGTGGGACGGAGTGTTCTGCGCTGAATTGCAGGCCGAGGTCGCGGAAAATGCAATCGATGCGCCCAAGGTCGCCGGGTTGAACTCGCCTTCGTTGAACGTCAGGCTCAGCGTATGGGGGATCCGGCGGCTCGCACTGCCGTTCATCCGCACACCGGGCATCGCCAGCAGCGGCTCGAGCAAACGATTGCGCAACCGGGCGATTTTAGCGAGTTCTTCGTCGAATGCCGTGGCGGCCAATTCGAATGCAGCACCCATGGCTGCAATCTGATGGGTCGCCAGGGTCCCGGAACGCAAACCGCCTTCATGCCCGCCGCCATGAATCTGCGCCGACAGCCGTGGCCGGGCACGGTCGCCGACGTAAAGCGCACCGATGCCCTTGGGGCCGTAGATTTTATGCGCGGAAAAAGACATCAGGTCCACCGGCCAGCGAGACAGATCGATCTGCACCTTGCCGGCGCCCTGGGCCGCGTCCACATGGAACAGCGCCCCGTGCTCGCGAACGATCTCGCCAATGGCGATGACGTCGTTGACGGTGCCCAGCTCGTTGTTCACCAACATCAGCGAGACCAGGAACGTGTCTTCGCGCAACGCCTCGCGAACCGCTTGCGGACTGATCAGCCCCTCGGCGTCCGGCGCCAGCCAGGTAACCGCGACGCCACTTTCCTCGAGCTGGCGCGCCGTATCGAGAATCGCCTTGTGCTCGATCAGGCTGGTGATGACATGGCCGGCGCAACCACTGCGTGCCTGGGCCACGCCCTTGAGGGCCAGGTTATTGGATTCGGTGGCGCCGGACGTCCAGACGATCTGTTCGGGCTGGGCTCCCACCAATTGCGCCACCTGTTGGCGGGCACGCTCCACCGAGCGCCGGGCCTCCTGGCCGAAGGCATGGGAACTGGAAGCCGGGTTGCCAAAGTTGCCGTCAAAGCCCAGACACTCGACCATGACCCGGATGACTCGCTCATCCACCGGCGTGGTGGCGGCGTAATCGAAATACAAAGGACGTTTATTCATAGGAAACTCGCAGAGCCTGCTCCGGGATCAGGCGCCCTCGTTGGGTTCGAGACTAGCAATACCTGATCGAAGACCTTAAAGAAGTCGGACTTCGTTTAAAAGTGCGTAGGAACGCTCCTGAACAGCGAGCTTAGCAGGCATCGCGTCGAAGCTCAGCCCTCAACTGATGCTTTCGAGCAACAACGGATACATCGAAGCGACCAACAGCAGCGCCATGCCCCAGTTGAACAGACGCAGCCAGCGACGATCACGCAACAGGTTGCGCAACAGGCTGCCGCACACCACCCACAGGCTCACGCTTGGCAGGTTGATCAAGGCAAACACCGCCGCAATCACCAGCACATTGAAGAAATAACCCTGGAGTGGCGTGTAGGTACTAATGGCGCCAATGGCCATGATCCAGGCCTTGGGATTGACCCATTGGAACGCCGCCGCGCCCCAATAACTGATCGGCGTATTGTTCCCCGGCTGACCTTCCGAAACCGGACCGGAGTGGGCTATTTTCCACGCCAGGTACAACAGGTACGCCGCGCCGATGTAGCGCAACGCGGTATAGAGCAGTGGATAAGTCTGGAACACCGCGCCCAGGCCAAGGCCCACCGCCAGCACCAGAGAAAAGAAGCCGCAGGTAATACCCAGCATGTGCGGAATGGTGCGGTTGAAACCGAAATTGACACCCGAGGCCAACAACATGGTGTTGTTAGGGCCTGGCGTGATCGAAGTCACCAAGGCAAACAGGGCGAAGCCCAGCAGCAGGTCAAGCGAAAGGGTCATGTCAGGTCAGTCCATCAGGGGCAGTCAGTCAAGTCATGACCCTACCCCACGTCCTGACCCAAACCCACGGACAGTTGGGCAAAACTTTGAGCGGTACAGTCCCTCAGCTGGACCGGCCAGGCTGTTGCACGACCTGCTCGGCACTCATCTGGCCCTGATCGTCGAACCCCACGTTTTTCTGCGACGAGCCAAGCAGCTCGGCTTTTTTCGCGTGGTATTCCTCGAACGACAGGCCACGGCGATTCAAGGCTTCAAGGGCCAGCTCGCGGGTCTCATCGGCGGTGTAGGGGCGCAGCTCCGGGGAAGAGCTGGCGCAGCCGCCCAGGAGGGTGGCGGTCAAGAGCAACAAAACGGCAAGGGTACGGTTCATGGCGAGTGTCCGGTGTTCTGGAGTTGGGCGATGAACAAAGGCTACCCGCCGGCCCTGCGCGGCAGAAATCAACCCTCTCGATAGTGGGTATTGCCTGCCTGGATCAGCCGCTTCGCTTAATCGACCAACTGGCACTGCAGCGCGTTGTCCAGGCTGCGCTCGATGTTGCGCAACACCTGGAACGAACCGAACGTCACGGCTCTGGCTCGGTGAGCCTGGATCAGTTGCCAGAAATCCTGCTCGCCACTTTCGAAACTTCGAAGCGCCGCCTCGCCGGCCTCGCGGGTTTGCCACTGCAAATAATTGAGCACACGCCGACCGTCGTCGCTGGCCTGGATACTGGCACTCAGGAACCCCTGGTGGTCCCGGGCCAGGCGCTCGGTCTGCTCCGACAAGGCGGTGACCAGCGCGTGCTGCCATTGAGGTTCGATGTCGAACTCCATCAGTTGGGTGAAACTGCGATTGTTCCTTGGCGATTGCATGAAAGGTCCCCTATGCAGGTAAGTCGGATCTTGCGATCCGAAAGCATGCAGGGTAAAACCTCTAGTTAACTTGAGGTCAAGCAGTGAATTGAAACGATGACGCAGATCGATATCCACAAGGAGCTCACCGTCGGCCAAGTGGCCGCCCGCAGCGGCGTGACGGTCACGGCCCTGCACTTCTACGAATCCAAGGGGCTGATCAAAAGCACGCGTAACCCGGGTAATCAGCGTCGTTACCCACGGGCGGTATTGCGTCGCGTGGCGCTGATCAAGGTCGCCCAGCGCCTGGGCATTCCCTTGGCGGAAATCGGCGAAGCGTTAAACAACCTGCCAGACAACCGCGCCCCGACGGCCGCCGACTGGCAGACCTTGTCGGCGCAATGGAGCCGGGACCTGGACGAGCGCATTAACCAATTGGTGGCGCTGCGTGATCGACTCAACGGCTGCATCGGCTGCGGATGCCTGTCGATGGAAGCGTGTCCGCTGCGCAATCAGGGCGACGTATTGGGCCAACACGGGCCGGGGGCACATCTACTGGAACAACCGTGAAGCGTTCGTCGGCCCCCGCGCCCAGCCAGAGTCGCTGGCCTATAGTGGAAAGGCGCAAATCGACGAAGACTCTCTTCGCCTCCATAACAAAAGGAGAAACGTCATGGGCGTCAATGCCATTCCCGAAGGTTTCCATAACATCACCCCCTACCTGGGCATTCAAAAAGCTGCCGAAGCCATCGACTTCTACAAAAAAGCCTTCAATGCCACCGAGGTCATGCGCCTGGCCATGCCGGACGGGGGCATCGGGCATGCCGAACTGCGGATCAACGGTTATCCGATCATGCTCGGCACCCCTTGCGATCAAGGCCCCCTGAGTAACCCGGACCAATCGCCATCGGTCGGCTTACATCTATATGTCGAGGACGTGGACAGCGCATTTGCCCAGGCCATTGCCGCCGGTGGCACGGTGATTTCCGAGGTCAAGGACCAGTTCTACGGAGATCGCACCGGCACTTTGAAGGATCCCTATGGGCACCTGTGGTTCCTCGCGACACACAAGGAGGACCTGAGCCAGGAACAGATCGAGCAACGGGCCAGGGAGATGTTTCAACAAGGCTGACCGTTCCTGTGGCTAGGGGGTTTGCTCCCTGGCCACAAAAGACACCGAAACTAAACGCGAAACATTTTCTTTCATCTTCCCCTTCAGGATTGCGATCGCTCGTTCGTCTTAATTAGATGCAGCAGGCCGCGTCGGCAAAAGCCACGGTCTGCTTTTTTCGGTTCACGGTGTTGCGAAGCCCGTAATACGGAACCTTTCATCGAATCAAGACGTTCAATCATGTCGAAGAAATCCCGCTCCAAACTCTGGTTCCTGGTCCATAGCTGGCTGGCCTTGCCCATCTGGTTCTTCGTGCTCATCGTCTGCGTCACCGGCACCCTGGCGGTGGTCAGCCAGGAGATCGTCTGGCTGGCCAACCCCGACATGCGGGCCAGCAAGCCATCGGACGATGCCCCGCTGCTCAGCTATGACCAGGTGATCGCCGCGATCAAGCAAGCCCAACCGCAAACCCAGGTGCAAAGCATCATTCGCCCGGACGAGTCGCATTTTGCTTTGGAAGTCGGCGTGACCTACCCCGACGGGCGCCCCGACACGGTCTACGTCAACCCGTACAGCGGCGTCATCCAGGGCTCGGCACCGACGTTCAACTTCCAAGCCTTCACCCGCGCCCTGCATGGCTGGTGGCTGGTGCCGTTCACCAACGGCTACAGCTGGGGCTGGTACCTGGTGTCGTTCCTGGGCCTGCCCTTGCTCGCGTCCCTGGTGACCGGGCTGGTGGTCTACAAGCGTTTCTGGAAAGGCTTCTTCCGTCCGACCCTGCGGATTCGCCATGGCGCGCGGATTTTCTGGGGTGATTTCCACCGGCTCAGCGGTATCTGGTCGATCTGGTTCATCGCGGTCATCTCCGTCACCGGCACCTGGTTCCTGATCCAGGCCTTGCTAGGCGACAACCAGATCTCCATTTCCAGCGAACCGGTCATCCCGGTGGTGGCCCGTGAAAACGTTCCGTTGGCCGTTGACGGCCAGGCGCCACCGCAGTTGAACCTGGACCGGGCCATCGAAATCGCCCAGCAGCGCATCCCCGGACTGGAAGCGAGCTTCATCAACCTTCCCAGCAACGCCTATAGCCATCTGGAAATCGGCGGCCGCGGCTGGTATCCGCTAATGTTCCAGACCGCCACCATCAACCCCTACAACGGCGACGTGGCCGCCTCACGGCTGCTGTCGGACCGCACGACCCTGGAGTTCGTCACCGAATCCATGCGGCCCTTGCACACCGGGGATTTCGGCGGCCTCTGGATCAAGCTTATCTGGTTCTTCTTCGGCTTGGTCCTGAGCATGATGGTCCTCAGCGGGCTGCTGATCTGGACCAAACGCACGGCCCTGGCCACCGCCAATGCCTTCAAGCGTAACCAGAAACCCACCCGTGGCACTCGAATCGCCCAGGCACTGCAACCATCCGTCCACCGTGAATCGTCGGGGGGCAGCCTGTGAACCCGTCCAATACTGCGTCATCACCGTCGCGCCTGAGCCTGTTCTGGCATAAATGGCGCTTCCACCTCAACGTGTTACTGCTGCTGATCCCCCTGGGGTTCATGCCCAAATACCTTTCCGAAGCCGCACTGTTCCGCGGTGATGCCGGGCTTGGCGAACGGGATGTCGGCGAAGTCCAGGTCGGTCCCTGGAGCCTGCGCCTGGCGGAATTTCGCAACGAAGCCCCACGGGTCCAAGGGCCTGCCGGGCCGATGAAGCACTTCAACGCGGCCCTGTGCCAAAGCTGTATCGGCCAGGTCAAGGCCACCTACCTGCGCATTGGCAAGCCCCGGAGCCTGCGGGCCGCCGGGGTGATTTTCTTTGGCTCGCCCTATCGCATGGGCGCCTTGTTGCCGGTCCCGCCAAAGACCCAGCCCGATGCCGAACTGTGGATAACCCTCGAGGGCTGGGACGGTTCGATGCATCAAGCCTCCATTCCCCTGAACCAGGCCTCCCCGGCCACCGTCGCCTGGCTGAAGAACCAAGGACCCAAACAATGACCTTCCGCGCTTTATCCAAGGGCTTGGCGCTGCTGTTCTGCGCAGGCGCAAGCACCAGCGTCCTGGCCCACAACCCGATGTGCGAGTGCAAGGCCATCGACGCCGAACAGATCCAATGCACCGGTGGCTTTTCCGACGGCAGCGGTGCGCCTGGGGTGACCCTGGACGTGATCGGTTATGACGAAACCATCCTCGTCCCGGGCAAGCTCGGTGCCGACTCGAAACTGACGTTCAAAAAACCGAACGCTGAATTCTACGTGCTCTTCGACGCCGGCCCCGGCCACGTGGTGGAAATCGACCAAGCCGACATCGAGGCCCCATGAGCAACGCCACGACTCAAATCATCCGCCCCGCCGGCGCGGGCCATGAAACCCTGTACGTGCTGCTGTTGTGCCTGGTCATCGTGCTGGTGGCCGGGTCTGTGGTGGCCTGGCATGGCAAAACCGAAGACACCCCTCACGTGGCCTCAAACCAACTCGACGCCCGCCGCGACCTCAGCGCCACCGAGCAAGGCATCTATGCCGACCTGCGGGTGACCCTGGATGAAATCCGTTTGCTGCGCGAAGACCAACACACCCTGCCCGCCCCGCAAACCCTGGCCGAAGAAGGCTTTGCGCCGTTCGCCCAGGACGCCAGTTCCATCAGCCGCGGTGGCCACGCCTGGCAACAACTGCAGGACCAGGCCTACGTCGGCGCCAGTGCCAATCCGTCCGTGGCCGGTTCGTTTCTGATGCGCATCGGCGAAACGTCCGACGCTGCCCCGGACATCTGGCTCAACCGCGGCACTGGCCTCGCGACGCCCACCGCGCTGGACGACGCGGCGTTGTCCGCCGCCGGCTGGCAACGGATCGTCGCGCAATTCGATGCCGGCGTAACCCGCCAGCACCGGCACTGACCCCACGCCCTCATTCGAGAGAAGACCGTTTGCCCATGCCTATTGCATCCCAACGCCGACCCTTGCTGCGCCTGCTGTTGATCGGCCTGCTGGCCTGCCTGTTCACCTCGCCGGTGAACGCCGAAACAGCCAAGCGCCTGCGCATTGGCATCACCTTGCACCCGTATTACAGCTACGTGGCCAACATCGTCGGCGACAAGGCCGAAGTCGTGCCGCTGATCCCGGCCGGTTTCAATCCCCACGCCTATGAACCACGGGCCGAAGACATCAAGCGTATCGGCGACCTCGACGTGATCGTGCTCAACGGCGTGGGCCATGACGACTTCGCCGACCGTATGATCGCCGCCAGCGAAACCCCGAACGTGAAGGTGATCGAGGCCAACGAAAACGTGCCCCTGCTGGCCGCCACCGGCACGGCGGCCCGAGGCGCGGGCAAGGTCGTGAACCCGCACACCTTCCTGTCCATCAGCGCCTCCATCGCCCAGGTCAATAACATCGCGCGGGAGTTGGGCAAGCTCGACCCGGACAATGCCAAGGCCTACACCCAGAACGCCCGTGCCTATGGCAAGCGCCTGCGGCAGATGCGCGCCGCTGCCCTGGCGAAGCTGACCCAAGCCCCCAATGCGCAATTGCGGGTCGCCACGGTGCACGCCGCCTACGACTACCTGCTGCGTGAGTTCGGCCTGGAAGTGACCGCCGTGGTCGAGCCGGCCCATGGCATCGAACCGAGCCCCAGCCAATTGAAGAAAACCATCGACCAACTGCGGGAGCTGGACGTGAAGGTGATCTTCTCGGAGATGGATTTCCCGTCCACCTACGTCGACACCATCCAGCGTGAGTCGGGGGTGAAGCTGTACCCGCTCTCGCACATTTCCTACGGCGACTACAGCGCTGAGAAGTACGAAAAGGAAATGGCCGGCAACCTCGATACCGTGGTCCGGGCAATCCAGGAGTCCGGCGCATGACCGTCCAGGAACCCCTCACCCTGCCACGCGTCGGCCCCCGGATCGAGTTCGCCGAGGTCAGCCTGAACCTGGGCCGCACCCCCATTCTCGACAACGTGGCCTTTCAGGTGGAGCCCGGCAGCATCCATGCCTTGGTCGGCCCCAATGGCGGCGGCAAGAGTTCGCTGATCAAGACCTTGCTGGGACAGATGCCGCACCAGGGCCGCTTGAGCCTGCAATGGCCGGGCGAACCTGGTGTGATCGGCTACGTGCCCCAGGCGCTGGAATTCGACCGGGGCCTACCCATGACCGTGGATGACTTCATGGCAGCGATGTGTCAGCGCCGGCCGGCCTTTCTCGGCTTGAGCAAACATTACGCCGGCGCCATTGGCCAGGCTCTGGAGCGGGTCGGCATGCAGGACAAGCGCAAGCGGCGCATGGGCGCGCTGTCCGGCGGCGAGCGCCAGCGGGTGTTGCTGGCCCAGGGGTTGATTCCCTCGCCGCAGTTGCTGGTGCTGGATGAACCGATGTCGGCGCTGGACGAGGCCGGCATCCAGGTGTTCGAACGCTTGCTGCAGGACTGGCGCCAAGCCGGGATCACCGTGCTGTGGATCGAACATGATCTGGAAGCCGTCGGGCGTCTGGCCGACCGTGTCACCGGCCTGAATCGTCGCGTGCTGTTCGACGGCCCGCCACGCCAGACCCTGACCCCGGACCGGCTGCTGACGCTGTTTTCCACCCATCCACGCACGAACGGGAGCGCGACCTGATGAGTTATGAAGCCTTTCGTTTGATGGTCCAGGGCTGGGCCTCGGCCGGTTACCTGCCTGAGGCGCTGGCCTATGGGTTCGTAGTCAATGCATTGCTGGCCGGGTTGTTGATCGGCCCCGTGCTGGGCGGCCTCGGCACGCTGGTGGTGGTCAAGCGCTTCGCGTTTTTCTCCGAGGCGGTGGGCCATGCGGCGCTGACCGGCGTGGCCATCGGCATCCTCCTCGGCGAACCCTACACTGGCCCCTACGGCAGCCTGTTCGGCTACTGCCTGCTGTTCGGCATCCTGCTCAATTACCTGCGCAACCGCACCGGCCTGGCGCCGGACACGCTGATCGGCGTCTTCCTCTCGGTGTCGCTGGCCCTGGGCGCCAGCCTGCTGTTGATCCTGGCGGGCAAGATCAACGTGCACATCCTGGAAAACGTACTGTTCGGCTCGGTGCTGACGGTCAATGGCAACGACCTGGTCGTGCTGGCGGTGGTCGGTTCATTGGTGATGGCCCTGGCCTTGCCGTTGTACAACCGCATCATGCTCGCCAGCTTCAACCCGCAACTGGCGGCGGTGCGCGGGGTGGCGGTCAAGACCCTGGATTACCTGTTCGTGGTGCTGGTGACGCTGATCACCGTGGCGGCGGTGAAAGTCATCGGTGCCATTCTGGTGGGTGCGTTGCTGGTGATTCCAGCGGCGGCGGCGCGCTTGCTCAGCCAATCATTGAAAGGCTTTTTCTGGTGTTCGGTGCTGATCGCCACCGTCAGCACCTTGTGCGGGATCCTCGCGCCGATTGTGTTCGACCTGCCGATCCCGTCCGGCGCCGCGATCATCCTGGTGGCCGGCATCGCTTTCGCCCTGAGCGCCATCGCCCGCGGTGTCGTCCCCAGCCTCAAAGGGAATCTGGGATAAATGGTTTTTTCATTGCGACAACTGACCCTGGCCGTCGCGTTATGTGGCGTGGCCGTCACCTCGTCATTCGCCAGCGAAAAGGTTCGTTTGCTGGCAGCGCTGCCGGTCACCTATGGATTGAGCGAGGCTTTGCTCAAGGGCACCGAGGTCAGCCTGGAACGGGCCGCGCCCGCCAACCTGCCCGGCAGCCGCCAGAGTGCCTACTTCAGCGGCCGTGGCGCGCCGGCCTTGAGCAAACTGGCCAGCACTGCCGACGGGGTGATCGGCCTGCGTTCGCTGTGGCCGGACGATCCGCTGTACCCCATGGCCCGCCGCAGCAATATCCGCATCGTCGAAGTCGATGCCGCGCGCCCGGTGGACGGCGCCCTGCCCGGCATCGCCGTACAACCGGGCATGGCCGACGGCCTGGCAAGCCAGCCATGGATGGCCAGCCATAACCTGGGGCGCATGGCCGACGTGATCGCCGCCGACCTGGTGCGCCTGGCCCCGGCGGACAAAGCGAAAATCGATGCCAACCTCGCGGCCCTCAAGCAACGTTTGCTCAAACTCAGCGCCGACAGCGAAAAGCGCCTCGCCAGCGCCGATAACCTGAGCGTGGTCAGCCTGAGTGAGCATTTCGGCTACCTGATCAGCGGGCTCAACCTGGACAGCATCAGCACCGATGCCCGCCCGGACGCCGACTGGACAGCCGAAGCCCTCAAGCAATTGACCGCCACCTTGAAAGATAACGACGTGGCGCTGGTGCTGCACCATCGGCAACCTTCGGATGCGGTGAAGGCGGCCATCAACGAGGGCGGCAGCCGGCTACTGGTGCTGAGCACCGACGCCGCTGACCCCGTGGTAGAGCTGGAAAATAATGTGGGACTGGTCGTCGCGGCACTGACCGGGGGCTGACGGCAGGAATGCGATCCACTGTGGGAGCGGGCTTGCTCGCGAAAGCGGTGTGTCAGGCAACATCAATGCTGACTGTACCGGCCTCATCGCGAGCAAGCTCGCTCCCACAGGGGATTGCAGCGGACCCAGAATTCAAATCCATCACAGATTTGTGGGAGCCGAACTTACTCGCGATTGCGGTGGATCAGCTTGCATCAATGTGGAATGTCTGACCGCTTTCGCGAGCAAGCCCGCTCCCACAGGTTTTATGTCAATTCAAGACATCCCCCGGCACCCGCACGAACCCTTCCATCAACACCCGCGCACTGCGGCTCATGATGGCTTTTTTTACGGTCCATTCGCCGTTGACCACACTGGCCTCGGCGCCGACGCGCAGGGTGCCGGACGGGTGGCCGAAACGTACGGCGTTGCGCTCGATGCCGCCAGCCGCGAGGTTCACCAAGGTGCCGGAAATCGCCGCGGCCGTGCCGATGGCCACCGCTGCGGTCCCCATCATGGCGTGGTGCAGCTTGCCCATGGACAACGCCCGCACCAGCAAGTCGACATCACCCGCCGCCACGGCTTTACCGCTGGAGGAAAGGTAATCCGCCGGTGGTGCGACAAACGCCACTTTCGGCGTGTGCTGGCGCTGGGCGGCTTCGTCCAGGTGCTTGATCAAGCCCATGCGCAAGGCACCGTGGGCGCGAATGCTTTCGAACATCGCCAACGCCTTGGGATCGCCATTGATCGCGCCCTGCAATTCGGTGCCGGTGTAGCCGACATCGCGAGCATTGATGAAAATCGTCGGGATCCCCGCGTTGATCAGCGTCGCCTTGAGCGTGCCAACACCGGGCACTTCCAAGTCGTCCACCAGGTTGCCGGTTGGAAACATCGAGCCGCCACCGCCCTCCTCCTCGGCCGCCGGGTCCATGAATTCCAATTGCACTTCGGCCGCTGGAAAAGTCACGCCGTCGAGTTCGAAGTCACCGGTTTCCTGCACCGCGCCCTCGGTGATCGGCACATGGGCGATGATGGTCTTGCCGATGTTGGCCTGCCAGATCCGCACCACGGCCACACCGTTCTGCGGAATACGACTGGCTTCCACCAAGCCGCTGCTGATGGCAAACGATCCCACCGCCGCCGACAGGTTGCCGCAGTTGCCGCTCCAGTCCACAAACGGCTTGTCGATGGACACCTGGCCGAACAGGTAATCGACATCGTGATCGGCCCGGGTGCTCTTGGACAGGATCACGGTCTTGCTGGTGCTGGACGTGGCGCCGCCCATGCCATCGATCTGCTTCTCGTACGGGTCGGGGCTGCCGATCACCCGCAGCAACAGGGCATCCCGGGCCGGCCCGGGAACACGGGCCGCTTCGGGGAGGTCTTGCAGGCTGAAGAACACGCCTTTGCTGGTGCCGCCACGCATGTAGGTCGCGGGGATCTTGATTTGAGGCGAGTGAGCCATGTGCTCCAACTCCTGAAAAAACGGGCGGCCAGAGAACGGACCACCCAAGCGATTTAAACGGCCACCGCCGATTCGAGGAAGTCCTGGGCAAAGCGTTGCAGCACGCCCCCGGCTTCGTAGATCGACACTTCTTCGGCGGTATCGAGACGGCAGGTCACCGGCACTTCGACGCGCTCGCCATTCTTGCGAGTGATGACCAGGGTCAGCGTCGCCCGCGGGGTGCGTTCGCCGATCACGTCGTAAATCTCGCTCCCGTCGATGCCCAGGGTCTTGCGATCAGTCCCGGGCTTGAACTCCAGCGGCAACACGCCCATGCCCACTAGGTTGGTGCGGTGGATGCGTTCGAAACCTTCGGCGGCGATCGCCTCGACCCCGGCCAGGCGCACGCCCTTGGCCGCCCAGTCCCGGGACGAACCCTGGCCGTAGTCGGCGCCGGCAATGATGATCAGCGGCTGCTTGCGCTCCATGTAGGTTTCGATGGCTTCCCACATGCGCATGACCTGGCCTTCCGGCTCGACCCGGGCCAGGGAACCCTGCTTGACCTTGCCGTTTTCCTGGACCATTTCATTGAACAGTTTCGGGTTGGCGAACGTGGCGCGTTGCGCGGTCAGGTGGTCGCCGCGGTGGGTCGCGTAGGAGTTGAAGTCCTCTTCCGGCAGGCCCATTTTCGCCAGGTATTCACCCGCGGCGCTGTCCAGCATGATGGCGTTGGACGGCGACAAGTGGTCGGTGGTGATGTTGTCCGGCAGCACCGCCAGCGGGCGCATCCCCTTGAGCGGCCGCGCACCGGCCAGCGCGCCTTCCCAATACGGCGGACGACGGATGTAGGTGCTTTGTGGGCGCCAGTCGTACAGCGGCGTCACTTTCGGCCCGGTGTCTTCCTGGATGGCGAACATCGGAATGTACACCTGGCGGAACTGCTCCGGTTTCACCGAAGCCTTGACCACCGCGTCGATTTCTTCGTCGCTTGGCCAGATGTCCTTGAGGCGAATCTCGCGGCCGTCCACCACGCCCAGCACATCTTTCTCGATGTCGAAGCGGATGGTCCCGGCGATGGCATAAGCGACCACCAATGGCGGCGAGGCAAGGAACGCCTGCTTGGCGTACGGATGGATACGCCCGTCGAAGTTGCGATTGCCCGACAACACGGCCGTGGCGTACAGGTCGCGGTCGATGATTTCCTGCTGTATCACCGGGTCCAGCGCGCCGGACATGCCGTTGCAGGTGGTGCAGGCGAACGCCACCACGCCGAAGCCCAGCTTCTCGAGTTCGGACGTCAGACCGGCTTCATCCAGGTACAACGCCACGGTTTTCGAGCCCGGCGCCAGGGACGACTTGACCCACGGCTTGCGGGCCAGACCCAAGCGGTTGGCGTTGCGCGCCAGCAAGCCAGCGGCGATCACGTTGCGCGGGTTGCTGGTGTTGGTGCAACTGGTGATCGCGGCGATGATTACCGCGCCGTCGGGCATTTGCCCGGGCACATCGTCCCACTGACCGGAGATGCCTTTGGCGGCCAGATCCGACACCGCGACGCGGGCGTGGGGGTTGCTCGGGCCGGCCATGTTGCGCACCACCGAGGACAGGTCGAAGGTCAGGCCACGCTCATACTGCGCGCTTTTGAGGCTATCGGCCCACAGGCCCACGTGCTTGGCATAGGTTTCCACCAACTGCACCTGGGTGTCTTCGCGGCCGGTGAGCTTCAGGTAATCGATCGTCTGCTGATCGATATGGAACATCGCCGCCGTGGCGCCGTATTCCGGGGCCATGTTGGAGATGGTCGCACGGTCGCCCAAGGTCAGGGCACTGGCGCCTTCGCCGAAAAACTCCAGCCACGCCCCCACCACTTTTTGCTTGCGCAGGAACTCGGTCAGCGCCAGGACCATGTCCGTGGCGGTGATGCCCGGTTGCAGCTTGCCGGTCAGCTCGACGCCGACGATTTCCGGCAGGCGCATCCACGAGGCGCGACCGAGCATGACGCTTTCAGCCTCCAGGCCACCGACACCGATGGCGATCACGCCCAGGGCATCGACGTGGGGCGTGTGGCTGTCGGTGCCAACGCAGGTGTCGGGGAACGCCACGCCGTCACGCTGCTGGATCACCGGGGACATTTTTTCCAGGTTGATCTGGTGCATGATCCCGTTGCCCGGCGGAATCACGTCGACGTTCTTGAAGGCTTTCTTGGTCCAGTTGATGAAGTGAAAGCGGTCTTCGTTGCGGCGGTCTTCGATGGCGCGGTTCTTGGCGAAGGCTTGCGGGTCGGAACCACCGCTTTCCACCGCCAGGGAATGGTCGACGATCAATTGGGTTGGCACCACCGGGTTGACCTGCGACGGATCACCGCCCTGCAAGGCAATGGCATCGCGCAAGCCGGCCAGGTCCACCAGGGCGGTTTGGCCGAGGATGTCATGGCACACCACGCGCGCCGGGAACCATGGGAAGTCCAGGTCACGCTTGCGCTCGATCAGTTGCAGCAGCGACTCGCGCAGCGTGGCCGGGTCGCAGCGCCGCACCAGGTTTTCCGCCAGCACGCGAGAGGTATACGGCAGGCCGTCATAGGCGCCGGGGCGGATGGCCTCCACTGCGCCGCGAACGTCGAAATAATCCAGCGAAGTGCCAGGTAGCGGTTTGCGAAATTCTGTGTTCATCGTCAGGACTCGGGTCACGGTGGTTTCAGAAGGTTGGCGCCGGCCTGAAAGCCCCCCCGGCCACTGTGGGAGCGAGCTTGCTCGCGATAGCGGTGTATCCGTCGACATTAATGTTGAATGTCAGTATGCAATCGCGAGCAAGCTCACTCCCACAGGGTTTCGGGGTAATCAGTTCCGGCGGCTAAAACCCTCCAGCTCAGCGTTGTTCGATTGGCACGAACTTGCGCTGTTCGACGCCGGTGTATTCGGCGCTCGGTCGGATGATGCGGTTGTTGGCGCGTTGTTCGAACACGTGGGCGGCCCAGCCGGTCAGGCGCGAGCAGACGAAGATCGGTGTGAACAGCTTGGTCGGGATGCCCATGAAGTGGTACGCCGAGGCATGGTAGAAATCGGCGTTGGGGAACAGTTTCTTTTGCTCCCACATGGTCTTGTCGATGGCCTCGGAGACCGGGAACAGCACCGTGTCGCCCACTTCGTCGGCGAGTTTTTTCGACCAGCCCTTGATCACCTCGTTACGCGGGTCGTTGTCCTTATAGATCGCGTGACCGAAGCCCATGATCTTGTCCTTGCGCGCCAGCATGCCGAGGGTGCCTTCGATGGCCTCCTGGGGTGAGCTGAAGCGCTCGATCATTTCCATCGCCGCTTCGTTGGCGCCGCCGTGCAACGGGCCGCGCAACGAGCCGATGGCGGCGGTGATGCAGGAGAACAGGTCCGACAGCGTGGAGGCGCAGACCCGGGCAGTGAAGGTCGAGGCGTTGAATTCGTGCTCGGCGTAAAGGATCAGCGAGACATTCATCACCTTCACGTGCAGCTCGCTCGGCGTCTTGCCGTGCAACAGGTGCAGGAAGTGACCGCCGATGGACACTTCGTCGGTCACGCATTCGATGCGCTGGCCTTGGTGGCTGAAGCGATACCAGTAACACATGATCGCCGGGAACGCGGCCAGCAGACGATCGGTCTTGTCGTGTTGCTGGGAGAAATCCTGCTCGGGTTCCAGGTTGCCCAGGAACGAGCAGCCGGTGCGCATCACGTCCATCGGGTGGGCGTCGGCGGGAATGCGCTCCAGCACTTCTTTCAAGGCTTGGGGCAAGTCGCGCAGTTGGCGCAGTTTACCGGTGTAGGCGTCCAGCTGTGCCTGGGTCGGCAGTTCGCCGTACAGCAGCAGGTAGGCTACTTCTTCAAATTGCGCATCTGCCGCCAGGTCGCGGACGTCGTAGCCGCGATAGGTCAGGCCGGCGCCCGATTGGCCCACGGTGGACAATGCGGTTTGCCCGGCCACCTGGCCACGGAGCCCGGCGCCACTGAGTACTTTTGCTTCGGCCATTTGCTGTCTCCAGTTTTTAGATTTGTAGAGAATGGAGGAAAAAGATCGCAGCCTCGTTGCACTCGACAGCGCCTACACAGCTCCTACGCGGCCCAACTCTGTAGGAGCTGTCGAGCGAAGCGAGGCTGCGATCTGTTCATTTTTTCGCCGCGAACAATGCATCGAGCTTCTGCTCGAAGGTGTGGTAGTCGATGCGATCGTAAAGCTCCATGCGGGTCTGCATGGTGTCGATGACATTCTGTTGCGTGCCGTCGCGGCGGATCGCTGTGTAGACGTTCTCGGCCGCTTTGTTCATGGCCCGGAAGGCCGACAGCGGGTACAGCACCAGGGACACGTCGGCACCGGCCAACTGTTCGGTGGTGTACAGCGGAGTCGCGCCGAATTCGGTGATGTTGGCCAGGATCGGCGCTTTCACGCGGCTGGCGAACAGCTTGTACATTTCAAGCTCGGTGATGGCTTCGGGGAAAATCATGTCGGCACCGGCCTCAATGCACGCAGCGGCGCGGTCCAGGGCCGATTCCAAGCCTTCCACCGCCAGGGCATCGGTACGCGCCATGATCACGAAACTGTCATCGGTACGGGCATCGACGGCGGCCTTGATGCGGTCGACCATCTCTTGCTGGGAAACGATTTCCTTGTTCGGACGATGGCCGCAACGCTTGGCGCCGACCTGGTCTTCGATATGAATCGCCGCGGCGCCGAACTTGATCATCGACTTGACCGTGCGCGCGACGTTGAATGCCGAGGAACCGAAACCGGTGTCCACGTCCACCAGCAGCGGCAGATCACAGACATCGGTGATGCGGCGCACGTCGGTCAGCACGTCATCCAGGCCGGTGATGCCCAGGTCCGGCACGCCGAGGGAACCGGCCGCCACGCCGCCACCCGACAGATAGATCGCCTTGAAACCGGCGCGCTTGGCCAGCAGCGCGTGGTTGGCATTGATCGTGCCCACCACTTGCAGCGGATGTTCGCTGGCGACCGCATCGCGGAAACGCTGGCCTGGCGTGCTGTTGCTGGAACTCATGACTCACCTCGTTCAGTGGCGGCGCTGTCCTGGAAATGACGCGCGATGTTGCGTTTGGAGGCGCCGATGTGCCGGCGCATCAATAATTCAGCCAGCTCACCGTCACGGTCGGCGATGGCGTCTAGAATCCGGTGGTGCTCGGCAAAGGCCTGGCGCGGACGGTTGGGCGTGGTGGAAAACTGGATGCGGTACATGCGCACCAGTTGATACAGCTCGCCGCACAACATTTGCGTCAGGGTGCGGTTACCGCTGCCCTGGATGATCCGGTAGTGAAAGTCGAAATCGCCTTCCTGCTGGTAATAACCGACACCGGCCTGGAACGCCGCATCGCGCTCGTGGGTTTCCAGCACCCGGCGCAGTTCGTCGATTTCTTCCAGGGTCATGCGTTCGGCCGCCAGGCGGCAGGCCATGCCTTCGAGGGATTCACGGATTTCGTAGAGTTCCAGCAGCTCGGCGTGGCTCAGCGACACCACCCGGGCACCCACGTGGGGCACGCGTACCAGCAGGCGCTGGCCTTCCAGGCGGTGAATGGCCTCGCGCAGCGGCCCGCGGCTGATGCCGTAGGTGCGCGCCAGCTCGGGCTCGGAGATCTTGCTGCCGGGGGCGATCTCACCCTTGACGATGGCGGCCTGGATACGCCGGAAGACGTTCTCGGACAGGGTCTCCGAGTCGTCTTGGGCCATCACCGGGGTTTCGAGCTGATCAAGCATATTGTCGACACCTTGAAAATCAATATGGCAAAAACTAACCAATAGCACCCTTAACGTCAAAACAAAAATCAACATTGTCGACAATCGTCTAATAAACGCCTTGTCGATAACCCCGTTGCATGAAGAGATCGTAGCCTCGGGCCAGCGGTGGCGTCAGAAAACCACCGTGCTAGAATGCCGCGGTTATTCGCCGCTCTCCTTTTATAGAGAAAGGCTGCCTAGGGAGCTTGTGCAGTAATGCCAGGGCCTGAACCGATAAACGGAACGCTGCGCACCAGGATCTATGACACTCAAGCCCTTATCTGCTGCTTTCTATTTCATGTGCCTGCCGGGGCTTGCCGTGGCGGGTGAAAAAACCGTGTACGGCCTCAACGAGTACGCCGCCCTGCAAGGCATCGACCTGGAGGTCGCCGCCAAGCTCGACACCGGCGCCAAGACCGCGTCCCTCAGCGCCCGGGACATCAAGCGCTTCAAGCGCGATGGCGAATCCTGGGTGCGTTTTTACCTGGCAATCGACGCGGCCCACTCGCACCCCATCGAACGTCCGCTGGCCAGGGTCAGCAAGATCAAGCGCCGCGCCGGTGACTACGACCCGGAAGAAGGCAAGAAATACACGGCCCGGCCGGTCATCGAACTGGATATCTGCATGGGCTCGGCCCTGCGCAGCATCGAAGTGAACCTGACCGACCGCAGCGCCTTCCAATACCCGTTGCTGATCGGTTCCGAGGCGCTCAAGCGCTTCGACGCGCTGGTCGACCCCAGTCTTAAATACGCTGCCGGCAAACCCGCCTGCGCCAATGCCGCTCAAACCGCAGAGTAATTCCAATGCGCTCCCTTACCCTCCATCTGAAAATGCTGATCGCCATCCTGGTGGTGCTGGGCCTGTCGGTAACGGCCTATCAGATTTTCGTGCTCGGCATCCCGGTCACCGAAGACGCCACCGACGACCTGTGTGGAACATCGACGCCAAGGTCGAATTCGTGCCCAACGCCAAGGATCCGGTCAAGATCCAGATGTTCGTGCCGCCCCTGAGCCGCGACTACGTGAGCCTCAACGAGAGCTTCATTTCCAATAATTACGGCGTGGCGGTGAACCGGGTCGACGGTAACCGCAAGGTGACGTGGTCGGCCCGTCGCGCCAAGGGTAACCAGACCCTTTATTACCGCCTGGTGCTGACCAAGCGCTACAGCGCCGAGAAAACCAAGGTCAAGGGCCCGACCTTCCGCGACAGCATCGCCGTCGAAGGCCCGGAGAAACTGGCCGCCGAAGCCCCTGCTCGCGCCGATCCGCCAGCACTCGGCCGACGTCGAGACGTTCATCAGCGAAGCGATCAAACGGGTCAACAACCTCAACGACGACAACGTCAAGCTGTTGCTGGCTGGCGATCCTTCTTCGGCCAACAAGGCGCGCATCGTCGAATTGGTGCTGTCCATCGCCCACGTGCCGGTAGAGAAGGTCCACACCATTCGCCTGGTGGCCGACCAGCCGCAGACACCTGAGCTGTGGCTGCGCAGTTTCAACGGCACCGACTGGCTGTATTTCAACCCGGACTCCGGCGAACAGGGTCTGCCCACCGACCGTCTGCTGTGGTGGACCGGCGATGAAAACCTGATCACCGTCGATGGCGGCAAAAAAGCCACCGTCACCTTCAGCATGAACAACAGCGAAATGAACGCCATTCGCCTGGCCAAGCTGACGGACGAGAACACCGACGCCAACTTCCTCGAATACTCGCTCTATGGCCTGCCGCTGCAGACCCAACAGACGTTCATGATCATGGTGATGATCCCGATCGGCGTGCTGGTGATCCTGATACTGCGCAACCTGATCGGCTTGCAAACCCTCGGGACCTTCACCCCGGTGCTGATCGCTTTGGCCTTCCGTGAAACCCAGCTGGGCTTCGGCATTATTCTGTTCACGGTAATCACCACGCTGGGCCTGTCGCTGCGTTCGTACCTGGAGCACCTCAAGCTGCAGATGCTGCCAAGACTCTCGGTGGTGCTGACGTTCGTGGTGGTGCTGATCGCCGCCATCAGCCTGTTCAGCCATAAGCTGGGCCTGGAGCGCGGCTTGTCGGTGGCGTTGTTCCCGATGGTGATCCTGACCATGACCATCGAACGCCTGTCCATCACCTGGGAAGAACGCGGCGCCGGCCACGCGATGAAAGTCGCCATCGGCACCCTGTTCGCCGCGTCCCTGGCGCACCTGATCATGAGCGTGCCGGAGCTGGTGTACTTCGTGTTCACCTTCCCGGCGATCCTGCTGATCCTGGTGGGCTTCATGCTGGCCATGGGGCGTTATCGCGGCTACCGCCTGACCGAGCTGGTGCGGTTCAAGGCCTTCCTCAAGGCAGACTCCTGATGTTCGGCTTCTGGAAGACCTGGAAGGCCCTGGAAGCCCGGGGCATCATGGGCATCAACCGGCGTAATGCCGACTACGTGCTCAAGTACAACAAGCGCAGCCTGTATCCCATCGTCGATGACAAGATCATCACCAAGGAACGGGCGGTCGCCGCCGGCATCCATGTGCCGGAACTGTACGGGGTGATCTCCACCGAGAAGGAAATCGACAAGCTCGACGAGATCATCGGCGGGCGCACCGACTTCGTGATCAAGCCAGCCCAGGGCGCGGGCGGTGACGGCATCATCGTCATCGCCGACCGCTTCGAAGGCCGCTATCGCACGGTGTCTGGCAAAATCATCAGCCATGAGGAGATCGAGCACCATGTCTCCAGCATCCTCACTGGCCTGTATTCCCTGGGCGGGCACCGTGACCGGGCGCTGATCGAGTACCGCGTGACGCCGGACCAGATCTTCAAGAGCATCAGCTACGAAGGCGTGCCGGACATCCGCATCATCGTGCTGATGGGCTATCCGGTGATGGCCATGCTGCGCTTGCCGACCCGCCAGTCCGGCGGCAAGGCCAACCTGCACCAGGGCGCCATCGGCGTGGGCGTCGACCTCGCCACGGGCCTGACCCTGCGCGGCACCTGGCTGAACAACATCATCACCAAACACCCCGACACCACCAACGCGGTGGACGGCGTGCAACTGCCCTACTGGGACGGTTTCATGAAACTGGCCGCCGGTTGCTATGAACTGTGCGGGCTGGGCTACATCGGCGTCGACATGGTGCTGGACCAGGAAAAAGGGCCGTTGATCCTGGAACTGAATGCCCGGCCGGGCCTGAACATCCAGATCGCCAACGACTGCGGCCTGACCCTGCGCACCCACGCGGTGGAAGCCCGCCTGGAAGAACTCCAGGCCCGGGGCGTTATCGAAACCGCAGAAGAGCGTGTGGCGTTTGCCCAGGAGTTGTTTGGGCATATTCCGCCGGTTGAGGGTTGAGGGTCTAAACCTGCCTACCACAACACCTGTGGCGAGGGGATTTATCCCCGCTGGGTTGCGCAGCAACCCCAAACAGGCCTCATGCAGTCAGCCTGATACGCCGAGGTGGTAGGCTTTAGGGTTGCTTCGCAACCCAGCGGGGATAAATCCCCTCGCCACACAAGGTGTTCACAGCCAAATTACTTTAGATGGCCCCGTACTTACTCATCTCCGACACCCCTCTAGGAGCAAATCCCACAGGGGATTACAATCGCCCCCCCGCCTGAACGGCTGATCCGCCCCGCCCATGCCAACCTGCTCCGTACATCCGCTGCCCTACCGCACCAACCCCGCCGAGTATTTCGCGGCGATCCGTCATGCCCCGGGCAGCGTGCTGCTCGACAGTGGCCGGCCGAGTGCCGAGCGCGGGCGTTACGACCTGCTCAGCGCCTGGCCGCTGGCACAGATGGCGGTGTTGCCGGACGAGAGCGGCAGCGATTTCCTGCAACGCCTGCGCACTCAGCTGACACAACTGGGCGACGCGGAACTGCCGTCCACGGTGCAATTGCCCTTCGCCGGCGGGCTGATCGGCTACTTGAGCTACGACTTTGGCCGACACCTCGAAACCCTGCCGTCCCACGCCCAGGACGACCTGCAACTGCCCGACGCGCGTTTTGGCGTGTACGACTGGGCTTTGGTCAGCGATCACCAGGCGGGCACCAGCCAACTGGTGTTCCACCCCCATTGTGCCGAAGGCGAACGCCAGCGCCTGATCGCGCTGTTCAGCCAGCCGACCACCGCGCCCGTTTCGCCGTTCAGCCTTGAAGGGCCGATGACGCCGGACCTAAGCGCGGAGGCCTATCGACAGGCGTTCGAACGTATCCAGGCGTACATCCAGGCCGGTGACTGCTATCAGGTCAACTTTGCCCAACGCTTCCGCGCGCCTTGCCAGGGTGATGCCTGGGCCGCTTACCAGGCGTTGCGGGCGGCCTGCCCGACGCCGTTTTCCGGCTTCCAGAGCCTGCCGGAGGGTGGCGCGGTGCTGAGCCTGTCCCCCGAGCGCTTCGTCAAAGTCAACGAAGGCCAGGTGGAAACCCGACCGATCAAGGGCACCCGTCCCCGTGGCACAACGCCCGAAGAAGACGCGGCCCATGCCGCCGAGCTGCTGGCCAGCCCCAAGGACCGGGCGGAAAACCTGATGATCGTCGACCTGTTGCGCAACGACCTGGGCCGCACCTGCCGCATCGGCTCGGTGCGGGTGCCGGAGTTGTTCAGCCTGGAAAGCTACCCGAATGTGCATCACCTGGTCAGCAGCGTGACCGGCGAACTGGCTGTGGGTAAGGACGCCCTGGACCTGATCGCTGGCAGCTTCCCTGGCGGTTCGATCACCGGCGCGCCGAAAATCCGCGCCATGCAGATCATCGACGAACTCGAACCAACCCGGCGCGGGCTGTATTGCGGCTCGTTGCTGTACCTGGACGTGCGCGGGGAAATGGACAGCTCCATCGCCATCCGCAGTTTGCTGGTCAAGGATGGGCAGGTGTGTTGCTGGGGCGGCGGCGGGATTGTCGCGGACTCGGACTGGCAGGCGGAGTATCAGGAGTCGATTACCAAGGTTCGGGTGTTGCTTGAGACCTTGCAGAACCTCTAAAAGCATCGCGGGCAAGCCTTGCTCCCACAGGTTATCTGTTCACAAAAAGGTGCCTGATAGAGATCCTGTGGGAGCAAGGCTTGCCCGCGATGACAGTGTGTCAGTCGACTCAAGGCCAGTAGACACACCGCTATCGCGAGCAAGCTCGCTCCCACAGGTGTGCGACAGTTTTACAGGCTGAGGTTGCGGTTCGAGGCCTTGAGGAATTCCTGCTTCAACTCGGCAAACGTGTGCACCGCCGGGAATTGCGGGAATTCGCGGATCACGTTCTCCGGCGCATGGAACAGAATCCCGGCGTCGGCTTCGCCCAGCATCGTCGTGTCGTTGTAGGAATCCCCCGCCGCAATCACTCGGTAGTACAGGCTCTTGAAAGCCAGGACCGACTGGCGCTTGGGATCTTTCTGACGCAACTGGTAGCCGGTCACCCGCCCGCTGTCATCGGTAATCAAACGATGGCAGAGCAAGGTCGGAAAACCCAGCTGGCGCATCAACGGTTGGGAAAATTCGTAGAACGTGTCGGAAAGAATCACCACCTGGAAGCGCTCGCGCAGCCAGTCGACGAATTCGATGGCGCCGTCCAGCGGCTTGAGGGTGGCGATGACTTCCTGGATGTCGGAGAGCTTGAGGCCATGCTCGTCGAGAATGCGCAACCGTTGCTTCATCAGCACGTCGTAGTCGGGAATGTCCCGAGTGGTTGCCCTGAGGGAGTCAATCCCGGTTTTTTCAGCGAAGGCGATCCAGATCTCCGGGACCAGCACACCTTCCAGGTCGAGACAGGCAATTTCCACAAGACACTCCCATTTTTTCTGATGTTTATCGGTTGAGCGAATAAAGGCTTGCCGACTCTAGCCATTCGTCGAAGCCCGCGCAACGCACAGGAACGCGCCAGCCCCGACAGCTTTTGTTACCATCAGCCCCATATAGAGCGCCCAGCGCCACCGACCTGTAGGAAACCGCCCTGATGAGCCCATCGTTTGACGTCGTGGAACTCGCCACGACCTATGCCAACAAGTCCCCGCAGGACATCCTCAAGCTGGCCTTCGCCGAATTCGGCGACGAGCTGTGGATATCTTTCAGCGGCGCCGAAGACGTGGTGCTGGTGGACATGGCCTGGAAACTGAACAAAAACGTCAAGGTGTTCAGCCTCGACACCGGTCGCCTGCACCCGGAGACCTATCGCTTCATCGATCAAGTGCGCGAGCACTACAAGATCGACATCGAACTGGTGTCGCCGGACTACACGAAACTTGAACCTTTCGTGAAAGAAAAAGGCCTGTTCAGCTTCTACAAGGACGGTCACGGCGAGTGCTGCGGCATCCGCAAGATCGAGCCGCTGCGGCGCAAACTGACCGATGTCCGCGCCTGGGCCACCGGCCAGCGCCGCGACCAGAGCCCCGGCACCCGCAGCCAGGTGGCGGTGCTGGAAATCGACACGGCGTTCTCCACCCCCGAACGCACCCTGTACAAGTTCAACCCGCTGTCACAGATGACCAGTGAGGAAGTCTGGGGTTATATCCGCATGCTCGAGCTGCCTTACAACAGCCTGCATGAGCGCGGCTTCATCAGCATCGGCTGCGAGCCCTGCACCCGCCCGGTGCTGCCGAACCAGCACGAGCGCGAAGGCCGCTGGTGGTGGGAAGAAGCCACGCAGAAAGAATGCGGGCTGCACGCCGGGAACATCATCGCCAAATCCAAGACCGTCTAAGCGTCCGCCCTACCCTGTACACAAAAATGTCACCACAAGTGGCATTTTTGTGTGCACTTATCTTGTCACTGCCCCGAAAGGTTACACCGACCTTCCCGCTTCGCCTGTCCTTCTACGTCCCCTAGCGTTCGCCGAAAAATAAATACCTGTTTAAACGGTCAATTTTAAATCGCCGTATTTCAGTTAGTTATTAATCCAACATAACAAAACGAAATTATTTCCATAACGGATAGATCCGTAAGTGGCATAAATCTGGCTTGAGTCGACAAGTGTTTTGTATACAACATTTATAAAACATACACACACTTTAGATCCGCAAGCCTGAAGCGCCCTATCCCGTACAGGCTGCAGATGCCCCGTAACCAATGATGCTCGCCCGCCGCGACGAAGATTTGTCGAGCCCCGCGCTCATGCACAGTCATCGCTGCGCCGAGAATCAGGAGCCTGCCGGAATGCGTACAAGTCTCTCCAACAACATCGCGCTGGATCTGCCCTCCTCCACCCCTGCCCTCGATGACAACAGCGCAGCGTCCCTGGCCTTGAGCCCGAGGCTGCACAACAAGGATCTGGCGCCGACCAAGGCCGAAGGTCGCCGCTGGGGTCGCTACAGCATCTTTGCCCTGTGGACCAATGACGTGCACAACATCGCCAACTATTCCTTCGCCATTGGCCTCTATGCCCTGGGCTTGGGTGGCTGGCAGATCCTGCTGTCCTTAGGCATAGGCGCGGCACTGGTGTACGGCTTCATGAACCTGTCAGGCTACATGGGCCAGAAAACCGGGGTGCCGTTCCCGGTGATCAGCCGGATCAGCTTCGGGATCCACGGCGCGCAGATTCCGGCCTTGATCAGGGCGGTCATCGCCATTGCCTGGTTCGGGATCCAGACCTACCTGGCCTCGGTGGTGTTCCGCGTCTTGCTGGTGGCGATCCACCCGGGCTTCGCCGACTACGACCGCGACTCGATCCTCGGCCTGTCGAGCCTGGGCTGGGTGTGCTTCGTGGCGATCTGGTTCGTGCAACTGGTGATCCTGGCCTACGGCATGGAGATGGTGCGCCGTTATGAAGGCTTTGCCGGCCCGGTGATCCTGGTGACCGTTGCGGCCCTGGCCGGTTGGATGTACACCCAGGCCGGCGCCACCATTGCCTGGTCGATTCGCGAGCCGCTGACCGGTGGCGAAATGTGGCGCAATATCTTTGCCGGCGGCGCGCTGTGGCTGTCGATCTACGGCACCTTGATCCTCAATTTCTGCGACTTCGCCCGCTCCTCACCGTGCCGCCGGACCATCATCGTCGGCAATTTCTGGGGCCTGCCGGTGAACATCCTGATGTTTGCCGGGATCACCATCCTGCTCTGCGGTGCACAGTTCCAGATCAATGGGCAAATCATCGAAAGCCCGACCCAGGTCATTGCCTCGATCCCCAACACTTTCTTCCTCGTGCTCGGCTGCCTGGCCTTCCTGATCGTCACGGTGGCGGTGAACATCATGGCCAACTTCGTCGCCCCGGCGTTCGTGCTCAGTAATCTGGCGCCCAAGTACCTGACGTTCCGCCGCGCAGGGCTGATCAGCGCCGCCATTGCCGTGCTGATCCTGCCGTGGAACCTCTACAACAGCCCACTGGTGATCGTGTATTTCCTGTCCGGCCTCGGCGCCCTGCTCGGGCCGCTGTACGGGGTGATCATGGTCGACTATTGGCTGCTGCGAAAAGACCGCATCAACGTGCCGCAACTGTACAGCGAGGACCCAAACGGTGCGTATTTCTACAACAACGGGGTCAACCTGCGTGCGGTGGCGGCGTTCATTCCGGCGGCGCTGATCGCGATCATCCTGGCCCTGGTGCCCGGTTTTGAGGCCGTTTCACCGTTTTCCTGGCTGATTGGCGCTTCGATTGCAGGGTTGCTGTACCTGATCATCGCCAAGCGCCAGCCGTATTACGAGGACGTCAGCGGCGAATCCATCGCTGTGGATAACGTCCATCATTGATTGCTCAAACGGCCCGCCAGGTTCGGGCCGCTTACTTTTATGTGTAAAGGAGGACAGCTCATGCGCATTCTCGTGGTCAACGTCAACACCACCGAATCCATCACTCAGGCCATCGCCCGACAAGCTCAGGCCGTCGCCGCGCCGGGCACCGAGATCGTCGGGCTCACGCCGCATTTCGGTGCCGATTCCATCGAGGGCAATTTTGAAAGCTACCTGGCGGCCATAGCGGTGATGGACCGGGTGATGTCCTACGACCAGCCGTTCGACGCGGTGATCCAGGCCGGCTACGGAGAACATGGCCGCGAAGGTCTGCAAGAACTGTTGAACGTGCCGGTGGTGGACATTACCGATGCCGGCGCCAGCACCGCGATGTTCCTTGGTCACGCTTATTCAGTGGTCACCACCCTGGACCGTACCGTGCCGCTGATCGAAGACCGACTCAAGCTGTCCGGCCTGTTCGACCGCTGCGCCTCGGTACGGGCCAGTGGCCTGGCGGTGCTGGAACTGGAGCAAGACCCGCAACGGGCAATTGAAGCCATCGTGCAGCAGGCCGAGTTGGCGGTCAGCCAGGACAAGGCCGAAGTGATCTGCCTGGGCTGCGGCGGCATGGCCGGGCTCGATGAGCAGATCCGCCAGCGCACCGGGGTGCCGGTGGTGGATGGCGTGACGGCGGCGGTGACCATTGCCGAGTCGCTGGTGCGGCTGGGGTTGTCGACGTCGAAAGTGCGCACCTACGCCACGCCTCGGCCCAAGACCATCATTGGCTGGCCGGGGCGGTTTGGGCGGTGAGCTCACAGGTTTAGACCGAGGTGCCCTCAATCGCGAGCAAGCTCGCTCCCACAGTTGATGGGTGGTGATCAGCCGTTTTGTGAACACCACCAACCCTGTGGGAGCGAGCTTGCTCGCGATTGAGGCCACTCGGTCCAGAGCCCAACTCAAACCGCACTGAACCGCTGCGCCAGCCCCTGCTCGGCAAACTGCTCGATGATGAAATCCACGAACGCCCGGGTCTTGCCCGGCAGCAATTTGTGTTCGGCGTAGTAGATGGAGATGTTGCCATCGTCGACGTACCAGTCCGGCAGCACCCGTTGCAACGCGCCGGACTCCAGGTAGGGCACGGCCACCGGCATGCTCACCAGGCCGATGCCTAGCCCCTGGGCCGCGGCCGCGCAGTCGGCTTCCGAGTCGCTCATGGTCATGCGCGTCTTGAGCATGAGCGGGCTGTGTTGCTGGGTACGGCTGGTCAATTGCCAGGAACGCACCCGCCCGGTTTGTGGCGAACGAATCAGGATGCCCTGGTGCTGCGCCAGATCCTCCGGCTCCACCAACGCAGCATGGGTTTGCAGATAGTCCGTTGAGGCAACCAGCACCCGATGGGCCACCGCCAACTTGCGCGCCACCACGCCCTGGGGCAACTCGAAGCCGCCGCCGATGGCGGCATCGAAGCCCTGGCCGATCAGGTCCACCTGGCGGTTATCGAAGTGCCAGTCCGGGTTGATCGCCGGGTAGCGCCGCAAGAACTCCCCCAGTAACGGCACGACATACAATCGGCCGAACGCCGTGCCCATGCTCACCTTCAGGGTCCCCGCCGGTTGCCCGCCGGCGCTGGCCAAGTTGGCGACGGCGTTCTGGATGGTGTTGAAGCTGCTGCCGACCTCCCTCAAGAACAACTGGCCGGCTTCGGTCAGCCTCAAGCTGCGGGTGCTGCGCTGGAACAGGCGTACCCCCATGCGCGCCTCCAGCTTGGCGACGCTTTTACCCACCGCCGCCGGGGTCACGCTCAAACGTCGCGCCGCCTCGGCAAAGCTGCCGACTTCGGCGCTGCGCACAAAGCATTCGATACTGTTAAAGGTCTCCATGGGCCTCACTCTAAACTTTTGGTTTAGACAGACTATAGCAATGGCGGTCTACACAGCCCATGACGTCTTCTTGATACTCGCTCCATCACCGCGGCACCTCGCCCCGGCACTTTTTGGAGAACATCATGAGTACCCAAGCACTGAACGGCAAAGTCGCCTTGATCCAGGGCGGTTCTCGCGGCATCGGCGCCGCCATCGTCAAACGCCTTGCCGCAGAAGGCACCGCCGTGGCCTTCACCTACGTCAGCTCTGGCGCAAAATCCGAAGAATTGCAGAACAGCATCATCGCCGCCGGCGGCAAGGCCCTGGCAATCAAGGCCGACAGCGCCGACGCCGAGGCCGTCCGTAACGCCGTCGCCGCCACCGTCGAGGCTTTTGGCCGGTTGGACATTCTGGTCAATAACGCCGGCGTGCTGGCCATGGGGCCGCTGGATGAATTCAAACTCGAAGATTTCGACCAGACCCTGGCCGTCAACGTGCGCAGCGTGTTCGTCGCCACCCAGGCGGCCGCGCGGCACATGACCGAAGGCGGACGCGTCATCAATATCGGCAGCACCAACGCCGACCGCATGCCCTTCGTCGGAGGTGCCACGTACGCCATGAGCAAATCCGCGCTGGTGGGCCTGACCAAAGGCCTGGCCCGTGACCTCGGCCCGCGCGGCATCACCGTCAACAATGTGCAGCCCGGCCCGGTGGACACCGACATGAACCCGGCCGACAGCGACTTCGCCTCCAGCCTGATGTCGCTGATGGCCATCGGGCGCTACGGCAACGTCGATGAAATCGCTAGTTTCGTGGCTTACCTGGCAGGACCGGAAGCCGGCTACATCACCGGTGCCAGCCTGACCATCGACGGTGGTTTTGGTGCCTGATCCGGGCTAACCATGTGGCGAGGGAGCTTGCTCCCGCTGGGCTGCGCAGCAGCCCTTTCCTATCAGGCCCACTCCAGTTCCGGCAAACCGCAAAGGCTTGGCTGAAACATCTTCAAGGAGCGAATGATCCCATCGGCATGGGCATATTTTTCGTCCGCCATGGCCGAGTCCGGAATGGCAATGGCGGTCATGCCGGCGGCTTTCGCGGCCGTCACACCGAACGGAGAGTCCTCGAACACCAGGCAGTCGCGCGGCTCGACACCCAGGCGCCGGGCGGCGGTGAGGAAGATATCCGGCGCCGGTTTTGCCGCACCGACCTCTGGGTCGTCCGCCGTCACGATGCAATCGAACAGCGCGAACCAGTCCCGGTGCAACGTGGTTTTCAGCGCGAACGTGGGGCTCGACGAACTGGTCCCCACGGCAATCGGAATGTTATGGGCCTTGAGATGCCGCACCAGTTCCTCGGCGCCGGGCATGCCCAGGGCGTGAGGAAAACGCTCGCGCATCAAGGGCTCGCGGATGACCAGGAATTCCTGGGGGGTGATCGGCAACTCCAGTGCCTGGACGACGTAATTGGCCAGGTCCGTGGCCCCGCGCCCGATGATGTTCTGCTTGACGCTCCAGTCGAACGTGCGCCCGTAGCGCTCGGCGATGATGGAGGTGACCTCGGTGTAGATCCCCTCGGTGTCCAGCAACAGCCCATCCATGTCGAAAATCACAGCCTTGATCGGGCCAAACTCTTTCAGCGGTGCATTCATCGCATCTGATCCGTTATCAACACAACATTCCAGGGATGGCTCAGGTGCGGCCAGGGCGGCGTGTTCGCCTTAAAGGATTCAGCAGGATAACGAAGGGGGCTTGGAACCGGCAATGGGAAATCGGTGAATGGGGTCCGTGGCGAGGGAGCTTGCTCCCGCTCGGCTGCGTAGCGGCCGTTGGATCTTGGGGTCGCTGCGCAACCCAGCGGGAGCAAGCTCCCTCGCCACAAAAGCGGATCGTGTCGGATGAAAGGTTACTGACCGGAGCCGCCCGACCCCGAGCCACTGCCGCCCGAACTGCCACCACTGTCGCTGGTACCGGTTCCGCCGTTGGTCCCACCGCCTGCGTCGGCGCCGCCCATCGTGCTGCCGCCACTCATCGAACCGCTGCCCGTGCCGGGGCTGGTGCTGCTGCCGCTGGCATCGCCACCATTGCCGCCCCCCACGGAGCCCGGAGGCAAGGCGTTACCGCTGGCACCGGACTTGGAGCCGGCTTCCATTTCCGAGGAAGGCGGCATCCCGCCCTTGTCCACAGGCGGCGTGCTGCTCGAAGACTGTGCGAAAGCGGCCAACGAACTGACGGAAAGAATCCCGGCGAGTGTCAGCGCTGTCATGTTGGACTTCATCATGGTGAGTCTCCTTTTCAAGGTACTTACCTGATGTCTGGCAGGCGTGGCGGGCCGATGGTGCCACTGGATCGACAGGCGGGCCTGCCGATCAGCTCGGCGTGCCGGAGGCGTCGTCACCGGCGATGTCCGGATCATCCGGGGTCGCTTCGACATCCTCGTCGTCGCTGGGCACCTGCTCGACGCCCGCTTCGTCATCGGGTGGGAGCTGGTCGCGGCTCAGCGGGTTGGTGGGCGATGGCAGCGGGTATTCCGGGGTTTCTTCGTCATTGGGAACGGGGGAATCGGCAGTCATACAATCTCCTGGCAGGTGCATGCACCTGTCCTGCAGCTTAAAGAACGCGGGCGATCCGTTTGAGCGACTTCACTTGTAGGATTCGTCCTCAAGTTCAGCGTTCTTCGTCGTCGAGCAAAGGCACCTGGGCGTCGTCCATCAGGGAACCGGGGTCTTCATTGCCTGGGTCGTTGAGGCCCGGATCATTGATGAAGGGAACGCCCGTTGGGCCTTTTTCTTCCTTGCCTTCGGTTTCCGGTGTCATGGCGCACCTCGCGATTGCTGATGGATGTATGAATTTGAGGTGGGGGGGTGGCAATCGTTCCTGAGGATTGGTGTGTATATCCGTTTTTTGGGTAACGGCTGCTTATGGTTCCGCCCTGACGGCGGGTCACTTTTGAGAAGCCGGAATGCCGGCCCAGGCAAAAGTAACCAAAACGCTTCTGCCCCACCACTTGGCACCTCGCCTAGGCTCGGTGTGCCCGAACGCAGGCATTGCTCCGTGGGCCCGTCGCGAAGGGCCATCCATGGCCCCAGCGCGGCTATCCCGGCATCCATGCCGGGATGCCCACTCCACAATGCCTGCGTTCGGCCATCGTGGTTAACGGGGCGCCGAGATCAACGTCCACCGCGAGGCGGCCTGATAGCCGACCTGGTTCTTGCGGGGGGGTGTACACCCATCAGACTTGTTTGAGCTGGACCTGTGGGAGCAAAGCTTGCTCGCGAGGCGGCCTGACAGCCGACCTGGCTCTCCGGTTATACCCCCGATCCGATTGTGGGAGCGGGCTTGCTCGCGAAGACGGCGGCACATCCAATACTGATGCAAGCTGACCCACCGCCATCGCGAGCAAGCTCGGCTCCCACAGGGATCGTCGGTGGACACTGATCTTATAAACGATCAAAAAACTGTGTGGGAGCGAGCTTGCTCGCGATGGCGGTGGTGCTGTTGCACAGCGGCTGGAGCTGTCTGCTGCTCTTGCTTTGGGCTCTTGAGCTCGACGCTCCGTCAATAAAAAAAGCAAAAAAACGGCGCTTCCCATTTCTGAAAGAAGCGCCGTTTTTTCTAAGTGAACAGCATTACGGCACAAGGCCGAGTCCATTCATCCAAGCATCCGCTTAACGATGATTTCTCTTGGGCTTATGCTTGTGCTTCTTACCACCGGAGTGACCGTGGTTGTCATTGGACAGGTTGCTGCCCAACGCGCCGCCCGCTGCGCCGCCGACGCCAGCACCGATGGTGGAGCCGGTGGAGCCGCCCAGACGGTTACCGACGATCGAGCCACCGGCCGAACCCAGGCCACCGCCGATGGCGGCTTCGGTGCGGCTGCCCTTGCGCGCGCCCACGGCGCTGCCGGCTGCGCCGCCGACGCCCGCGCCGATCGCGGCGCCTGTGCTGCCGCCCATTTGCTGGCCGACCACGTTGCCCAACACACCGCCCAGACCGCCGCCGACTGCAGCGGTACCGTCGCCGGCAGCCATCGCGCCCTGGGCAACTACCAACCCCAGTACCAAGGTGGACAAAGTCAAACGCATGATAGAAACCTCAAGAATGCCGCATCGGGGAGAAATGGCCAGTGCGCGCGGGCGCGAGTGTACGCCAAACAGCGTCAGCCATGACGGTTGGACAACGAAACGGCGGATTATTTTATGACAGGCAAAAAAAAGCCCGCTGGGGAAACGGGCAGGTACTGCTTTCTAACGGATGAGCTGAGAGTACGTACCTGCTTGTGAAAGAAACGTGAAAGAAACCGCCAGTTGAGAAAAGATGAAAAATATTTATCTAGAAACCGAAATATTCCCCGTGGCAAGGGAGCTTGCTCCCGCTTGACCGGGCTGGCGCACCAACGCCAAGCGCCCATAAAAAAGGGCTGCCATGCAGCCCGGTGGGAGCAAGCTCCCCTACCACGATTCCCGTCACTTCTTGACCGGAACCCTGGGTAAAAACTTGGCCTTCTCCCCTCGCTGCACTTTGGCCACCTTCGTCCTGATGGACTTGATCGGCTCGTCGCCAAAGTCTGCATGGTAGGTCGACTGGCCACATTGCAACCCTTCATTGATCGGATAAGCGGCTCCGTGCTCCTCGCTGTATGGTGTTCCCATTGCCTTTCCCCTTTCATTGAGGTCCATACCGACAACAAACGGTTGCCTGACAATATCGACCTTCACGACAATGAGACTAGTTGGTCATCAACAGACTGTTGATTCCACAACACCCTTCGCCGACGAATGGAACTCACTGTTTCAAAAAGGAAACACTCATTCAGTGCCCAGCATCGTCCGGTTCAAAACCCGGGAAACCTGATCGGCTGAATAGGGTTTGGACAAGAACTCAAAGCCCTCATGCCCCCTGTGGGCCAGCTCTTCGCTGTAGCCGGAAGTGAGCACCACCGGTAGATCCGGGCGACGCTGGTGCAGTTCCCGGGCCAGGGCGATACCGCTGATGCCTGGCATCACCACGTCAGAAAATACCGCGTCGAAGGCCATCGCGTCCGGCCCGACCATTTCCAGCGCTTCTTCGGCGTTGGTCGCCCAGGCCGTTTCGTAGCCCAGGTCCTGGAGGATCTGGTTGGCAAAACGCCCCACCTCCAGGTTGTCTTCCACGATCAACACCCGGCGCTTGCCCTTTTCCAGCACCAGGTGCGTGACCTCTTCCCTGACCGGCTCGTGGTTTTTCTCGGGCGCCACTTCCGGGAGGTACAACGTGAACACCGTTCCCTCGCCCACCACGGTCGAAACATCGACGTTGCCACCGGACTGCTTGGCAAAGCCGAACACCTGGGACAAGCCCAGCCCCGTGCCCTTGCCCACTTCCTTGGTAGTGAAGAAGGGTTCGAAGATGTGCTCAAGCACTTGCGGGTCAATACCGGTACCGGTGTCAGCCAAGGCTATGGCGGCAAAGGATTGCCCGGCCCCGGCATGACCACGGATCGGCGGCATGCCACCGCCGCAACTGACCCGAAGCCACAGCGTGCCCTGACCATTCATCGCATCCCGGGCGTTGAGGGCCATGTTGATCAGCGCTGTCTCGAACTGGCTCAGATCCGCGCGGATGTAACAGGGTCGATCGCACAACTCGACGTTGACCTGGATCCGTGCCCCGGTAACGGTTTGCAGCATGTCCCCCAGGCTCTGCACTTGTTTGCCCACATCGATAACCTCGGGCTTCAACGGCTGGCGCCGGGCAAACGCGAGCAACTGGCTGGTCAACTTGGAGGCGCGATCCACGGTTTCGGACACCGCCGTCATGTAGCGTTGCCGGCGCTCTTCGGACAAGTTGGGCATGCGCAGGAAGTCCACCGAAGAACGGATAATCGTCAGCAGGTTATTGAAGTCATGAGCCACGCCACCGGTGAGCTGGCCGATGGCTTCGAGTTTTTGCGACTGGCGCAGTGCCGCTTCGGTCTGTTTCAAGCGCGTAGTGCGTTCCTCGACCCGCTCTTCCAGCGTCGCATTCAATTCGGCCAGGGCCGCCAGGCCTTCGCGCACGGCAGCATCGGCACGGGCGCGCTCGATGTGAGCCCAGGACCGCTCCGTGACTTCCATCAGCAGCGCCAGGTCGTTGGATGACCAGACCCGCGGTGTTTTATCGTGGATCGCCATCAGCGCGGTCAATCGCCCGCCCTTGATCAACGGCACGCAGATGGTGGCCGCGATGCCAATGGCCTGGAACGTCGCCGCTTCCTCCGGCGCCAGCTCCTTGAGGTTATCGTTGATCACCAGCGGTTTGCCGGCTCGCAGATTGGTGACGGCCAGACGACCGAAATCAGCCAGCCGATAATGCCCGAGAATATGGGGCGAACCGGCCCTGGCCCAATCACCGCGAATGGTGAAACCGTCCTCGTCCTCATCCATGTCCGCGTAGGCACAATTGGACAGGTTCAGATGCGCCGCCAGAATCCGCGTGGTGGTCGCCATGATGCTCTGCGGATCGGTGGCGTTCGCCACGGCATTGCCGATGGCATCCAGCACGGCCAGGCGCTGGGTCATGAACACCGTCGAAGTGGTCTCGGTGACCGTGTCCAACATGCCCACCACCGTGCCGAACTGGTCGCGGATGGGGCTGTAGCAGAACGTGAAATAAGCCTGCTCAGGACCGCCGCCGCGCTCGATGACCAGGGGAAAGTTCTCTATATAAGTGGCTTGCCCATCGAAGGCGCCCTGCACGATGGGCCCGATATCGCTCCAGGCTTCTTGCCACACCTCATCGAACCGCCGCCCCAGCGCCTCGGGCTTGCTGCCGAGGATCGGCAGGAACGCATCGTTGTACAAGGTGATCAGGTCCGGGCCCCATATGATGGCCTGGGGAAAATGCGAGGCCAGGCTCAGCGCCACGGTGGTCTTCAACACATCGGGCCACTGCGCAGGCGGCCCGAGCGGCGTGTCCTCCCACGGATGACGGCGAAGCCGTTCGGCCATTTCTCCATAGCTCTGGAGCCAATCTGTCATCGCGTTCGATCCTTCTGAGACGCCAATACCAACGAGGGGAAAAGCTTGTGACCCCAAGCAGGGCCGTATTATCCCGTGCCGGGTGGGAATGCGCGATTGGATTGTGGGATGCGTCGGGGGACAAATGGGGGGTTAAGGGCGGAAATGGGAGGTTGGGCTACAGAAATATCCTACATATCGTTGGGAATGGACCTGATGTAGGTGAGGGATCTGCAAAGTTGTAAGACGTACAGCTCGGATGCTTACCACTATGGCAACGTCCTACATATGATTGGGAATCCCCTTCTCTATCAATCCCTTGCGTATTTTTTGCCGTGACGTCTATAGTCTTGCGGTCGCCCAGATGGCGGCCGGGTTTGGCGACCCGCAGTGGGATGCAAAGCGCTTGCGTTGTTGCAGGCGTTCTTGCATCTGTAGAGTTGTCGTTATGGCAGCTGTACGCGGGAGACCTTCGGGTCTGCCGGCTTCCACTCCGGTTCGCCAACCTGCGTACAGTTGCCACCTTCGTTTGGCGACGATTAGGTGGTGAAACTTTTCCAGTGGAGCTTACTTATGAATCAATACATGGGCCTTACCAGCAACGCCGACGACCAACCCCTCTACGTCGATACCGCCGCCCCGCTACACATCCTGCTCGACTCAGCCGCCTACCGAATCCGTGCCGCCACCCAGTTCCTGGAAAACTTGGCAATGCGCGATGAACTGACCATCGACCCCGCGACTTTGCAAGATTTGGCACAACTTTGCTGCATCCCGCTGCGTGACGGGTGCGACGTGATGGATGTGATTGCACGACGATTGGATGCGGCACCGGCAGGTTCCACTCTATAAGCCTGCCAACCGACAACCCGTGGCGAGGGAGCTTGCTCCCGCTGGGCTGCGCAGCGGCCCCTTTTGTGAGCGCTGCGCACTCAAACGGGAGCAAGCTCCCTCGCCACTGACTCATCGTTTTCTTAAGCACACAGAATTACGACCGCACCACGACATTTTTGAAACAAGCCATTGATCTATACAGCACACCACGGAGATGCTTTACCCATAGCCCGTGGAGACAGAAAAACAGCCCCATGCTATGGTTTGGCCGTGAGTAGAGGACTTTCCAATGACCCAAACAGCTACTGCTAGCGTCGCGACTCAGGTCCGAAAGCTTGCTAAAGCCCACAATGTCACTGCTGAACTTGACGGTATGAGTCGCATGGCTGCGACCATCACTCGTCTGGCTGGGGATGTCGTCGAGCTGGATGGCATCGAACAGTTGCTTGTCAATCTCAAGAGAAAAGGTGTTCTGAGTAAGTCGCAGATCCTGACGCTGCAAGGCGAGTACCTTCAGGAGAAAAGACGCGCCAAGAAACGTAGCGCATGAGTTTTGATCCGTTCGGTGATTTCGGAACCGCCGGGTATCTTCAAAACTCATTGCGACTTAAAGATCCTATAGAAGTAAAAGAATCTGAGCATCTTTCCTTCGAGGCAAGTATCGAAGATGCTCTTGCTTGTCTGGCGAAAAGGAGACCCATTACCTTCCAGACAGTGCTCGAAGTTCACAAAATTTTATTTTCGGGCTTTTATCCTTGGGCAGGGAAAGATCGAAACGAGCTCGTACCTCACCTAGCCGTCTTCAAAGGTTCCCATAACGATCCCCGCAGTACGGCTTTCGAGCGCCCGGAACTCATTAAGAGGTCTGTCGACTATGCACTTAAACTGGCAGCCGATAAGAAACACTTCAAAGAGCATCCTGGCGAGGTGATGGGTCAACTGGCTTTCGCGCACCCCTTTCTTGACGGCAATGGACGTACGATTCTATTAGTCTTCATGGAGCTCTGCTATCGAGCCAAATTTGCTATCGATTGGTCAAAAACGAACAAAGACGATTACCTACGAGCACTCAGCGATGAGATCCGCGAGCCTGGCCAAGGGCATCTCGACAACTACCTGAAACCATTCAGAGTAGCCATATCCAGCCGCGACGAGTGGCCGGAAACCATCAGTGGCATCCGAGGCCTAGATGGCCTGGACAAAGAAGACATCACGTACGAGAGCCTGGACAACCCAGAAGTCCAGCAAATTTATAAGACACACAGGGTAAAGCCCCTCGACCCTTAACCTTCTACGTGCCGGAAGTACAAAATGCTTGAGGTAAAACCTTCCACAACATTGCAAGCGGACAGCTTCTGGATGGCAATCTGGCAAAGTGGAGCCTTGAGTATCCAAGAAGCCGAAAGGCGGGCGCAAGGCTCGCAAGTTTAAAAGAGGCTTACTCATCGGTCCCTTTCTACGCCAGAAAAGCGGCTCGATATCCACAATTTTGGAGCAAGTTTTACGCGAGCCGCGTGAATTCGTAGAGCACTCAAGCGGGAGCAAGCTCCCTCGCCACGAGTGCATCGTCTACCTGAACTACTCAACAACCCCGTTATAAACAACCATCGCACTCCCCTCCTTCTTGACCACGAGCTTATTCCCCTGCGCCATGGCCTCGACCAATTCAGAACATCCCTGCACCTCACGCTTCCCATCAACGCGCTCGGCCTGGGTGTCGAAACTGAATACATAGGTCGAAGCAGGGCACGCATTCCCCCCCTCTCCGGTGGAAACAACCAGCACATACTTGCTCGGGCCAAACGTATAAGCCTTTTCAATCGTCACATAACCGGTGTACTCGGCCTGCTCAACAATGGATTCCATGACGTTCATCACGCCCGCCCGCGACTGATAATTCAGCGCGGTCCCCATCGCCTCGGTCTGGGTCGTGAAAGGCCCTGCACGCTCGGTGTTGACGGGCAACGGTTGATAGGCGACACCCGGGGGCGCGGGAGGCGCGGCTTGAATCGTGGCGGCGGGTTTTGCAACAGGGCTTCGCTGGAGTTGAGGGCTATCGCATAGGCCGTTTTTGCAGATGAAATCCCCTTGGCAATCGATGTCTTCCGAACACTGGTTCGTTTCTTCAAAGGTGCTTTGATCGGCCTTGGCGTAGCCAACAACGGCCAATGTCAGAAGAGCGCAGGCAAACAAATGCTTCATCGGTGAAGTCCTTTTCTTGGATGGTGGCTGGATGATAACTGCAAACCTTCCGGGTTTGTCTCTGGTCGCCGCCAATTTCCAGTCTCGGGTGGTTCTACGTTGGTTTGAATACTAGCCTTGCAAACGTCCCCACAAGGAAGTCGAGGCCACCATGGCTGACCGCGAACAACTCCATCGAGATGGCTACACCTTGCTCCGTCAAGCGATCCCGACCGAGTGGCTGGCTGACCTTCGTGCCGTATTCGATTCAGGTGTGCGACCGTCGGATCAATGGCCAGTGCCTCGCGGCATGGACTGGCGCTATTCGATGCTGGACGATGATTCGAAGATTCAGGCGGTATGTCGTCTCCCCCAGCTACTGGCGGTGGCAGGTGAGTTGATCGGCGACCGGTTCTTTCTCTCCCAAGTCGAAGGTCGCGAACCCCTTGCCGGTAGCGGCCAGCAACAACTGCACCGTGACTTGTCAGCTCAACGGCCAGGCGACATCGCCATCGCCCTGGCTTTCTTCGACGATTACGGCCCCGAAAACGGTGCGACACGGATCGTCCCCGGCAGCCATCGCTCCGAGCTGGGCGCCCCACCCTTCGACTTCAATGACGAGTCCCGCGCTGTACAGCTGTCAGGCGGCGCCGGCGACATCCTGGTGTTCGATGTCGATCTGGTGCACGCGGGCAGCCTGAACGTGATCGGCGCACGCCGTCGCTCCATCCTGATCAGCTATTTCTCGGAGTCGCTCTACCCGTCACACCTGGAGACCGTGGCACTACGCAATATTCGCATGGACACCCGCGACCGATTCGCCCCCGCGGACTTTGTTTTCGGGGGCTAGGATTTTTGCTCGATGAAAGTGATGCGCAGCGCTTCGAATCTGAGCTTTAATGCCCGTGCTTTTAGAGAACCCTATTCGTCCAATCAAGGAAGAAACGACATTGAAAACAGCTTTCGGCGCCCTGTTGTTGGCCTGCCTGACGACTACCGCATTGGCTGACGAAAACCCCGTCGGCTTCCAATCCTCCACCCTCCCGGATCCAAACAATGGTCGGGCACTGGAGATGGTTGTTTGGTACCCCAGCGCAACGACCGCAACCCCGCAACTGATCGCCGATAACGCGGTATTTGTCGGTGCCTCTGCCGTGCGCAATGCGCCCCCCACTGCCGGCGAACATCCACTGGTGGTGCTCTCCCACGGCTACAGGGGCAACTGGAGTAATCAGATTTGGCTCGCCAGTTCCTTGGCCCAGAAAGGTTACATCGTCGCCGCCCTCAACCACCCCGGCAGCACCACCCATGACCGTAGCCCGCAAGCAGCGGCGCAGTTATGGCAACGGCCGGTTGACCTGCGTCGAGCCATCGATGCGGTCACGACTCAACCGGAAAAATTTGGCCAAGTCGCCAATGATCGAATTGCAGCCGTGGGCCATTCACTCGGCGGCTGGACTGCCCTGGAGATCGCCGGCGCCCGCTTCGACCCCGAGCGCTTCGCCCAAGACTGCAAAACCCATACGCAGTTAGCCAGTTGCACCGTTTACCAGCAGATGAACCCCGCCAGCACCGCTGAAGCAAAAGCCGAGCTGGCCGCCGACTGGCGCGACAAACGCGTGACTGCGGTGGTGACATTGGACCTGGGCCTTTCCCGGGGCCTGACGGATGAAAGCTTGGCCGCGCTGCCTGTCCCCGCTCTGGTGATCGCTGCCGGTGTACCGTCGCAAGAACTTCCGGCTGAGTTGGAGTCTGCCAACCTGGCCAAGCGACTGCCCCCGGCGTCAAGCCGTTACGTTGAGATCAAGGACGCGAGCCATTTCAGCTTCATGTCGATGTGTAAGCCCGGTGCGGAGGAAATGCTTGAAGAGGACGTGCCGGGGGATGGGATCATTTGCCGGGATGGCGATGGCGGGCGTGCTCGGAGGGTGATTCAGCAGCAGGTTGCATCATTGATCGCAGAGTTTCTTGCGCAATCACCTGGAGCGATTGATAAGGAGGCTAGATGACGATCAAACGCCCAGTATTACCAGGATATTCAATGAGTCGAGGCGACTAATGCAGCGTGTCATGATTATTGGCCAGCCCGGGTCAGGAAAAAGCACGCTGGCTCGGGAAATGGGCAAACAGACCGGACTGCCGGTTATCCATATCGACACTATCCATTGGCAACCTGGGTGGATCGAGCGAAACGCAGACGAGAAGACTCGACTGTGTTACGAGGTCGAAGCTCGCGATCAATGGATTTTTGAAGGTGGTCATTCTGCTACCTGGGACAACCGTATTGCCCGAGCCGATCTTTTGGTATGGATTGATCGCTCATCGGTGCTTCGGTTCTGGCGTGTATTTCTCAGGACGTTGACCCAGCGAGGCCGCCCGCGCCCCGACCTTCCAGAGAATTGCCCAGAGCAGCTTGGAAACCTCCCGGAGTTTTTCAGATTCATGTGGACGACTCGTAAATCGGCGCGTACGAAGATGAAGCAGCTTGTAGCAACGGCCCCACCGACATGTCGCGTTATCTGTCTGCGGTCCAACCGCCAGGCCAAACTGTTTCTGTCGAGTGTCGGGAAGACGCCTCGCGTAGAGCCGCCGCGAAAAGCCCCCTTTCCCCAAGGCACGCGGGAGCCTCGACGTGGCTGATGGCGTGGATTTCGCAGCCTGGGCTCGCGTCTGGGCAGAGCTTGGCGTTGTATGCGCGTCACCAGAGACGTACGAAGAACTCGTTCGACACTACTGCGAGCCGCACCGTGCCTACCACAACCTCCAGCATCTGAAGGAGTGCCTTCAAGTGCGCCGATTCGTCAACGCTACCTGCCAGGCCCCCGCCGAAGTCGACCTCGCGCTATGGTTCCATGATGCGATCTACGACCCCCTTCGCAGCGGCAACGAGCTGCGCAGTGCGCAATGGTTGGATGACGTGGCACGCGACAGTGGGCTGGGCGATGAAACGCGACGCAGGCTTTACGATCTGATCATGGTGACGCGACACGACGGCGCCCCAGCGTCGACAGACCAAGCGGTGCTGGTGGACACGGATCTGGCAATCCTTGGGGCATCGTTCGAGCGGTTCGAGGAATACGACCAACAAATTCGCCGCGAGTATCAGTTTGTGCCTTTACCTGTGTACCGCCAAAAGCGGCGCCAGGTCCTTGAAGGCTTCCTGGCACGCGGACGCATTTATACGACCGCACCGTACTTCGACGCATTCGAGCAGCAGGCACGCGCAAACCTTGCACGCGCCATCGACCGCCTCGACTGAGGACTGGATTCAAGCGGAAAAGGGATAACTCACTCCCCTGACTGCACTCGCTTCATCGCTTCGAGAAGCTGGCCCTCAAAGTACTCGCTCCCATCTCGTTCCTGCTCTTTTATGCGGCGCTTTGCTTCGATAAGCATCTGCGTGACAGCGATGTTCTGATTCAAAAAAGTAGCAACCATCAGGTCGTTCAAATTTTCTAAAGGGGTGTCCCAGACCTCCCTGCAACGCTGCATCAGACCTGTAGGTGAATCCCCACACCACGGACCTAAAAGATTTGAGACTGTAAGATTCGAACTCATTAACCGACCTTCTGAAAGAAATCGAAGGGTTAGTCATTTCGCACCACTAGGAGATAGCCTAAAAACGAGATCGGATGAGCACTTTTGGCCGTTTGCTGCCTGTCGTGAAGGGCGACTACCGGCCAATAGCTGCCTGTCACGATTAGCCCGGTTGTCGCGATCAGCCGATTTAGAACGCACAGCTAAGATTGTTCCCCCATCCGTTGAAGATGCCCACTAAAGGTACCTTTTTTTCAGTTCTCTCCTACATGTGGCCAGATTCAAACCAAGTCTTCAGGCTGCATGGTCAAAATTATTTTCCCAACATTTTCGGAAGACTCCATCCGGCGATGCGCATCGGCAGCCCGTGCTAGCGCAAAGGTGCTATCGACAACCGGCTCAAGGCTTCCGGCCCCCTCGAAGCGATCAAGCCAGTGCTCGCGGAAGCGCTTGATCATGGCGTGTTTCTCCGGTTGCGTGCGCGACTTCATGACCGTACCGATGATTTGCAGGTGGCGATAAAGAATGTCCTCCAGCGCCACCGTGACGTTGCCGCCACCGCCGAGAATCCCCACCTGAATGAGGCGGCCGCCGCGTGCAAGGGACGCGACGTTGCGGGCGAAGTAGGGCTCACCGATAAAGTCGATGATCACATCGACGCCGCGACCCTGAGTTTTGTCGGCGATCACTTCAGCGAAGTCCTGCGTCTTATAATCGATCGCCACGTCAGCGCCCAAATGCTCGACACGCGCCAACTTGCTGCCTTCGGTCGTCGCATACACCGTGGCGCCGGTGGCGTAAGCCAACTGCACAGCGGCAGACCCGACGCCGCCGGCGGCCGCGTGAATCAGCACCGAATCGCCAGCCTTGAGTCGAGCTAGGTGCATCATTGCTTCATGGGCCGTGACGAAGACCTCGGGAATGGCTGCCGCGTGTACATAGTCAAGCTGCGCGGGGATGTGCATCGCCATGCGGTAATCGATGCGTGCCAACTCGGCGTAGGCACCGCCGCCGACCACGCCCATGACTCGATCTCCGACCTCGAACCCCGTCACCGCGTTACCTTTGCCGATCACTTCGCCGGCGATTTCCAGGCCGATGATCAGCGAGTCACCGAAATTCGGAAGGCCGTACCCTCCGGTCCGGTGAGTCAGATCCGCACGGTTCACCCCGGCGGCATAGACACGCACCAGCAGGTCGTCAGGACGCACTTCAGGATTGGCAACTTCTGCGAGTTCAAGGACGTCTGCTGCACCAAATTTTCTGATGTTGATGGCTTTCATTCAGTTGTTCTCCGTTTCGCTGAACGTGGCGTTGGCGATAGCAGACGCGGTGATGGCGCCAGGGAAGCCCACGTAGAAAGCCAGGTGCGTGATCGCTGCCGCCAGTTCATCATGGGTCACACCGTTGTCAGCCGCCCGGCGTAAGTGGGCGGGCAACTCTTCCGAGCGACCAGCGGCTATCAATGCCGCCACGGTGATCAGACTACGGTCGCGCGGGGACAGCGCCGGGTCACTCCATATCTGCGGATAAAGCGTCGAGTCGACGAATTGCGACAGCTTTGGCGTGAACGCGCGCGCGGCTTCGCGAGGACTGTTGAAGTTGAGCTTGGACATGGGCGAGTTCCTTAAACCTGACTGATGAATTTGTGGGTGAGATAGTGCTCTATGCCTTCAATGCCACCTTCGGAGCCGTGACCGCTTTCTTTCATGCCGCCGAACGGGAGTTCGGTTGCGACGATGCGGTATTGGTTGATGCCGATCATCCCGGCCTCCAATCCGTCAGCGACATCAATGGCCGTGCGCGCGTTGGAGGTGAATGCGTAGGCCGAGAGTCCGTACGGCAGGCGGTTGGCTTCTTTCAGCCCATCGGCCAGTTCATCGAACGCCATCAGCACGGCAATGGGGCCAAAGGGTTCTTCGTGCATGACGCGGGCATTCATCGGCACATCTGCCAGAACCGTGGGTTGAAAGAAGTGGCCTTCGCCTGACAAGGCTTCACCACCGACCAATACCCGTGCACCTTTTTCGACGGCATCGGCGACCAGTTCTTCCATTTTTGCCAATTGCCTTGGGTTGGCCAGGGGGCCGACCTGAGTGTCTGGATGCAGGCCGTCACCTATTCTCAGCGCTTGGGTCGCAGCGACAAAGTAATCGACGAAGGCTTGATAGGCGCCACGCTGGATGAGAAACCGAGTAGATGAAATGCACACCTGCCCGGTGCCGCGAAACCGGTTCGCGACGCCTTCGATAGCGGCTTTTTCAATGTCGGCATCTTCGAACACCAGCACCGGTCCGTGCCCACCCAGTTCAAGGGTGATGGGCTTCACGCCTTCGGCAGCTCGTGCAGACAGCAGGCGCCCGATCGGCACTGAACCGGTGAAGGTCACTTTGCGAATGATCGGCGAGGCGATCAGATGGCTGGACACTTGATCCGGTACGCCGAAGACCACTTGCAGTACACCTTTGGGCAATCCAGCATCGTCGAGTGCACGCGCCAGGGCCAGCGCTGTGGAAGGGCTTTCTTCACCGGGTTTGAGAATGACGCTGCAACCCGCGGCCAGCGCTGCCGAGAGCTTGCGTGCCGGGGTGATGGCCGGGAAATTCCACGGTGTGAATGCGGCCACTGGGCCGATGGCCTGGCGTTTGACCAGTTGCAACACGCCTGGACGGTTGGCCGGGACCACACGGCCATCGATACGCCGGGCGCTTTCGGCAAACCATTCGAAATACTCCGCCGCGCGGGTCACTTCATCCAGGCTTTCACCCAGCGGTTTGCCTTCCTCCAGGGTCATCTGCGCGGCAATCTGCGGTGCACGTTCGAGGATCAGGTCGGCGGCACGCTTGAGGATTTTTGCGCGTTTGTCAGGCACGGTCTGGCGCCATTGCTCGAAGCTCAGGCGAGTCACTTCCAAGGCGTGATCAAGGTCGCCTGCGGTGGCGAGTGGGACGCGTCCGATTTCCCGGCCGGTAGCCGGGTTAACGACGGCGGCAGTATCGCGCCCTTCGGCACTGATCCATTCACCACCGATGAAAAGATAAAGCGGGTCGTAGGAGGTTTTCATGATGTGCCCTTCAGTTGGTTGTCGGAGATTCGGATGAAACCCGGCGCCTGTTCAGGCGTCCTGTGCAACCAAGTCTATGGAAGGAGGGCACATTGATTTAGACGGGCCAAAGGGAATCATTGTTGTCGCCAGAGGTAATATCGAGCCGCGGGCCGAACGTGTAGCATCCGGAAAAAATGCGCGTTATCACGGGTGAGCGTCAGATCTACAGGAAGGTCGCGATGGATAAGCTTTCGAACATGTCGGTGTACATAAAGGTTGTCGAGATGGGCAGTTTCACGGCCGTGGCCAATCATCTGGACTCAACGGTCGGTAACGTATCGCGTGCTGTCTCTGCGCTGGAAAACGTGCTCGATGCGCGCCTGTTGCAACGCTCGACCCGACGCCTGTCGGTCACCGATGCGGGGCGACGGTTCTATGAGCGCTGCACGAAAATTCTCGCTGATCTGGAGAGTGCCGAAGCCGAAGCCAGCAATGCCGCCCTGGAGCCTCGGGGAACACTGAGGGTGCATTGCGTACCCGGGCTGGCTCGGCATCTGGTCACGGGGGCGGTGCTGGAGTACCGCCAGCAATTCCCGGAGGTGACGGTGGATTTATTGCTCTCGCAACGCATGCCTAACCTGTTGGAAGACCAACTGGACGTCTCGATTCTGATCGCCCGCGCGCTACCCGATTCTGCGTATGTCAGCCAGAAGATCGGCGTCAGCCATTGTGTGCTGGTGGCGTCGCCAGACTACCTGGCCAGTCATGTGGTCCCCGAGACGCCTGAAGACCTGCGTGATCATCATTGTCTGCTATTGGGCACCGTCGACTATGTGCGGGATGAGTGGCAGCTGAAGAGCAAGGCGGGGGACGCGACATTTGTTCCGACAGGGCCAAGTTTCAGCGTTAACGATATGGATGCGATGGCACATGCCATTCGAGAGGGAGCAGGGATTGGCTTGCTGGCCGGGTTCACAGCCGTCGACGATTTGCGTTCCGGCAAGCTAGTGCGGGTTTTGCCTGACTACCATACCTATGAGCGCAACGTGTATGCCGTCTATACCTCTCGGCAGTTTGTCGATGCAAAAATCACCCGGTTTATTGAAACGCTGAAAGATCGGGTTGGCAGTCAACTGGCCGCCACGGCCAAAGAACTTATCGATTGAAATGCCGCAGGGCAAAAAGGTATTTGCGCCTCGATGAAACAACGCTTCGAGGCGCAATGATTGGCGAACAGCTGACTTAGCCCTGGCTGCAACGGCCCATGACGTTATAGGCCAGTACGTGCTGTTTGCCTTGTGAATCCTGGTAGGTCATGTGCGTCGGCACTACAGCGCAAACATCTGGCACCGGGTCTTCAGAGATGACCTTGGCGACATCAAGGTGGGTGCCATAACCATATTGCTCGACAGGTTGAGTCTTTGCAGTACCGTCCTGTGCCGCTACCACAGAGCTGAAGCCCAAGAGTGCGACGATGATCATTGCCGTTTTCATAATGAGATTTCCTAAAGTAAGTGTGATGTTGCCGGCAGGACGTACTTTAGGTTCGAGGGTTTTCTGGAAACAGGAGCGAATCAGGGAAAGACTTTTCTAAATTCCGAACACAATGTGGGGATGTCTGACGTAAAGGCAATTCGTCTGTGACCGTCCGCTCTTGGCCGAAAGCGATCACTCATGACCGCTCCTTTCGATTCAAAAGCAGCCCGCTGTATGTATGCATAAAAACGGAATCCCTCCGCCTATTAGTCATTAAATCGTCCGATCCAAAACCCTCGCATTCCACAACCCCCGATACCGCTCCCGCCACCCCGGACTCCCCTTATCCAACCACTCCAACGTCGCCTCAATACTCTCAGGGCTGATCATGAAGTGATTGATATGCTCCTCGATCCGCTCTTCCGATAGGTGCAGCGAATCCAGATAACCATTGAAAGAATCCGCCAGCACCACATACTCATCGCCCTGCTGACGGCGCCCAGTCCAGGCGGGTAAGCCCGCTACCATCGCCGCCACGTCCTGGCGTCCTTCCCGCAAATCCAGCAGCAAGATACTCGCTCCGCCGTCGCGACCGATCGGCAACAATCCCGCCGCAGGGAAGCCGGGCTGCGCCCGCAGTTGCTCCAGTTCGAAGGGGTTGGATTCGTACTCTTGGTCCGGATCCAGCCCGTACAGCGAGAAACTGAGCAACTCCTCATCGCCATTGGCGAGCGTGGCCAACACATCGTATTCCACATAGGCGCCGTTGCAGGTCTTGAGGAACTGGCGATAGTCGTCCGGCAAACGGGCACCCAGGCTGGCTTCCAGTTGTGTGATGGCAAGGTCGGTGGCGCCTTCACGGGTGTCTTCGAGGATGAGTCCGCGGTAGTCAGTCATTGATGTCTCGAAAGGGGATTGGGTGGGACGCGGTATCAATCGTTCTTACAAAAAACGACCGCTCACTCAGGTTAGTTTTTTGGCCGATGCCGTCCGGCATCACACCACGCTCGCCCGATGCAAGCTGCTCAGATGCCCAACCCCCGCCGCCGTCAAACGGCTCACCAGATCCTCCCGCGCCGCTCGCCCTCCCGAACGCACGTACTCCAGCTCCGCCGCCGTAATCAATACCACCGGCACCAATCTGACCGGGGACAAGGGCATGTCATCCAGTTGGGTTGGGAAATCCGGCGCCGGGGCGCCGATTAGAACGCCGGTGGAGTCGTCATCGGTCACGAACAGCTTGGGCAGTTGATCGCTCATGTGGTGCGATTGGCTGAGCCCTGGAAGCTCAAGGGATAGCGCTCCGTGCTGGTCGAGTTGGTGGGTGATGCCGCCAGCGTCGGCCACTGTTTTGGCGACGTGTTCCAACAACTCGAATGCCCAACTGCGCTTGAAAGGATCGACCTCTCCCACAGGACCACGGGCGTGCTCGGGGATATCCGCGGTTTCGACGAACAATTCCATCTCGAAGCCGTTGCCCATGCCTTCCGTATCATCGAACGGATCGGACAGGCCTTCAGTGGCGAGAATGATCGTGTCGCCACGGCGAACCACGCGGTAGGCCTGACGGGTCGAAGGCCAGTACGGGCCGCCGGAAAAGGTCGGGCTGATCAGGTAGGCAAGGACATCCCGCTCGACCGTGCCGACGGCGCTCCAATGACGATCCAGGCACGCTGCGCCGGCTTCCCGGACGGCCAGGTTGGCTGCTTCAGCCTCGGTCAGGTCGCCTAGCTCGGGGGATTGTGGCGCGGGCTGGTCATCTTGGGTTTGAGGGGCTTTCGATGAACCGAAGAGCTTCTTGAAGAAATTCATGGGCGTTCCTTGCTGGGTTTTCGCTCGGCTTCACCGGTGTCAGCACTCGCTGATCCGATGGCAGGCGTCGGGGGCATTGTGGTGTGTTGGCGTTGAGATGAAAACCAAGACTGCGCCTTGTGCGCAGTGTCGACGAAAGGCGTGACAATCAGGCTATACACCGTCAGGTAACGCTGGTGGTCCTGTTCTCCGGTGCCGAAACGCAGGTGTTCAGGCTGCGAGCTGGTGACATAGAGCGTGCCGAACATCCAGTCCCACAGTGACAGGTTGACGCCGAAATTGCGGTTGAAATGACGCGGTGCATCGCTGTGGTGGATCTGGTGCTGGGCCGGACTGTTCAGCACATGTTCAAGCACCGGGCCAAAGGACAGCCAGACATGGGTGTGACGCAAATTGGCTGCCAGGCTATTGAAGATGAACACCAGGTAGGTCACACCGAACAACGTGCAGCGGCTGATCTCACCACCACAGGCGTACCAGAAACCACCCGCGAAGAGGCCCAGGCAGGCAGTGACGCCAAGCTTCTCGACGATCTTCTCCACAAAATGCACCCGACTCGCCGTGGCCGGCACCAGCACGGGCGCCGAATGATGCACCTTGTGAAACGCCCAGAGCCAGCGCGAGTGAAACGCCCGGTGCGCCCAGTAGTGGACGAAATCCTTCACCAGGAACACCCCCAGCCCATAGAGCAAAGCGAGCGTAAGGTTCTCCCCCAGACGCGGACGCGCGCCCCAGAGGTTGCTGAAAAAAGCCAGGTAATCCCCGGAACGCAGGATGTACGGATCGACCAGATGGACAATGGGCAGCACCAAGGCAATCTTGAGAATGGCCCGGACGAAGTAGTAGCGATAATCCAGCAATGCCGAACGATGCAGATACACATGGCTGCCGCCGATGAATTGCCAGAATGAATGGGCGTCGGTCAGGCCGCGGTGTTTTCTGAAACGGAACAGGCCATAGGCGACACCGTAGGAGGCGCAGAGAAACAGGATTCCGAGGCGGCCGTTCAGGTTGAAGATGCCGAGGAACTGCTGGGTGATCGGTGCGATTACCCATGCGCTCAGGTGTTGATAGACAAGGGAAAACGCATCCACGAAATGCCGGCCTCTGTCGAAGGAGCGCTATTGTAGATCAGTGGGGTTGGGCTGGGCTTGGGTTTTCAGGTATGTATATCAGTCGCCAGGACCGGATTGATTACAAAAAGGATGAACATGACATTGACAGTCGAAACCTTGGTCAGCACTGCAATGACCAACCCAATCAACGCCCAAATCACTTCGCGCTTGCCTTCACTCGGTTTGAATCAATGCATGCTTACGGCCGGCTGCCTGTTCCAAGCCGTCTTGAATCATCAGACGCAGCAGCCACCCGCATGGGGCGTGAAGGACTACGATGTTTTTTACTTCGACCCTGACCTGTCTTGGGAAGCCGAGAATGAAGTGATCAACGCCGCCCAACTGCTCTTTCAGGACCTGGACGTCAACATCGAGGTCAAGAACCAGGCCCGCGTCCACCTTTGGTACGGTCAGCGGTTTGGCAAGCCTTATCCTCAGCTTCAGTCGGCCAAGGATGGCATTGATCGTTACTTGATTGCGGGGACGTGTATTGGGCTGGATGTTGAAACAGGTGAGGTCTATGCGCCCTATGGCCTGGACGACATAGAGCAAGGCGTTCTTCGCATGAATCCAAAAAATCCCCAGCCGGATTTGTTCGATGAGAAAGCCAAGAGTTATCAAGCTCGCTGGCAGTGGCTCAGAATTTATGGATGACCTTCACTGATCCGACTCACTCCAGGAGCGAAGCCGACTTGAGCAAATCGTAAAGTCCTTCAGGCACCAGCGGTGATAGAGCAGTGAAACTGGCACTGGAGCACCACGTTGCTCTGAATGATGCTCCGTTGCTTTCAAAGCCTTCCAGCCAGGTTTTTTCGTAGAGATCAGTGTCGTCAAACCTCGCATCGTAAACCTGGACGATCTCGTGCCCAGGCTTGCCGTCGTAGGTAAAAATGCTTTCCAAAGTGCCAACCAGCCGAAGGTCACTGATCGAGGCGCCCAGTTCCTCTTGCACTTCTCGGACGATGGCATCGTGGCTCCTCTCGCCGAATTCAATGCCACCACCAACCGGACGAAAAAACATCTGCTGTTTGATGGCATCGTAAAACTGGTTGACCAGTATTTTTCCATGATGATGAAAGATACAAAGAGCGAGGGGGCGAATGCGTTGCTCCGACATGAATAAAACTTCCTTCTGATTTAATGATCAACAACGTCCTGCAAATCCCAGTATCAGGGTTAAAACGCCCGACTCAGCCTTGACTCATCGTCCCCGAAAAACTCGCCTCCACCGGCCCGATAAGAACGACCGCGCCTACACCATCCCATTGCACCGTCACGCTGCCGCCATCACATTCAACCTCGACGGTACTGTCCAACAAACCACGACGAATCCCGTTAACAACGGCACCGCACGAACAGGACCCCGACCCCAGCGCAACACCCGCCCCGCGCTCCCAGATACGCAAACGAATATGCGTGCGATCAATGATCTGGACAAAATGGACGTTGGTCTTGAGCGGAAATAGCGCGTTGGTTTCGATGGCCGGTCCGATCGTCGCGATATCAACGCCAGTCAGGTCATCGACAAAGTAGGTGCAGTGGGGATTACCCATGCTGCACGCAGTTGGACTGCCGGCCAGTGGCAAGACAGCGGTGTCCAGTTCTTGCGCCAAGGGAATGTCCGACCAGCCGAAAAGCGGCACGCCCATGTCGACGCAAATGTCGCCGGTCGGGGTACGTTCGCAAGTAAGCAGACCACGGTTGGTGCGCAGGGCTACCGAAGTCACATTGGCTTCGCGCATGAGCAAGTCCGCCGCCCCCCGCGTCGCGCTGCCACAAACGTCCAGCGCAGAGCCATCTGCGTTCCAGAACATCACCCGCGCATCGGCATCATCGCAATCGAGCAACACCGCGAGTTGGTTGAAGCCCACGCCTCGGTACCGATCCCCCATTCGCTGGACGATGGCGCTTGTCACCGGGTTGGCCGAGTTTCGCGAATCGACAATAACGAAGTCATCGCCATTGGCATGCATTTTATGAAAGGTCAGTTGCATGCAAACGCTCTGCTGGAGACGGAATTACCGTAATAAAAATTGCTGATTGCTTGGACGTCTCGGACATACAGGATGATTCGATTGGGTGACGGTTGCATGTGTTCTTCCTTGATCATTGTGAGTGTTGCGCTTGCTCATATGCCTTGGTCATGACCTCCCAGGTCTTGGCATCGGCAGGAATCAGATGCTCGATACGCAATGAGCTCATCGTGATGTCGAGCGGCATGCCGAAGGTTGTGAACGTTGACATGAACGTCAGCTCACCCAGGGGAGACTCGACTCGCGTCAGCAATAGCGGAGGCAGCTCGTTAACCAGCGCCGCAGCGCTGTACGGGGCCGGCAGGCACTTCAGAATCTCAGCCAACGCGGGATTGTTCAAGGCTTCCCGGGATGCTCGTTGCCAGGCCACTAATCTTATTTCCTCGGCGTTGCTCAAATGGTCACCCAAGCCACCGGGTTGCAGCAATGTCACCAAGAGGTTGAGCCCCTCTGCCGCCTCTCTGGCAAGCCCAACCAGATCGAACAGAACACCCGCGCTGGTGTTGGCGGCAAGGATGTCCCATTGGGCACCCAGAACAATCGCAGGAGCGGGGTTGTTGGCGTGAAGTACATGATCAATGGCATCACGTACCACTTCCATTGACGACGACGTGAGCGGCGTCGTTTCGTAGCGAGGGGCGTAACCACTGGCTAGAAAGATGTCATTGCATCGCTCCAAAGGCACATCCAGGGCAGTCAACAAGTTATGCAGAGTGCCGGGGCTTGGCTTGGCGCGTCCCGTCTCAATGCAACTAAGGTGACGCTGAGATAGCCCTGTGATCAGTGCACAGTCCAGCTGACTCAGTCCGGCCTGTTGACGCAAGTGACGCAGTTGCGCTCCAGCTGAGGTGGGTGGCGTTGTTCGAGAGAAAGGTCGACTGGTCATCCGTTGACTCTGGCATTGCGGGTGAGCGGCGTCGATGACCTCAGAGGTCATTGAAACCATGACGATTAAATCACTAGCCTATTTCCACTGATCAATGCACTTGTCCGAGGAAGCACAGTGAAAAAACCTTACATCGCACTTGTCACGTTGCTGCTTTTTTCCGTGTACACGGTGGGCACTTTGTTTTTCGCCGAACAATCGCTCCTGGCATTCGGTCTCGGGCTCATGTCCCGCCCAGACACCGCGCAGGTCGTCATCGACCTTTATCTGCTCGCTTGCATGGCGTGCATCTGGATGTACCGGGACGCACGTTCGAAAGGCAGGTCGTTCACATCGCTGCTGCCTTACCTCCTGATCACGGCCATCTTCGTATCAATCGGTCCGCTGTTGTACATCGTCGTTAACGGATTTGGACGCCAATCGCCGGTGACTGGTACTCCTGATTACCCACCTCCTTAAGAAATGCACCAACAGCGTCCCCATCAAGGCCAATCAACAAGCACCGCTTTCGGATCGCCCTGGCGCATCTGGGCCAACTCAGCATCCGCCTTGGCTTGCGTCGCGTGGCAGAACTCGAAGGCGTTCTGGGTCTTGCCGGTCGGCCCCTTGGCCTCGGCCATGCACACCACCGCACCTGGTGCACAAATGGCGCTGTTAAGTTTGAAATCCCCCCAAACGCCAGGTTGTTCCCGCTTCACCTTGGCGATGTAGTTTTTGAGCGAGGGTTGCATGTCGCTCGCGGCCCCGGCGATCAATTTGACCGGGCTGACGCTAGCACCGTAAGTATGCTGGGTGGACAGCACGGCGGTGCAATACATTGCATCTGCCGGGATCGCAGCCGCTACACCGTTCGCCATCACCGTCGGGGTCACCGAGACTTGAGTGCCGCCAGGCCCCACCAGAACCGGAACGATGCTAAACGCGTTGTTTCGCCATATCTTCAGGTTCACCCGCGAACCAATTGGCGCTTTTGCAACGGCCACCCTGAAATCGATTGAGTCGGCGATAAGCCCATTGTCCACTGCCACGATCACGTCTTGAGGCAAGATCCCGGCCTGCTGCGCACCGCTCCCCGGAACGGTCGCCAGCACCACGACCCCAGCGGGGGGAAGTGACAGGGCCATGGCCCGCTTCGGATCGATGGTGTCGATGCTGGCGCCGATCCGACCGCGAGGTAAGTTGGCCGGCTGGCAACCCTTTTCAAGCCATACCTGACTGGCCGCTTCTTTTCGAGCCGTGGCGACCTGCTTCATGATCGGCTCAGCGCTCGCCTGGTACATCGGCACCTCGCTGAGGGACATTTCGATGTACTCACAGGACTTGGAGCGATACCGGTCAGGCGTTTCCCGGGTCACCAGTTTCTGCAGGTCAATGGGCGGCAGGCCTTGGGGCGCGGCGACGGTGGAGGTCGCGGGAGAGACGCTGGCAGAGTCCGCAGTCGCAACCGAGGAGACCACGTAGGCGCCGGCCGCCAGGCCTACGGCACTGGTCATTACGCTGGTGTCGACGCCACCCGGCATGGGAAGCAGCATCGCACCAACTACCGCCGCCTCACCGAGACCGCCATCAGAGGCACAGCCAGCCAAGGCAGTGAGCGAAAGTGCAACGGCGAGCCTGGTGCTTGATTTGAAGGCAGGAGCAAACATTTCGCGTCTCAGTGATTGGTTCGAAAGGATCGTGCCACATAATGGCGAAGTGCCTTTAAGTTGTATATCGAATGCACGTTTGCCCGAATGCCGCTCGTCTCAATCACAGGTTGGACAGGATGATGGCCAAATAGTACCTTGCCTGGACCTGCCTAAACGCCACGACCTCAGAGAAGCCCATGTCAACAAAGTGCCTTGCCGCAACATTGGTGCTCTCCCCTCTCCTGGCGTCTTGCGTCAACCCCATGTACAGCGCCGCCGAGCGAGCCGAAACAGCGGAATACCTGCGCAAGGTCAGAGACCCGGCGACCTACTACGCCATGGATTGTGAAACGTTCCTGGCGACCAAACGGGGCTGGGAAAAATACCCCAACATGGCGACCGACCCTGTCAACCTCGTGATCCAACAGGTCGCCACACAGCGCGATTGTTCAGCCGACAGCGTTCCTGCGCCCAGTGCGGCCACAGTGCAACCGACTCCCGTAGCGTCAGCGGCAATGCCCGTACCGGTGTCTAATCAGTCGGGTGTGTTGGGCCTGCACATCACCCCTGTTACACCAACGGTGGCTCGGCAATTCGGCTTAGCCGCTGTCAGCGGCGTATTGGTCTTGGGGCCCGTGCCAGGAAGTGGCGCTGAAAAAGCAGGCATGTTGGCCGGCGATATCGTTTTGCAAATTGCCGGGACCTCGGTCAATAGCCCGGCCGAGCTGACCGCTGTCGCCAGCCGTATTCGACCTGGTTTCACGGCGCCGCTGAAGGTATGGCGTTACCGGGCGGCCATCGATGTACTGGTGGAAATAGGCGACTCCTCGGGCTTGGCACCCTCGGTAGCGCCTGCGGCAGCCGTCACGCCGACGCCGGGCCTTCCCTTGGCCGCCCCCGTTACATCCCCAGCGAGCAATAGCGCGACCAATACTTCGTTCTGTTTTGCCCTGTTCGAGGCCAGGCAAGTCCAGGGGCTGAGCGACTATCCATCAAGGGGGCTTATCACCCCCGTCTGGCAAGGCCCGGCACTGAGCGGAACACCGGCTCGTCTTGCCATGCCTGAGTTCCAGGCATTCACTCGGGCCCAAGGCTACGACGTGAAAATGCAACCGATGTTCTGCCAACCCATCGGCGCCAGCGAGCAATGCCAGGCGCTGGGCTCGGAAAGCTTCATGCTGACCACTCGCAGCTTTACCACGATGGTCAATTGCACTGAAACCTTACAGGGCGTAGAAACAACGCGCGGTCTACTGCTCAAACAGTGGCCTTATTTACAGACCACCGCGTGGCGTCCTTTGGCGGGTAACTAATGGCTATCTCTCAAGCCAATCTTCCCGCGTCATTTCCCAGACTTCCTTAAGCAACGCCCCACAAACGAAGTCCCCCTGCTGCGTCGCAATCATGCGCATGCCTTCATGTTCCGAAACTTTACGTGAAGCCAGGTTGCCCACTGCCTTGGGCACCTGCATGACGGGGCGCCCCAGGGTTTCAAACCAATAGGCGTTGATCGCCTCGCACGCTTCACGCATGTAGCCTTTCCCCTGCCATGGCGGCGACAACCAGAAACCCCGGTTGTTGCCAGGCTGATCGTAGAGGCTGATGCTGCCGATGCGCTGTGTCGGCTCCTCGGCAAGACGGATCATCCAGTGCCACTCGCGTCCGGCGGCGACAGCGGGGAGCGCATGGTCACGAACGTACGTCAGCGCGCCATCATCCGGGTAGGGCCAGGGCACGCGGCTGTCGAGGTAGCGAACCACTTCCCAGTGTGGGAATAATCGTTGAATCGCTGGTGCATCCGTCAGTTCCAGGGGGGTGAGGATGAGGCGGCTGGTTTGGAAGGTGGGGATAGGTTCCAAAGTGAATTCCTTTTCTAACGTTATGGCGTCCAGGGAAACTTCCCTATTAGAAATTATCCGTCGCCTTGCGGAGCGAATGTCGGAAAAACCAAGTTGCACACTCAATCACATCACTGCCTACACTGGATGCGCTCAATCCCATTGAACCGCATAAGGACATCACCTTGCGACAACTTACCCTCAGCGACAACAAACTCCGAGGTTTCCCCCATGAAATCGACGTTCATGGGTGGTGCATCGGGGAACCTGCGTGATAGTGAAGCCCCACTCAAACCTCATCACCGGATTGGCCCTCGCGGTGGTCGCGACGCTGAGCTGGGCGTTGAACTTCATTGCGCCTTACGTCACCGGCGCCTACACGATCTATGACTTGATGATCGTAAGGTTCTTGATCGCCGGTGCCCTGGGCCTGGGTGTCGTGCTGCTCTATCGGAGCCAGCTGCGGCTGCTGCGCCGCAATCAGGTGCTTCTGGCCGCAAGCCTGGGCGTTGTCGGCTACCTCGGCTATAGCGCCTGCATCGCCGCCGGCATCATTTTCGGCGGGCCGGTGCTGACCCCGGCGTTTATTGGGATGGTGCCAGTCTTGCTGGCACTGCTGGGCAACGCCACAACCAAAACCCTCCAGTGGCGCAAACTGGCAATCCCCCTGGTTTTCTTGACGGTGGGTCTTCTGCTGTCGAATCTCGGCGCTGTCCATCAACCCGTTGCAAGCGAGGGCTCTTGGCTGATGGGCTTGTTGTTTTCAATCGGTGCCGTGGTCTTGTGGCTCGTATTCAGTTGGTTGAACCAGCGCGCCTTGCTGGCGCTGCCACCCCACGCTTCAGGCGCATGGACCGGCCTCATGATGGCTGGCGCCGGGATCGGCACCTTGTGCTTGTTACCAGCGGTACAAGCACTCGACCTGCTCAAACTGCCGAGCCTGGGTTTTAGCGTTTCCGTTGCGGGGGATTTATATCTCTGGGGTTTGGTGATTGCGCTGATGTCATCCGTTGTCGGAGCCTGGGCCTGGAACGCCGCGTCACGGCGTTTGCCCATGGTGCTTTCCGGACAATTGATCGCCTTGGAGTCGCTGTTCGCGACGCTACTTGGCTTGTGGTTTCATGGTCGGCTACCGACACTTCTGGAGACGTCAGGTCTTGCGACTGTGCTTGTTGGGGTGATCATGGCGGTGCAGATCATCCTCAATTCCCGCGGATCGACAAGCGCCTCTGCCCCTTGATCAACAGACGATTGCCCTACTCCTTGTCTGGCTCTTTGGTTGTCTTTTTGCGGCCCTTCGAAGTCACCGTTTTGTACTCACCGATGCCGACCTCTTTCACTGAATATGCGGTCAGAGAGCCCTCGTGCAAACGGTAGAGAGCTGAAGTTTTACTGCCGGAAAGAGGAACAGTTTCGATATGAGCCGCCATCTTTGCCGAGGACGCTGACAAGAAAGCACTCGGCTCCATCGCAAATCGCTCTGCCAGCGCGTACGCCATCTTGTGACTGATAGGCCGATCGCCATTGAGCACCTTGGACACCGCCGTTTTATCACCGATTTCAGGAAGGTCTGAACCGGTCAGCCCGAGTGTCTCCATCAGGTCCTTGATCAATTGCACAGGCGTGCAGGTCGCCTCAAAAGCGGCATTCGATTCGCGAAACTGATCGGAGTCGCGCTGGTAGGCCAGGATTTCATCCTCGAGTTCAACGAGAATTCTCTCCTCGGTCTTGCTCAGCTCGCGCCCGTCGGTGAGTTCATCGAGCAAGTCCGTCGCACGCTCATAGTCGGCAGAGGTCTTGATGCCATGCACAAACTCACCGCGCAGGCGATCCAATACCGCGTATAGCTCGCCAAGCGTTGCGATCACGGTTTGAAAGTCGTTCCGGGCTGCGCTCATCGTCTTACCCCTTTGTTTCTTGCATACCAGACGTTGGCAACGTCGTAATCGGCATGCGTGTAGATGTGTTTGACGTAGAACTTCTGCCGGGTGTAGTTGACGCCACCTATCACCCTGAGATTATTGCCGCCTACGTCGATCACTACCCAATTCATTGCGACCCTGGGCTTGAACAAGTCGACACCCTGCGTACCGAAAAGCTTTTGCAGGTCCGCGAACGCCTTGGGGCGAGCCATCCTCAAAATGCGCAGGCAACGCTCAAGCCCGGCCTTGTCGTTCGGGTACAAAATCGCAGCGTCGTCAAAACGTGATGGCGTGAGTATATCCATGGGCTTCCTTGTCTTTGAGCCGATGGTACTCTGGTTGTGTTTTTTCACAACTCGAATTTATTGGCGGCAACGGGACTCACACTGTGCAAGCAGGCGATTTGGCCGGCACCATTGGGCCAAATGGGTTTATCACCTACACATCCCGAGACAAAAACATGAACCCTGCCGACCCGACCCGCCTGAAAATCTGGCAAGCCCTTTCATCGCTCTTTCTCGACACTGAGATGGACGACCTGACCTACGATTACATCGCCCGCGTCGTCCTTGAAAGCGGCTATTCGCCCAGTGAAATACGCAGCATCCTGTGGAATGAAGTATTCCCGGTGCTCGAAGCCAACCTCAGATCCGTCGCGGGCGAATGGGTGGGATGGACAGATGAGTGGTTGCTGGAGCACCTCATCGCAAGCGATGGGCTCGAGCCCAGGAAAGGCAGCGGCAGCATTGCCAAGGAGGTCGACAGGTGTTGGAACCAGGTCGCGACGCGGCTCCCACCCGGATATGACTGACGCGATTGCATCGCCACTTCAAGCTTCCCTGAAGTGGCTCCCGTTCAACCCGTCACACACCCCTGCGGCACCTTCCCAGCAAAACTATCCACCAGACTCGCCACCACCATCTCCCCCATCCGCGTGCGGGTCTGCAACGTCGCACTCGCCCGGTGCGGTTGCAGCACCACCTGCTCATTGCCGAACAACGCCTCGGGCACATGCGGTTCATCGACGAACACATCCAAAGCCGCACCGGCGATTTCCCCGGCGGTCAGCGCAGCTACCAGATCGGCCTCGTTGACCAGTTTGCCGCGAGCCACGTTGATAAGATATCCGCCCTGGCCCAAGGCACGCAGTACCTCGGCATCGATGATGGCCTCAGCCTTGTCGGCGGCCGCCGCGAGGATCAAGGCGTCGCTGTCGCGGGCCAGTTGTTTGAGATCGGCGACAAAGGTGTGGTTCACGTCGCTCATGGGCTGCAGGTCGGTGTAGCTGATCGGACACCCGAACGCGGCGGCGCGCGTCGCCACGGCGCGACCGACCCGACCCATGCCGACGATGCCGATGCGCATGCCGGACACCTGCCGGGCCAATGGCAGCGGAGACAGTGGCGTCGGGCTCTGGGGCCATTGGCCGGAGCGCACGTAGCGATCACCGGTGCACAGCCCCCGGCACACGGCAATCAATAGGCCGATTGCCAGGTCGGCGACATCTTCGGTCAGCGCGCCGACGGTGGCCGTGACGCGGATTCCGCGATCCCTGGCGTAGGCCAGGTCCACCGCATCGGTGCCCACGCCGTTGACCGCGACCACTTCCAGTTGGGGCAGTTGTGCCATGAGCGCCTGGCTGATGCCGGTATGCCCACCGGTGATCACACCGCGAATGTTGACGCCGTGTTCTTGTAGATAGGCTTGTTTGTCAGCCTGTTCGAAATAGCGCCGCACCGTGAACAGTTCGTTGAGCCGGGCGTTGATTTCGGGGATCAGGATTGGGCTGAGCTGCAAGACTTCTGGCTTCATGTAGACCTCGTAACGAAATAGGAAAAAACGGATTCAAGCGCAACCAAGGCGTGCTCGAATCAGTGTGGCGAGTGCATGTCCTCAAAATGAACCGCGCAGGCTCAACCGCGACCGGCAAATGGCATGGCCGTGGCCATGACGGTCATGTTCAAGACGTTGGCCGACAACGGCAGGCCAGCGATGTAGCGCACCGCGTCGGCCACGTGTTTGACGTCCACCATCGGCTCCACCGCGATGCTGCCGTTGGCCTGGCGCACGCCCTTGGTCATGCGCACGGACATTTCGGTGAGGGCGTTGCCGATGTCGATCTGGCTGCAGGCGATGTTGTATTCGCGTCCGTCCAGGGCCAGGGATTTGGTCAGCCCCAGCACCGCGTGTTTACTGGCGGTGTAGGCGCTGCTGAACGGCCGTGGGGTGTGGGCCGAGATCGATCCGTTGTTGATGATCCGTCCACCCTGGGGCTGTTGCCGGCGCATCAGGCCGAAGGCACCACGGGCGCACAGGAAAACGCCGTTGAGGTTGGTGTCGATCACGTTTCGCCACTGCTCGAACGTCAGCTCATCCAGTGGCACGGCGGGCGCATTGACGCCGGCGTTGTTGAACACCACGTCCAGGCGTCCGAAGGCCTCGGCGATGGCGGCAAACAGCGCATCGACACTGGCCGGATCGCGCACATCGGTGGGTACCGCCAGGGCTTCGCGCCCCTCGCAAGCCGCCAACTCGACCAATGTCTGCAAGGGCTCGGGGCGGCGCCCGGCCAGCACCAGCGTGTAGCCGTCTGCCATCAGGCCCAGGGCCACCGCTCGGCCAATCCCGCTGCCGGCGCCCGTCACCAAAGCCACTTTCAATGTGTTGGACATGTGGATTCTCCCTTCTCGAATTCAGTCAGACAAACGCGGACCGACGCGCATTTCCAGTTCGCCGATGCCATCGATGCCGGCCGTGATGACATCACCCGGCTGCAGCACATCGACGCCTGCCGGGCTGCCGGTCATGATCAGGTCGCCGGCCCGCAGCGCCACTGATTGGGAGATGCGAGCGATCACTTCGCTGACCGACCAGATCTGGCTGTCGAGGCTGTCACGCTGGCGTTCTTCACCGTTCACGTTCAGCCACAACTCGCCCTCGGGGTGCCCTGTCCGCGACACCGGCACGATGGCCGTCATCGGCGCGGCGCCGTCAAACACCTTGGCGCCCTCCCACGGTAACCCGTTGCGCTTGGCCTGGCGCTGGACATCACGCCGGGTCAGGTCCAGACCCGCCGCGTAGCCCCACACATAGGCCAGCGCCTGGCCCTCAGGGATATTGGCGCCACCCTCGCCGATGGCCACGACCAATTCGATTTCATGAGCGAACTCCTCGGTCACTGGTGGAAACGTCACGTCACCGACCGCGTCCACTACGCAACTGGCAGGCTTCATGAAAAACACCGGTGGCACGCGGGATTCACCCTGGGTATCGGGCCAAGGGTAGTTGCGACCGACGCAAAAGACCCGGCCGACGGGAAAACGCTGCGGGGTGCCGACAACCGGTAGGGTTACTGGCAGGTCCGGGGTAAAGACATACTCGGGCATGTTCATCCTGGTAAAAGTCCTGATAGAAGCGTCAGCGTACGGCGGCAATCCCTGGCTAAGTTGGAGGAATGCCGCCTCGTGTTGGAGAAAAACAGCTTTTTTCCGGGCTCAGCGCGCCTTGAGTTCAATGCGATACAAACGGCCAAGCAGCAACGAATAGGACAAGGTGCCGATCAGCGCCACACCGCCGATGAACCAGAAGGCCAAGGCAAATGAGCCAGTCTTGTGAACGATCGCGCCAATCACGATGGGGGTGACAATCCCGCCGATGTTGGCCGCCAGGCTGGTGATCCCACCGGTCAGTCCGATCAGTTCCTTGGGCGCCACTTCCGACACCGCCGCCCATGAGGACGAAGCGATGCCCTGGGAGAAGAAGGCAATCGTCAGCACGGCGATGCAGATCACGTTCGAATCGGTGAAATTCACCAGCACGATGGACATGCCCAGCATCGAGCCGACCACCAGCGGTAGCTTGCGGGCAAAGGACAGCGAATAGCCGCGACGGATCAGCAGGTCGGAGACGATCCCGGCGAGCATGATGCCTACCGTCGCGCCCACGAACGGCAACACGGCGAAGATCCCGGCCTTGATCATGGTCAGCTGACGTTCTTCGATCAGGTACGTGGGGAACCAGGTGAGAAAGAAGTACAGCGCCGAGGTGCTGGCGAACTTACCGATGCAAATCGCCCAGACCTGCCGATAGCTGAACAGCTCGGCGATCTGCCGCCAGTTGAACCGGGTGCGCTCTTGGCTGCTTTTGACCAGCCCGCCCCCGGCCTCGATGTACTTGAGTTCTTCCTGGCTGACTTTCTTGCAGTTCATCGGGTCGCGATACAGAAACAGCCAGGCCACCCCGAAGACGATGCCGAGCGCCCCGGTGCTGTAGAACACATGACGCCAGTCATAAGTGGTCGCCAGCCACAGCAACGCACCGGTAAACAGCGCCGTGCCCAGGTACTGGCCGCAGACGTAAATGCTGCTGGCCAAGCCCCGTTCACGCGCCGGGAACCACACCGTGACCGCCCGGCTGTTGGCCGGAAACGCCGGCGCTTCCATTGCGCCGACCGCCAGGCGCAGGGCAAACAGCGAAGCGAAACCCGTGGCAAAACCCTGGCACACGGTGACGGTCGACCAACTGATCAGCGACACCCCATAGGTGAACCTGGAACCGAAGCGATCGGCGATGAACCCGGCGGGCACCAGTGCAATGGCGTAGGTCCAGGCAAACGCAGAAAAAATCAGGCCCATTTCGATCTTGTCCAGGCCCAGGTCCTTGGCGAGGAACGGTGCGGCAATCGAAATATTCACCCGATCGATGTAGTTGATGATCGTCGCGATCAGCAGCAACGACAGCATGAACCAACGCCGCCGCGACGGCAGGCGCTCAGGCACCGCGGCGTCCCGAGCGCTGGCAATTTGGGAAGTGTGGGAGTTCGACATGGTGGACCTCGTTATTGTTAGAAGCGTCGAAATGTTTTACGAGCAGCCGAAATCAATGCCCTCGATGCCGGGGCAGAACAATCGCTACAGGAATGAGAGGCGCGAACAGCCGGTGTCAGGTGTTCAAAGAGGCCTTGCAACAGGATCCGTCGCAGGCGCAATCGGGAGGGTCAACGTGAAGCAGGAACAGGTTCATGATGTGCGCACCTTTGATGGTTTTTGGAGGGAGAGTCGGGTTGCGTGGCCCCAACAGTGGTCGTACAACCATTCAAAATCAACTGAGGTGTTAGATCATTTTTCCCGGTCTAAACCGGGTCCAAGAAACCTGTCCAAAAAAACAAGCTCACTGAGTTTTTTAAAACTGTTTTTTACATTGTAAATAACTATATGTTTTTAAAGGATAAATACTCTAAATACGAATTTTTCGTTTTGGACAACCGCCCTCCATCCTCGGGCTACAGAAAATTCAGTCCAGGCGCCAAGTCATCGTATAACACCTTGAAAATAGGCCAGATGCACCGCCACAATCGCTATCACCGCCATGCCCCGCAGAGGATTCCCAGGAGATGTCATCACCGAGCCGAGTCCCCACCTATGTCATGCAGCAACGCAGCGAATTGACCGACTTCTACATCCGCGACAAAAAGGGCCGGCGCGCGGAAACCAGCCCACACCGCCATGAGTACTTCCAGATCCAGATCAACCTCGGCGGCGACACCGTGCAACACATTGGCAACGTCGAACGTCCGTTTCCACACAATACCCTGGCCTTCATCCTGCCCCACCGCGTGCACGTGATTCCGCACCCGGCGGACAGCAATTTCATCGTGATCAACTTCTCCCAGACGTTCCTGCTGCCGCACTTGCAGTGCGATCCCATGGATCTGGAAGAGGTTTCGATCCTGTTGGCGCCCGAGCTGTCACCGTTCCGCTTTCAAGAACATCTGGACTTCATTCTCGGCGACGACGATTTCGCCAAGGTATGCGCGTTGATCACACAGATGCGCGCACTGGACGAGAATCGACAATTCGGCACCCGCGAGATGCTCAAGGGCCTGCTGCTGCAACTGATCGGCAGCGTCTGCGCCTTGTATGCCGAGCCGCTCAAGCGCTTGGCCGAAGAAAATGCCGCTGAAGTCAGCCGACGCGATGCGCTGGCCAGAATGTCCGAGTACTTGCGCAAGAACATCGCCGACCCCGATCTCAACTTGATCAAGGTGGCTGCCGCGACGTACCTGTCCCCCACGTACCTGACTCACTGGTTGCGCAAGGAAATCGGCAAGACCTTCACCGAACTGGTACTCGAACGTCGAATGCATGCGGCGCGCAATTACTTGCTCAATGGCACACGGCCAGTGGGCGAAGTGGCGAGGTTGTGCGGGTTTGCCGACGAGGCTTATTTTTCCAGGCGCTTTCGCCAGATACATGGCCAGCCGCCGGGGCAGTTCAGGCGACAACAGTTGAATCCGGACAGTCCGCAGTTGCCGTTGAACAATGGCTAGGTATTTCGACGCCATGAGCCGGCATCGTCAGGTTATCTATACTGGCTTTCCGGACGCAAACCAGAGCATGAAGAATGGCCCTCAAGCCCAATCAAAATCATCCAGTCATTTTGGTCCCCGCTCAACAAAGCGACTCGGATTCCCTGGTGAGTATTCGAATCGAGGCTATGCGCGAAAGTCTGGAGCGTGTGGGGCGATTTGATCCAATACGCGCACGCGAGCGGTTTATTAGTAGTTTCGAACCTCGTAACACGCACCACATTGATGTGTCGGGAAAGAGGGTTGGATTCGTTGTGGTCAAGCATCACAACAATGAGCTCTTACTTGACCACTTGTATGTGATACCAGATGCGCAAGGGTCAGGAATAGGCTCTGCTGTCCTCGATCATATTTTCAAGGAAGCGGATGCAGCCGCGCTCCCGATAAGGGTTGGCGCCCTTAAAGAAAGCGCCTCGAATCGCTTTTACATTCGCCATGGTTTCCGATTCATCGAAAGCAGTGAGTTCGACAATTATTATGTTCGGCGGAACGTTTGTGCGGCTCGCTAGCTGACCACCCAAATGCAATCAGCGCAGGATCAATACCGCGGCCACTGCGATCACGGCGACCACGCCAAAAACCATGCGTGCGATCCAGGGCGCGGTGAGCCAGACGCCAGTCACCCCGGCAATCTGCCCCACGTTTTTCTCCGTCAGACGGAAGCTCGGTTCGCGGAAAGGGTTGCCGCAATGTGGACAGGCGTAGGCCTTATCGGAAATTCGCGAAGCGCATTCAGGGCAATCGATCAGACTCATTGTGCAACCTCAGGATGAGTGGAATTTCGGCTCTTCAAAAGACTGCTTATATGCAGTTTTTGTTCGGGATCAAGCTTAGCTTTTGATTAGCGCTATGCGAAAAAACGAACGGCTTCACAAAAAACACAGCCGTGGACGCTCGAACGCCAATCGAACCCCTCGCAATACCATGGGTCTGCTCCTGTATGACCTCTTCGGAATCTGCTCCTATGTCCCCACACCAAAGCCTCGTTTTACTGGCACGAGGCGGCTATGCCGCTCGGGGCGTTATCTATCTGATCATTGGTATCTTCGCTTTGCTGGCGGCTCAAGACTCGAGCAAATCGAAGGATAGCCACAGCAGCCTGGAGGCATTGTTAAGCCAGCCATTCGGCCATGCTTTAGTCGGCCTGGTGGTGATGGGTTTACTTGCTTTCGCCGGATGGCGCCTGTTACAGGCAACCCGTGATGTTGATCATCACGGTAAAGAGCTCAAAGGCTTGGTGATTCGGGCAGGCTTGCTGGCTGGAGGCTTGATCAACGGCGCCCTGGCGTTTTTTGCGTTGGGGTTGCTCATAAGCGGTCTTAAAAGCTCAGGCAATTCCGGAGGGGGAGAGACTCAGGATTTACTCGCGCGCCTATTGTCCTGGGATCATTCGAATGTGCTGATATACCTCATCGCACTGATACCGCTTGGCGTCGGCATCGCTCACATCATCAAGGGCTGGAAGGCGTCGTTCGAGAAGTATTTCAAAGCTGACGAAGACGTTATGCGCTATGTGCGCCCGGTGTCGCGCTTTGGCCTTATCGCCCGCGGGGTCGTATTCATTGAAATCGCCCTGCTGCTCATCATCAGTGGTTCGACTTATAAAGCCATGGACCCACCCGGCATGAAAGACGCCCTCGATGCACTGCAAAACCTGCCAGCCGGCGGTGTGGTTTTAATGGTGATGGCGTTGGGGCTGATCGCGTTTTCGGTCTACAGCTTTTCCGAAGCGGCCTGGCGCAAGATCAACATGGATGTGCCTGGAATGTCGGACACATAGCGTTGCTTATTGCTGCACAGGTTTTACACGACGCAAAAGATCGTCCAGTACGTAGGTATCCAGAAAAGCTGTTACTTCAGTGACCCGGCCGTCCTTGAAGGTCATGTGCCATAGGTAGGTGTTGTTGTAAGGCCTTTGATCAAGGGCTGTGGCCTTTCCGTTCCATAGAACGACCACGACATCGTCCTCGGCAATGATGCTTCGGACGGTGGGAGAGATAGGGGTGGCCAGCCGAGCGCTGATCGGCCTTACGGCCCGCTCCATTAAATCTGTCTTGCTGTTATATACAGTAGACACCGGGCTTGATCCGGCAACGGTCCATATGGCGTCAGGCGCCAGCAGATCGAACACGGTGCCTTTGCCTTGTTGCCAGTTCGTGAACGCTTGGCGGACCAGATCCGTATTGGCATGTTCAGCGTTTTCCGAAGCCCAGACGTTGTTGGTTAGAAACACTAAAGACAGTGCAAGAGCCTGGACGCGCCAAGCCAAATTCATCCATGTGGTCATGATGTTCTCTCACGGCAGTGCAGTGGATAAGACGCTCTTCCAAGAGAACCTTAACGGCACGTGCCCAGAAGCTTTTGCCCGATGCTGCTGTGAGGTTGCCTGATGCTGTTTGGTAATCAGGCCACTGTGGGAGCGAGCTTGCTCGCGATAGCGGTGGGTCAGTCACTTTGATGTTGGATGCATGGCCGTCATCGCGAGCGAGCTCGCTCCCACAGGGGTAGCATGCTTATTCCCGGATCTTCCACGTACCTTGTGTGTTTTCCAGACGCCAGAAACCACAAAACCCCTGGTTTTCTTGGAAAACCAGGGGTTTTGTGTATCGAATGTGGCGGTGAAGGAGAGATTCGAACTCTCGATACAGTTTCCTGTATACACACTTTCCAGGCGTGCTCCTTAAGCCACTCGGACACTTCACCGTATCTCGACAAACTGTTCAGTCTGTCGAGGCGCGCTAATGTAGTCGAAAGCTTTTCCGATGGCAAAGGTTTTTTTCAGAATTTTCATGCGGTTAAGCTTGGTCGGATATTTCAAACGCGCCTGGGCAGGGCAAACCGGCCAATCTTCGGGGCTATGCAGGCGCTGCTCTATAGATGAAGGCGAAGCGGGATGGGCGGGCCAGGCTATTTGCGGGGCTTGGAGCTGACCGATGAGTCAGTCACGGCGCTTTACCTGGCCTGCGGCGGTGGGTAACGTCTGCGTCACTTCTCTTACAAGGAATAGCGTCATGAGCGACTTGATTGCCTACCATCTCGAAGACGGTATTGCGACCCTGACCTTGAACAACGGCAAGGTCAATGCCATCTCGCCGGATGTGATTGCCGCGTTCAACGCTGCGCTGGACCAGGCGACGAAGGATCGGGCGGTGGTGATCATTACCGGGCAGCCGGGGATTTTGTCGGGCGGCTACGATCTGAAAGTGATGACCGCCGGTCCCAAGGAAGCGGTAAGCCTGGTCACGGCCGGCTCGACGTTGGCCCGTCGCCTGCTGTCGCACCCCTTCCCTGTCGTTGTTGCTTGCCCCGGGCATGCGGTGGCCAAAGGTGCGTTCCTGCTGCTGTCGGCGGACTACCGCATTGGTGTGGAAGGGCCGTTCAGCATTGGCCTGAACGAAGTGCAGATTGGCATGACCATGCACCATGCCGGTATCGAACTGGCTCGTGATCGTCTGCGCAAGTCGGCGTTTCACCGCTCGGTGATCAATGCCGAGATGTTCAATCCTCAGGGCGCTGTGGATGCGGGCTTCCTCGACAAGGTGGTGTCGGCCGAGGAACTGCAAGGCGCGGCCCTGGAAGCAGCGCGTCAGTTGAAGAAAATCAACATGTCCGCCCACAAGAACACCAAGCTGAAAGTTCGCAAGGCGTTGCTGGATACCCTGGACAGCGCGATCTTGCTGGATCAGGAGCATATGGGCTGACGCTCTTTGGTCACTCAAGGCTTACACGGATCACCGTGGCGAGGGAGCTTGCTCCCTCACCACGGGTCCAGCCCTTCCCTAGAGTTGGGATTTTTCCTACGTACAGAGTTTAAAAGTCCGCAACCGCTCTAGGCCGCTTCTGTCGCGCCATGTGGAAACATGCGCTTAAACATCGTCCATTTCCTACCTCTATAGGGGCAATTGCCGAAAACAGTGCACATCCGTACACTGCGCCACCTTTTGTCCCGATGGGGCCCTGTAGATGCTGTTTGTACTGCGTATGTTGTTGATGGGCCTGCACTTTGTCCTGGCGGGTGTGCTCGGGGTGATGCTGGGTCTGTGCCGACCGTTCAATCCGGACAACAGTCGTTTATGCGCAAGGCTGTACGCATTGCCGGCCATGTTCATTTTGGGCCTGCGGGTCCGGACACAGGTCGACACGCTGATGGATAAGCCCAACGGCTGCGTGATCATCGCCAACCACCAATCCAACTATGACCTGTTCATGTTCGGTAACGTGGTGCCGCGCCGTACCGTGTGCATCGGCAAGAAGAGCCTGAAATGGGTGCCGCTGTTCGGGCAATTGTTCTGGCTGGCCGGCAATGTGTTGATCGACCGTGGCAACGCGATCAAGGCGCGGCAGTCGATGCTGACCACCACACATACGTTGCAACACGAGGACACCTCGATCTGGGTTTTTCCGGAAGGCACGCGCAACCTGGGCGAGGACCTGCTGCCGTTCAAGAAAGGCGCATTCCAGATGGCAATCGCCGCCGGGGTCCCGATTATTCCGGGGTGTGTGTCAGCAGCTACATCACGCACATGCGCCTCAATCGCTGGCGCAGCGGTGACATCCTCATACGCTCATTGCCGACGATTCCTACGGCCGGATTGAGCATGGAGGACATGCCCCGGCTCATCGCCCAATGCCGTGAACAAATGCGCGAATGCATCGCGACAATGGACCGGCAGTTACAAGCCGCGTAATGGAAAACCCGCCCCCTCGGCGGGTTTTCTTTTACCGCCGAACTCTTCAGATTTTGCTGACTCACAAGCAACAGGGCGCGCTAAGCTGGACGTCGCCTGCCACTGCCATTTTCCAATAAGAAGTGAACCACCATTATGGGTAGAGTCGTTGCCGCTGCGGTCTACAGCGCCGGTAAGAAAGTCACCAATATCACCCTCGACGAAGGCAGTGCCTGGGCTGCCAAACCTGGTCATTTTGTGTGGATCGGCCTCGAAGAGCCCAGTGCCTTGGAGCTGACCAACCTGCAGCGTCAATTCAACCTGCACGAATTGGCCATCGAAGACGCCATGGAGAAACACAGCCGGCCCAAGCTGGAGACCTTTGGCGATGCGCTGTTTATCGTCACGTATTCGCCGATACGCGAGGACGGCAAGCTGGAATTCATTGAAACCCATATCTTTGCCGGCAAGGGCTACATCATCACGGCGCGCAACGGTCACTCAGCGTCCTACGCCCATGTCCGACAGCGTTGTGAGGCACGTCCGCTCTTGCTGAAACATGGGGAAGATTTCGTCCTCTACGCCATCCTTGATTTCGTGATTGAAAACTACCAGCCGGTGGGTGAAGCCATTCACGCCGAAATCGATGAGCTTGAACGCAATGTGTTGTGCAGTTCGCTGAATGAGCGGGATATCCAGAACCTGCACAGCTTGCGCCGCGACGTGTTGCGCCTGCGTCGCTATGCAGCGCCGATGGTGGAAATCAGCGAAGAGTTGCAGCGACTCGACTTCCCCTTCATCGACAAGAACATGAGCCCGTATTTCCGCGACGTGCAGATTCATGTCACGCGGCAAATGGAAGACCTGGCGACCCTGGCCGACATCGCCAGCCAGACCATCGAAGTCGGCGTACTGCTCGAAGCGTCGCGCCAGAGCGTGGTGCAGCGCAAGTTCGCGGCGTGGGCGGCGATCCTGGCATTTCCCACGGCAGTGGCCGGGATCTACGGGATGAACTTCGAAAATATGCCGGAGTTGACCTGGCACTATGGGTATTTTCTGGTGCTTGGATTTATCGGGGTGGGGTGTACGGGGTTGTGGGCGAGTTTCAAGCGGTCGGGGTGGCTGTAGGCGGGCGCTCTTCGGTGAGGTTTATGTGGCATTCATCGCGAGCAAGCTCGCTCCCACACTGGATCGGTGTACGACGCAAATCCACTGTGGGAGCGAGCTTGCTCGCGATGACGGCGGCACATCCAACATCAACGCCAACTGATCCACCGCTATCGCGAGCAAGCTCGCTCCCACATTAGAGATGTGATGATCTTTAGCCTTGGCTGGTCTCGGCCTGCGGCTTGTGCGCAACGAAACGCATCATCCACTCCGCCACCGTCGTGCCGTGGTGCTCGTGGGCCAGGCTCGCCACGCCTTGGCTGTAGATCTGCTCGCCGAGGTGTTGCTGGCGAATCTCCAGCAAGGCCCGGGAATAATCATGGATGAACTCCGGATGGCCCTGGAAGCACAGCACCTGATCGTTGATGTGGTAGGCGGCGAACGGGCAGAAATCGCTGGAGGCGATGACGGTCGCGCTTTCGGGCAGTTCGGTGACCTGGTCCTGATGGCTGATCAGCAGGGTCAGCTCTTCCATCACCGGGTTCATCCACGGCGCCTTGGCCGCAAGTTTGTAGCGATGGGTGCCGACGCCCCAGCCCTGGGTGGCGCGTTCGGTCTTGCCGCCCAGCAACAGCGCCAGCAGTTGATGACCAAAGCACACACCGAGCAGTTTATCGCCGCGCTGGTAGCGCTCCATCAGGTAGGTCTTGAGGGTTTGAATCCAAGGGTCGGTGCCGAAGGAGTCAGCCTTGCTGCCGGTCACCAGATAAGCGTCGAACACCTCGTCATCGCTGGGGTAATGCCCCTCCATCACGTTGTACACGATGAATTCGGCCGCGATGGGCTGCTGTGAAAACAGGCGCTGGAACATCTGCCCGTAACCCTGATATTGGTCGACCAGTTCCGGACGCAGGATATCGGTTTCCAGAATGCAGATGCGTAGCGACATAAAAAATACCTGACACGTGATGGGAATATTGCACACCCCAGAGCCTGCCCTGAAACACGGTTCCAAGGCAAGCCCCTTCCCAAGTCTGTCAGAACAGTTCGTGCCGGGCGGCTTTCTCCAACAACAAGGCCGGCGGTGAGAAGCGCTCACCGTATTGCTCGGCCAGATACTGGGCGCGACCGACAAAGTCTTGCAGGCCGTATTGGTTGATGAACTGCAACGCACCGCCGGTCCAGGCGGCGAAACCAATGCCGAAGATCGAGCCGATGTTGGCGTCGGCGGTCGAAGTCAGCACCCCCTCCTCCACGCAGCGCACGGTTTCCAAGGCCTGGATGAACAGCAGGCGATCACGGATATCCTGGGGTGAAATCTGCCCGTCGGCTTGCTCGAAGCGGCTTTTGAGCTGCGGCCACAGGTACTTTTGCCCATTGGCCGGGTACTCATAGAAACCGGCACCGGCGGACTTGCCCGACCGCTGGTATTCGTTGAGCAGCAAGTCAATCACGGCGAACGCCGGATGCTCAATCGGCGTTTTCCCTTCTGCGTGCAGGTCCTTGGCGGTTTGCGCGCGGATATGGCTCATCAGGCTGAGGGAAACTTCGTCAGAGATCGCCAGAGGCCCGACCGGCATCCCGGCCTTACGGGCTTCGGTCTCGATCATCGGCGCACTCACGCCCTCGCCGAGCATGGCGATGCCCTCGTTGGTAAAGGTGCCGAACACCCGCGACGTGAAGAAACCGCGACTGTCGTTGACCACAATCGGCGTCTTGTTGATCTGCAGGACAAAATCGAAACACCGGGCCAAGGTCGCGTCACTGGTGCGTGCACCCTTGATGATCTCCACCAGCGGCATCTTTTCCACCGGGCTGAAGAAGTGCAGGCCGATGAACTTCATCGGGTCCGGCACGGCCATGGCCAGGCCGGTGATGGGCAAGGTCGAGGTATTGGACGCGATCACCGCATCATCGCCCACCACCGCCTGGGCCGCAGCCGACACGCTGGCTTTCAGGGCGCGATCTTCAAACACCGCTTCGATGATCAGGTCGCAACCGGCCAGGTCTGCGTTGCTGTCGGTGGGGTGAATCCGTGCCAGCGTGGCTTCGCGCTGCTCGGCAGTGAGTTGGCCGCGGGCGACCTTTTTATCCAGCAACGCCGCCGTGCGGGCCTTGCCCTTCTCGGCCGCCGCCAGGTCGACATCCTTGAGTACCACTGCAATGCCGGCCACGGCGCTGACATAGGCGATTCCCGCCCCCATCATACCGGCGCCGAGCACGCCGACTTTTTTCGTCAGATAAGGCGCCAAACCTTGTGGGCGAGAGCCGCCAGCCTTGATCTCGTTGAGCTGGAACCAGAAGGTACCGATCAGGTTCTTCGCCACCTGGCCGGTGGTCAGCTCGGTGAAGTAGCGGGTTTCGATCAGATGGGCAGTGTCGAAATCCACCTGGGCGCCCTCCACCGCTGCGCAGAGGATTTTCTCCGGTGCCGGCAGGCAGCCCTGGGTCTTGTTGCGCAGGATCGAGGGGGCGATCGCCAACATTTGCCCGACTTTCGGGTCGGACGGCGTGCCGCCCGGAAGCTGATAGCCCTTGGCATCCCAGGGCTGCACGACGCTGGGGTTGGCAAGAATCCAGGCCCGGGACTTGGCCAGCAGTTCGTCACGATCCTTCGCCAGTTCATGGATCAAACCGGCCTGCAGCGCTTGTTGTGCACTGACCTTCTTGCCTTCGAGCAGATACGGCAGGGCCTTTTCCAAACCGAGCAGACGCACCATCCGCACCACCCCACCGCCTCCCGGCAGCAGGCCGAGGGTGACCTCGGGCAGACCGAGTTGCACCGATGGCAGGTCCAGCGCCACACGATGATGGCAGGCCAGGCAGATCTCCCAGCCACCGCCGAGGGCCGCGCCATTGATGGCCGCCACCACGGGCTTTCCCAAGGTTTCCAAGGCACGCAGTTGCGCCTTGAGCAGCAAGACCATCTCGTAGAAAGCCTTGGCTTCAGGCTTGCCGACCTTGACCAGTTCGTTGAGGTCACCGCCCGCGAAGAAGGTGTGCTTGGCCGAGGTGATGATCACACCGGCAATCGAGTCCTTTTCTGCCTGCAAACGGGCGACGCAGGCGGCCATGGCCTCACGGTACACCGCATTCATGGTGTTGGCGCTCTGGCCTGGCATGTCCAGGGTCAGGACGACGATCCGGTCCTGGGCGATTTCGTAACGGATGGCAGCGGTCATGGATAAGTGTTCCTTGAAATCGGGACTCAGAGGCGTTCGATGACGGTGGCAATGCCCATGCCACCGCCGACACAGAGGGTCGCCAGGCCATAGCGCAGGCGACGCGCCTCCAACTCGTCGAGCAGTGTGCCAAGGATGGCGCAGCCGGTGGCCCCCAAAGGGTGCCCCAGCGCGATGGAGCCACCGTTGACGTTGACCTTGGCAGGCTCGATGGCCATGTCCCGGATGAACCTGAGCACCACCGAGGCGAAGGCTTCGTTGACTTCGAACAGGTCGATGTCCTCCACCCGTAGCCCGGCCTTGGCCAGTGCCTTGCGCGTGGCCGGCGCCGGGCCGGTGAGCATGATGGTCGGGTCGGTACTGGTGACGGCCGTGGCGACGATCCGTGCCCGGGGTTGCAGGCCCATGGCGCGCCCCTTGGCTTCGGAACCGATCAACATCAACGCCGCACCGTCGACGATGCCGGAACTGTTGCCCGGCGTGTGCACATGATGGATTCGCTCGACATGGCTGTAGACCCGCAGCGCCGTACCGTCGAAGCCCATCTGGCCCATGGCTTCGAAACTCGGCTTGAGCTTGCCCAGGCCTTCGAGGGTGGAGTCGGCGCGGATGAATTCGTCGTGGTCCAACAGCACGATGCCATTTTGGTCCCGCACGACCACCAGGGATTTATCGAACGAACCGTCGGCCCGGGCGCGTGCGGCTTTTTGCTGGGAGTGCAGCGCGTAGCGGTCGACGTCCTCGCGACTGAAGCCTTCCAGGGTGGCGATCAGGTCGGCGCCGATGCCCTGGGGAATGAAGTGACCGTGCAGGTTGGACTGCGGGTCCAGCGCCCACGCACCGCCATCGCTGCCCATGGGCACCCGGGACATGGATTCGACGCCGCCGGCCACCACCAGGTCTTCGAACCCCGAACGCACTTTCATGGCCGCCAGGTTCACCGCTTCCAGGCCCGAGGCGCAAAACCGATTCAGCTGCACGCCCGCCACGCTGACATCCCAATTGGCTACCAACGCAGCGGTCTTGGCGATATCGGCCCCCTGCTCGCCCACTGGCGTCACGCAACCGAGCACGATGTCGTCGACCTGGCTGGTGTCCAGATCCATGCGCTGCTGCAAGGCGCTGAGCAGCCCCCCCATCAGGTTCACCGGCTTGACGCTGTGCAGGGCGCCATCGGCCTTGCCCTTGCCACGAGGCGTGCGTAATGCGTCGAAAATCAAAGCTTGGGTCATGACGTCCTCGAACCACGGGGTAATACGATGCCTCCAACCATAAGCCCAGCGGCGCCGGATTCAATGACCACAGCGCTCAATGGCGTTGACGGCCACGCTCAGACGAACGGTAGCGAGCTATCGGGTTAACCGATTCAGGTGGGCAAGCTGTCTAGCAAAAGGGCCGGCAGGAAGGTGGCAATAGGCCTCATGCCGTTTTAATAGCGACACGTACCAAGCTGATACGAATTGGATCTAAGCCAAGGCGGCCGCGGCCCCTAATGTAATCCTTGTACAAGTCAGTCGTCGGGTTTTGCCGAGGCGCTTGTCGGAACAGGAAGTGCACCGCCAGCCGTCATGGATATGCAGGCTGGTTTTCAGGACATAACAAAAAAGGCGGATCAGCCATGTTCAAACATTCGAAAGTTCGTCAAGCCGGACTCATTCTCTTTGCCACGACGCTGCTGTTGATTTTGCCGAATATCACCAAAGTGATTGGCTGAAATCCCGCGCGGGGGCCTCTGCATCATCCAATACGTTGTGTCGCCAAAAAATGTGATGGGTTCACTGTTCGAGCTGCGATGGCTGTGCCAACCTTTGCGGCCCCCCCCTCGACATGGAAGGCGATCGATTTGAAAGCTCTCATTGTGTTCGGGGCGTTGCTGCTCAGCACGCCCATTTATGCCGCGCAACTGGTGCTGGAGTTGGGCGCGAGCACGCGTACCTGGCAAACCGAGGAACTGCTCAAGCACCCGGACGCTCGAACGGTCCAGATTGCTGAGGACGTTTCCTACAAGAAACCCATGAGTTATCGAGCCGTGCCGCTGACGTCACTGTTGACAGGCATCCAACCGGACGACCACCTGCAGGCCGTTGCCCTGGACGGCTTCGCCGCCGAGATGCCCGCGGCGCCATTACTCAACAAGAGCGGGGCCCGGGCCTGGCTGGCGATCGAGGACCCGACCAAGCCCTGGCCGTCGCTGGGGGAAGGCAAATCCAGTGCCGGGCCTTTCTATTTGGTCTGGACCGACCCGCAGGCGGGTCATATCAGCCCGGAACAATGGCCCTACGCGGTAGCGACCATCAAGCGCCTGTCGGCGGTGGCCGAACGCTTCCCGGCCCTGCTACCAGCGCCCAACCTGGCCAAGGACGACCCGATCAATAAAGGTTTCGCGCTGTTCCAGAAGAACTGCCTGGCGTGTCATCGGCTCAATGGCGCTGGCGATGCACAGTTCGGCCCTGACCTGAACATTCCTTTCAATCCCACCGAATACTTCTCCGGGGATTTCCTCAAACGCTACATTCGCGACCCGCAAGGCATGCGGCATTGGCCCCAAGGCAAGATGCCCGGGTTCTCGGCAGCGGTGCTACCGGACTCGGAGCTGGATTTGCTGGTGGGTTATTTGAAGCATATGGCGGGGCGCAAGCAGCCATCGGCCCCGTAAGATTGCTTTTTTTGTGGCGAGGGGATTTATCCCCGTTGGGCCGCGAAGCGGCCCCCAAACCAGGCAACTCGGTGTGCCAGCAAGATTGAGTTCACTGCTTTAGGGCTGCTGCGCAGCCTAGCGGGGATAAATCCCCTCGCCACAAAAGCTCGCTCACCAAGCGGTTATTGTTGTTGCACCGTGATCACTGGCGCCGGTGTCACGACCAGCTTGGCGTGCATCTGCTCGCAACCACCGCCACGGCGCATGCCACGCACCGGGCAGGCGTCCAGGTAATCCAGGCCCACGGCCAGTTTCAGGTGACGCTCCGGGCGTGCCAACTGGTTGGTCACGTCGAAGCTGTACCAGGCGTCGTCCAGCCAGGCCTCTGCCCAGGCATGGCTCGCCAGGTGCTCGCTCTCTTCACTGAACAAATACCCCGACACATAGCGCGCCGGCACGCCCAGGCTGCGCGCGCAGGCCAGGAAGGCGTGGGTATGGTCCTGGCACACCCCGCTACGACCGGCGAACGCCTGGGCCGCACTGGTCTCGACTGCCGTGGTGCCGGGGGTGTAGATCATGTGCTGGTTCAACCCGTGCATCAGGTCGATCAGCGCCGTGCGATCGCGACGCTGCTGGCATTGCTGCGCGGCGAAAGTTCGAAGGGCCTCGTCCGCTTCGGTCAGCCGGGTGAAGCGCAGGAACGGCAGCGCCGATTGGCTCTCGTGTTCGGCTTCGCGCAACGGATCGATATCCACTTGTCCGCGAGCACCGATGATGACCGTTTCGTGGGGCTCATCCAGGGTCAGCACATGGAGGATGTTGCCGAACGGATCCAGTTGCGCCCGCACCGGCCGGGGCAAATCCAGTTGCCAACTCAGCACATGCTGGCGTTCGCTGTCGTGGGGCGTCAGGCGCAGGTACTGGATGCTGGCGCGAACCTGGTCTTCATAGTGGTAGGCCGTTTCGTGGCTGATCGAGAGTCTCATATGACCTCCAGGTAGGAACTGTGAATGGCATTGCCCAGTTCACGGACCAGTGGGATGAATTCGGTGAGCCAGGCATGCAGGCCCCCGTCGAGGATTTCGTTGATGCCGGTGTAGCGCAGGCGTGCGTCCATTTCCGCCGCCAGCCGTTGTGCCTGCCGGCCGTTGGTGCCCGGCAGGCTCGCGAGGATCTGGTTGATTTCTTCGGTACAGGCGCGCAGCGAACGCGGCACGTCGGCGCGCAACAGCAGCAACTCAGCCACATGGCGAGCGCCCGGGGGCCTCACGGTAGATCTCGGTGTAGGCCTCGAAGGACGACAAGGCCCGCAACAACGCGCTCCATTGGTAGTAGGCGTGGGCCGTACCGTCGCTGACCGCGTCGGCCTGGTCGCCGGCCATTTCGTAGCGGGCGTCGAGCAAGCGCAGAGTGTTGTCGGCCCCTTTCGATAAAGGTTCCCAGGCGAATGAACCGGAACGCGTCGTTACGCATGATGGTGCCGTAGGTCGCGCCACGAAACAGGTGCGAGCGCTCCTTGATCCACTCGCAGAAACGGCTCATGCCGTAGCGATTCAAGCCTTGCTCGCCGATACCGCGAATTTCCAGCCAGGTGGCGTTGATGTTTTCCCACATGTCGGCGGTGATTCGACCACGTACCGCATGGGCACTGACGCGCGCGGAACCGAGACAGCTGTAGATGCTGGCCGGGTTGGCCGCTTCCAGGGCAAAGAAATGCAGCAGGCGCTCGGCGTGCAAGTCGCCGTGTCGCTCCCGGTAATCGTCCAGCGTGCCAGTAATCAGCAGCGGCATGGCCAGCTCGTGCAGGCCGTCGCCACGCCCGTCCTGGGGCATCAATGACAACGAATAACTGACGTCGAGCATCCGCGCGAGGTTTTCGGCCCGCTCCAGGTAGCGCGACATCCAGTACAGGTCCGAGGCGGTTCTACTCAGCATGGCAGCTCCTCAATCCTCGACCACCCAAGTGTCCTTGGTACCGCCGCCCTGGGATGAATTCACCACCAGGGAGCCTTCGCGCAACGCCACCCGCGTCAGCCCGCCAGGGACCACGCGGGTCTCGCGGCCAGCCAGCACAAACGGCCGCAAGTCGATGTGGCGCGGGGCGATGCCGTTTTCGACAAAGGTCGGGCACGTCGAGAGCGACAGCGTCGGCTGGGCGATGTAGGCATGCGGCTTGGCCTTGATCCGCTCGCGAAAGGCATCGATTTGCGCCGTCGTCGCGGCCGGCCCCACCAGCATTCCATAACCGCCGGAACCCTGGGTTTCCTTGACCACCAGGTCGGGAAGATTGGCCAGTACGTGGGAAAGCTCAGCAGGATTACGACACTGCCATGTAGGAACGTTCTTCAGGATCGGCTCTTCGTCCAGGTAAAAGCGGATCATGTCGGTGACGAACGGGTACACCGACTTGTCGTCCGCCACCCCCGTGCCGATGGCATTGGCCAGCACCACGTTGCCGGAACGGTAGGAGGACAACAGGCCCGGTACGCCGAGCATCGAATCCGGATTGAAGGCCAGTGGATCGAGGAACGCGTCGTCGAGGCGACGGTAGATCACATCCACCGCCTTCGGCCCGTCGGTGGTGCGCATTGAACACTCTGTCATCCCGTACGAACAGGTCGGCGCCTTCCACCAACTCCACGCCCATCTCCCGGGCCAGGAACGCGTGCTCGAAGAATGCGCTGTTGAAACGCCCCGGCGTCAGCACCACGACGCTGGGGTCGTCCAGCGGACTGGAGCTTTTCAGGGTGTCGAGCAGCAGGTTCGGATAGTGGTCGATGGGGGCGATGCGCTGGGCGGCGAACAGTTCGGGGAACAGGCGCATCATCATCTTGCGGTCTTCGAGCATGTAGCTGACGCCGCTGGGCGTACGCAGATTATCTTCGAGCACGTAGTAGGTGCCGTCACCGTCGCGTACCAGGTCGACACCGCAAATGTGCGCATAGATGTCACGGTGCAGGTCTAGCCCTTGCATCGCCAGTTGGTACTGTTCGTTGGCCAGCACCTGCTCGGCGGGAATGATACCGGCCCGGATGATGCGTTGTTCGTGGTAGAGGTCGGCCAGGAACATGTTCAGTGCCTTGACCCGCTGGATGCAGCCGCGCGCTCGACCACCCGCCATTCGCTGGCCGGGATGCTGCGCGGGATCGTATCGAACGGGATCAGGCGCTCGGTCCCTTGCTCGTCGCCGTAGAGCGTGAACGTAATGCCGGCACGATGAAACAACAGGTCGGCTTCACGCCTGCGTTGCGCCAGCAACTCGTCGGGCGTTTCGGCCAGCCAGCGGGCAAACGCCTGATAGTGCGGGCGGACCTGGCCGTCGGCATCGTACATTTCATCAAAACCGCTGCGGATCATGCCGTACTCCTTGTCACCCTGGCAGCAAGGCTTCGCAAGCCCCGTGCCATCGGCATAAACGCTTTATGATCAACGGGTTGGAATCTCCATTGAGAGGCCGCGCACTTTTACAGTGCAGCAGATGCCCCCAACCCGCCGCCCCCCGCTTCATTGCGACGCAGGGGCGTCGCTCTCCTGAGCATAGCCATGGAAAAACGAAGCAGCGCGGTCTGGATACAGTTAGGTACAAACCGGGCGGCGGTGGTGTTACTCACATATTCGACATCTGCCACAAATCCCTGTGGGAGCCGAGCTTGCTCGCGATGGCGTCGGTGCATTCAACATTGATGCAAGCTGACCCACTGTCATCGCGAGCAAGCTCGGCTCCCACAAGGATTTTCGGGTAATCCGCAGACATGAAAACGGCCGACACAAAGGTCAGCCGTTGCTGTGGTTGCGGTGACAGACTGTCAGGCCTGCAGCCGCCGGATCTCTTGCTTGACACCCCAGCCCTCGATAACGCCACCCAAGGGTTCGACGACTGCCTCAAAGTCTTGCTCGAAGTCTCCTATGTCATCGTAAGTGGCATACATCACCCGGCTCAGTTCCAATGACCAAGCCCCGTCGTCCCGTGCACTGATCTGCGCGTTCAACGATTCGCCCCGAAAATGACCTGCCGCCCTGCGCGCCCGCTCCTCGTCCGGGAAAATGGCGTAGAACTCAATGGGATGGAATCGGGAAAAATCGAAACCGCCTTCTTTCATGCGGCGCAATACGCTGGTGCTGATGTCTTCTTGATAGGCTGTGCTCATGAAACGTCCTCCTAAAACCGATGGATAGACTTTCCGTCTTCCCGTGCGAGAAGCCCTCAGGCTGCAAGCGATACGGCATCAAATGGCCGTCGGGACACAAGCATGTAGCTGACAAGACCGGACCTTGGCGATCCTTTCGCTGATCTCAATTGCAGAGTAGCCGCAAGTGATGGCCACTGCCAAGCGAGACCAGGCAAGGTTTCATGAAATCGGTGTAATGCTGAGGATTTCGATGCTGTTCTGGGACTTGAGGTTCTTGACTGTCGGGTCTTCGGTTCGGTTCTCCAAGTCATTCATATCCAGCTTGTTGAGCACTGGAAGCAATCTTTCGCGAATCAGTTGGGCAGCCTGCTCCATGGTGGGTTTCTGGTCATAGTCGAATTGCTGAACGGTTTTTACACCGTGATCGTCAATGAAAGTGATTTCCCACTTTTGCATCAGTGTCTCCTTGATCAATTCAGGGCCTGGCTTACCTTTATCTCGACATTGAGGGCTGGATAATCGTTCCGCTGGATGCCTGGACGGCACACATGAAAAGACCGCCTCAAGGGCGGTCTCTTTTGTGCAACCTGGCCAATCACTTTTCGGCGCGTTCCTTCAGGGCCTTGAGGGTGTTGAACGGCGCATCCACCACGAACTTGTTAGCCACCATGGACGGTACGCTACCACCCGGCTCGGTGTGCACTTGATAGATCACTTCGACCTGGTCCGCGCCCTTGGGAGTGAACTTCCAGAAACCGTCGACCTTTGTCACACGCACAAAGCCCTTCTCCTCAGGCAAATACTCAGGTAAGCCCTTGAGCTTGCGGGTCAGGCTGCCGTCCGCGCCCTCCTCGGTGATGACTTCCAGCACCGAGTCCCGAGGCGTGACCGGCCATGGCGTGTTGAATTGGGTATAAGTCCAGCTCTTGTCGCCTTCGTGCTTGAGCAGTTTCTGGCTCTTGCACTCATGGATCCAGGCGCAGGCGCCAGCAACGTCCTCCTGCAGGCTCCGCAACTTGGCCATGGTGGTTTTCATCACCGTCACGCCGCGATAGGCCTTGTACTTGGAGCCCGTCACTTCACTGAGGGAAACCTTGATGCCGTCCTTCTCCTTGGCAACCTGCCAGTCCTCTGCCTGAGCGGTGGCCGTTGCCAGCAACACGGTCAACCCACACAACACAGCCATACGATGCAGCGAACCCATAGTCTTTTCCTTATTGTCCAAGTTCGTTCATTTCGGATCCGTTCACTACGCTGCCGTGACTTGCTCCCACCAACCGATCAACCGGATGGCCTCTTCACTGCTGCTGCCGCACACCTCGACGTCGGCTTCAAATGCCGAGCACACCGCCGGACGCCCCGGCTGGCCGAAGATCCGGCACAGGTTATCGACTGACAATTGCACGCAACGTTCTCCCGCCGGTTTGCCTTGGGGCATGCCAGGAATCGGTGAGCTGATGGAAGGGGCGATGCAACAGGCGCCACAGCCTTCACGGCACTTCATGACGAGAACATCCTCACGACAGGTAATGATGAATAACAGCACACAGAGTAACGGCTAAAACACTCGTTTTAAATTACCGTCTGCGTGTTTTTTTGCCCTTGGCGAGATGACCGAACGGTCAGCGACGAGCTGCATACCTGTGGAAGGTTTACTGCTTGAACTCGAAATCCAGTGCCGCACCTTCCACCTCGTTGCGCTCCTGATTGCGCAACGGCAGCTGCATTTCATTGCTCAACAACCGGCCATTGAGCTGGAACGGTCCGGGTTTCTCTCCGAACATTGACGGTAAAAGCGGTTCCCGCTTGGGCAGCGGTACCTTACCCGGTGGCTGCAGTTCCTCGACCATGTCATGGGGCAGGCTCAGGTCCAGCTTGGCCGGTGGCAATGGGGTCTTGGCGATCTGGTGGGCGGATTTGCTCTTGGAAGCAATGGGGGCACGCTTTTTTTTCTTCGCCGCAACCGCCTTTTTAGCGGACGGCTTCTTGGCCACCGCGGTTTTTTTCGACGCATTCTTCGTGGCACTAACGGCCGGTTTTTCCTGCGCCGGAGCCGCCACGGCGACGCCTTCCATTTGGAAGGCACTGAACAGGCCGATCAAAACCCAGGCAACAGGAACAATGGCTTTCATAGACACAACGGCACTGACGGCAGATATCCCCATGCTCGCCTGATAATGAGGCGCTGACAAGCACATCAAGCTAAGCCGCTGATTCCTATAGAAACCCGTTGGCGGTCTCTTGACACAATTGCGTCGCCAACAACCCCAGCGTCATCAAGGCCCGCTCTGCCTCGCGGTTCCAGGGTGTACCGCAATTCAAGCGAATGCAGTGGTTGAACTGCTCGGTGTTACTGAAAATCAGTCCAGGCGCGATACTGATGCCTTGTTGCAACGCCCGCACATGCAACTCCTGGGTATTGACCCGCCCCGGCAGGCTGACCCACAGGATGAAACCGCCGTTGGGACGGCTCATTTGCGTGCCTTCGGGGAAGTATTGTTGCACCGCCAGTTGGAAGGCACTGAGGTTCTTGCGGTACTCCTGGCGGATATAGCGCAGGTGCCGGTCATAGCCGCCGTTTTCCAGGTAGGCGGCAATGCCCATCTGCGTAACGCTGCACGCCGAGTGAGTGCTGAAGGTCTGGAGCCGCTGGATTTCCTGCTGGAATTTCCCCGCGATCATCCACCCGATGCGCACTCCTGGCGACAAGGTCTTGGAAAAACTCGAACAGTAGATAACCCGGTCCAGTCGGTCATAGGCCTTGAGGGCCTTGGTACGCCCCTGCTCGAACATCAACTCGCCATAAATATCGTCCTCGACGATCTGGATGTCGAAGTCCGACGCCAGGCGCAGCAGTTGCTTTTGTCGTTCTTCCGGCATGGTGCCACCAAGCGGATTGCTCAGGCGCGTGGTCAGCACCAGCGCCTTGATCGACCACTGGTTGGCCGCCAACTGCAAGGCTTCCAGGCTCATACCAGTGACCGGATCGCTGGGGATCTCGATGACCTTGAGGCCCAATAGATCCGCCAGTTGCAGCAAGCCGTAATAGGTCGGCGACTCGGCGGCAATCAAATCCCCCGGCCGCGTGAGCACCCGCAAGGACATCTGCAGCGCATCGACGCATCCGTGGGTGATCACCACCTCGGAAGGGTCCACCACGACACCGGCATCGCGCATGCGAATCGCCACTTGGCGGCGCAACGGCTCGAAACCCGGGCTGAACATGTAGCTGAACGCCCGTGGGCTGTGGAAACGCGTGACCTTGGCCAGTTGCTGATGCAAGGCTCGAACAGGCAGATAGTCGACGCTCGGCACCGCCGCGCCCAGGGGGAACACCCCTTCGCGTCGCGACTCGACCAATACCTGCTGGATGATGCTGCTGCGCGTCACCAGCCCCGGACGCTCTACCCGGGCAATGTCCGGCGTCGGTGCCGTCAGGGCCGGCGTCTGGTGCACGTAGTAGCCCGATTGCGGCCGCGCGCGAATCAGCCCCTGGTCTTCAAGGTTGGCGTAGGCCTGCAGCACCGTGGCATGGCTGACGTTGAGCTGCGAGCTCATTTTGCGCACCGAAGGCACGCGTTCACCGGGCTGATACACACCACGCCGGATGTCTTCAGCCAGCTGTTGAGCAATACGTTGATAGAGCAGGAGGTTGGTCATGACGCAGCACTCGATTTCACGGGCATTTTATTCTTGTTGGAAACGATACCGGAACAGTTTAGAAGTGTACTGGGACAGTTGCCAGATTACTCGACAGTACAGTGGAGTGACAGCTCTAACTGTACTCATCCTGCGTCGACTGCAGGGCCAAAAAAACCCGGCGCCTGTTACAGGGGCCGGGTTTTCCAGTGACGCAACCCTTAGCGGGCGGCGCCGAGCTGGCCTTTTTCGTCGGAGAACACAATTTCAACGCGACGGTTCTGTGCCCGGCCCCGCTCGGAAGCATTGACGTCCACCGGGTACTCATCCCCATAGCCTTCGACCTGAATGCGCTTTTCATCAATCCCCAGGTCCACCAGCACATCCGCTACCGACTGTGCACGGTCGCGGGACAGCTTGAGGTTTTCCTGCTTGCCGCCGGTACTGTCGGTATACCCCTCGATACGCACCACGCGCTTGGGGTTGAGCTGCAAGAACTGCACGATCTTGAGCACGACCCGGTTGGCCGAGTTCTTCAGTTCCGCTTCACCGGTGTCGAACAACACGTCGCCCAGGGTCATCACCAGGCCGCGATCGGTCTGGGTGGTCGCCATCGCCATGATCTGCTCTTCGAGCCATTTGCCCTGCTGCTGCACACTCAGCAACTTGGATTCACGCAAGGCCAACTGCAGGCGCTGGCGCTCCAGTTCGAGCTTCGCCGCACGTTCTTCGTTGAGCACCTGGTTACTGTGTTCCCGGGCGATCGCACTGTAGCGTTGGCTCAGGTAGGGCGTAATGCTGCACGTCCTCGCCGCTGCCCCAGTAGCTGGACAAGCGATCGGCACGAGCCAGGGATTCACCGGCGCGGATCAAGTCCCGGGGTGCGGCACGCAACACGTTGGCGTCTTCCTTGACCTTCTGGAAATCGGTGCTGGCCTGCTCGAGTGCCGCTTCGCTGCGTTGGCCGGCGCAGCCATACAAGCTGGCCAGGCCGGCGAGGACCAAACCGCCCAATACGTGGGAGTGCTTCATTGGGCGTCCTCCCTCAACTGTTTGCGCAAGCGCTTGATGCGGGTGTCGAGCACGTTCAATTGCTCCTGGCTCTTGAGGGTCAGCACCTTCGCTTCGGCCAGGCGGGCGTCGAGTTCAGCCTGTTCGGCCCGCATGCGCGCCTTCTTGTAGGATTCGTCGGCCATGTTGGATTTGGCGCGGGCGAATTTTTCTTCAGCCAGTTTCAATTCGGGCACTTCGTCGGCAGTGGCGCCAACGGCCCGGGCTTGCTCCAGTGCCTGTTCGGTCAGGCGGATCTGTTCATTCGGCGCCGGATCGGCTGCGCAGCCCGCCAGAGCCAGAACGGCCAGGGCAGCGAAAAGAGGTCGAATAGTCACTAATGTTCCCTACTGTTTTGGGGCACTGACAGGTGGCTGCAACTGTGTGTTCCAACGCTCTAGATTGCGCTGCAACACAGCCTCCGTCAGACCGGACGCGGCCAATTCTGTCATCTTTTGCGCCAGCTGTCCGCGTAACCATGGGTCATTGCAGGCGGAGTTATGGGAAACCGCGAGGAACAACCCGGGTTTGTCCACCGGTTGTGCCGCGGCTTGCAGGTCGCTGGCCATCCCCAGTGTCTGCGCCATCGCCAGGCCTGAATAGCGCCCCGCCAGGACATATTCCACCTCTCCCAACAGCAATTTCTGAAAGGCCTGGGTCAGGTTGGGCGTGCGCACCAAGGACAATTTCTGCTCGGCAAAAACGCCGAATCCTTGGGTCATGCGAGACTTTTCCGACAAGGCGCCGGGATGACCGTGAAGATCCTCGGGCTGGTTGATGACCAAAGTCGAGTCCTGGCGGGTCCAGACAAGGTAATCGTTTTCCAGCAAGGGCGGATGGACGTAATCCAGCGCCTCCAGCCCGGTGACGGTCAGCGGAGCGTCGGTGAGCAGGTCCATGCGTCCACTGCGCACTTCGTCCAGCGCCTGGGCGCGCTTGCCGGCATACAACAATTCGATCTTGATCCCCAACTCCGCCGCGACGTGCCCCAGCAGATCGGCGCCAGCGCCAATCAGGTGCTTGGGGTCCTGAGGGTCTTGCCAGAGGTAAGGTGGCGCGTCCGGGCTGCCGGTGGCGATCAGGCGTTCACATTTGCCGGCGGCGACAGACAGGCCTGGCACGAGCGCCAACGTCCACAGCAACGACCAGCCGGTCAAACGACGCAGATCCATGGCGATATGCTCCCCTTGCAGCGAAAAAAACAGTGCAGAAAATAAAAAGCCCGGCCAAAGGGCCGGGCTCTTTATAAGTGAAGACGCCGGATTAGACCAGCTTCTCCAGCTCAGGGATGGCTTCGAACAAGTCCGCTACCAGGCCGTAGTCGGCCACCTGGAAGATCGGCGCCTCTTCATCCTTGTTGATCGCCACGATCACCTTGGAGTCTTTCATACCAGCCAAGTGCTGGATCGCGCCGGAGATACCGACGGCGATGTACAGCTGTGGCGCAACGATCTTGCCGGTCTGGCCGACCTGCATGTCGTTGGGCACGAAACCGGCGTCGACCGCGGCGCGGGAAGCACCGACGGCGGCGCCCAGCTTGTCGGCCAGGGCATAGAGGTGCTTGAAGTTGTCACCGTTCTGCATGCCACGACCGCCGGAAACGACGATCTTGGCCGCGGTCAGTTCAGGACGGTCGGACTTGGCCAATTCTTCGTTGACGAAGCTGGAGATGCCGGCGTCATGAGCAGCAGCGACTGCTTCAACGGCAGCCGAACCACCTTCGGCGGCAACCGGGTCGAAACCGGTGGCACGCACGGTGATGACCTTGACCGCAGCGTTCGATTGCACGGTGGCAATGGCATTGCCGGCGTAGATCGGGCGCTTGAAGGTGTCGGCGCTTTCAACCGAGATGATTTCGGAGATCTGGTCGACGTCCAGTGCGGCGGCCACGCGCGGCAGGATGTTCTTGCCGTTGGAGGTGGCGGCCGCCAGGATGTGACTGTAGCCCTTGCCCAGCTCGGCGACCAGCGGAGCAACGTTTTCCGGCAACTGATGCGCGTAGGCGGCGTTGTCGGCCGACAGCACTTTTGCCACGCCAGCGATTTTCGCAGCGGCTTCGGCAACGGCGCCAGCACCCTGCCCGGCTACCAGGACGTGGACATCACCACCGATTTTGGCGGCGGCTGCAACGGTGTTCAGCGTGGCCGGAGCCAGCGCTTTGTTATCGTGTTCGGCGATTACCAAGATAGTCATAGTCAGATTACCTTCGCTTCGTTTTTCAGTTTCTCGACCAGTTCAGCCACCGACTTGACCTTGATGCCCGCGCTGCGTGCAGCCGGCGCTTCGACTTTGACGGTCTTGTTGGTGGAGGCGGTGGAAACGCCCAAAGCGTCCGGAGTCAGCACTTCAAGCGGCTTCTTCTTGGCTTTCATGATGTTTGGCAGGGACGCGTAGCGCGGCTCGTTCAAACGCAGGTCGGTGGTGACGATGGCCGGCAGTTTCAGGGAAACGGTCTGCGCGCCGCCGTCGATCTCACGGGTCACGGCAACGCTGTCGCCGGACACTTCGACTTTCGATGCGAAGGTGCCCTGACCGTAGCCGCTCAATGCCGCGAGCATCTGGCCGGTCTGGTTGTTGTCGCTGTCGATGGCCTGCTTGCCGAGGATCACCAGCTGTGGCTGTTCCTTGTCGACTACGGCCTTTAGCAGCTTGGCCACGGCCAGGGAAGTCAGGTCTTCGGCGGATTCGACGAGGATGGCGCGATCGGCACCCAGTGCCAGCGCGGTGCGCAGTTGTTCCTGGGCGGTGGTCGGGCCGATGGAGACGACGACGATTTCCGTTGCCACGCCTTTCTCTTTCAGGCGTACGGCTTCTTCCACGGCGATTTCGCAGAAGGGGTTCATCGACATCTTGACGTTGGCGAGGTCGACGCCGGAGTTGTCCGCCTTGACGCGAACCTTGACGTTATAGTCGACCACTCGTTTGACAGCTACAAGAACCTTCATGGATTCCTCGTTACTCTCCGGTGAAAAAAAGTCGCCTAGGCGAACCTGGCGGTTGATGCTCATGGGCGCAAGGGCACCTCTAAAAACGCCGGCATGAACCACACATGACCTTGCTCACGGGAGTGAAGACCATTGGTCAGTGATGACCGATGAGTCATTCATTATCGCGGCGTGTAAACTGCGCCTCGGAACCGCGCAATACGTCACTTTATGCTGCCTTCGCCCTGTCTTTAGAGGTGCTCTTGAAACCAACAGTCAGCCTACGGCGAGCGCAAAACCGCCCGTATCTTGACCGGAACGCCTATTCCGGTCAATACGGCAAAATGGTCAGTCATAAGCCGTACGTCAGTGATTTATCTGGGCTGCGGCAATTTCAAACAAACGTTTGTATTGGACCCTGAGAGTGGTGTAGATATAATGCGCCGCTTAAGAGAGACCCGCGGTTCATCCATTGTCGATTTCGTCGCTTTTTGCGAAGCAAACAAGGATGCAACGCCAAACCTCCAATTAGAAAAACTGTGAGCCTTGAGTAGGAGATAGCCTGTGGAACGCGAATACATGGAATTCGACGTGGTCATCGTCGGTGCCGGCCCCGCTGGCCTGTCTGCCGCTTGCCGACTGAAACAGAAGGCCGCCGAAGCCGGTAAGGAAATCAGCGTCTGCGTGGTCGAAAAAGGTTCCGAAGTCGGTGCGCACATTCTCTCCGGCGCGGTGTTCGAGCCCCGCGCCCTGAACGAACTGTTCCCCGACTGGAAAGAGCTCGGCGCGCCGTTGAACACGCCCGTCGTTCGCGATGACATTTATGTCCTGAGAAACGCCGAGGCCGCGAGCAAAATCCCTGACTTCTTTGTGCCCAAGACCATGCACAACGAAGGCAACTATATTATTTCCCTGGGCAACCTGTGCCGCTGGCTGGCCCAGCAGGCCGAGAACCTGGGCGTGGAAATCTACCCGGGCTTCGCCGCCCAGGAAGCGCTGTTCGACGAAAACGGCGTGGTTCGCGGGATCATCACCGGCGATCTGGGTGTCGACCGCGAAGGCCACCCGAAGGACGGCCTCTACACCCCCGGCATGGAATTGCGTGGCAAATACACGCTGTTCGCCGAAGGCTGCCGTGGTCACATCGGCAAACAGTTGATCAAGCGTTTCAACCTCGACAGCGAGGCCGACGCCCAGCACTACGGCATCGGCCTGAAGGAAATCTGGGAAATCGATCCGGCCAAGCATCAACCCGGCCTGGTGGTGCACACCGCTGGCTGGCCGCTGGACATCATGGGCACCGAGAACACCGGCGGCTCCTTCCTCTATCACCTGGAAAACAACCAGGTGGTGGTCGGCCTGATTATCGACCTGTCCTACAGCAACACCTTCCTGTCGCCGTTCGACGAGTTCCAGCGCCTCAAGCATCACCCGGTGCTCAAGCAGTACCTGGAAGGCGGCAAGCGCGTCAGCTACGGCGCCCGTGCCATCTGCAAGGGCGGCCTGAACTCGTTGCCGAAAATGGTCTTCAAGGGCGGCGCGCTGATCGGTTGCGACCTCGGCACCCTGAACTTCGCCAAGATCAAAGGCAGCCACACCGCCATGAAATCCGGCATGCTCGCCGCCGAAGCCGTGGCCGATCGCTTGTTCGCCGAGTCCGAAGGCGGTGACGAACTGACCGCCTACGTCGACAACTTCAAGAACAGCTGGCTGTACGAAGAACTGTTCGCCAGCCGCAACTTCGGTGCCGCGATCCACAAATACGGCGCGATCATCGGTGGCGGCTTCAACTGGCTCGACCAGAACATCTTCGGCGGCAAAATACCGTTCACCCTGCACGACAACAAGCCTGACTACGCTTGCCTGAAACTGGCGGCCGATTGCAAGAAAATCGACTACCCGAAACCGGACGGCAAGCTCAGCTTCGACAAACTCAGCTCGGTGTTCATCTCCGGTACCAACCATGAAGAAGAACAACCCTGCCACCTGAAGCTGACCGACCCGAGCATCCCGATCAGCAAGAACCTGCCGCTGTACGACGAACCGGCCCAGCGCTACTGCCCGGCTGGCGTGTACGAAGTGGTGACCAAGGAAGACGGCGAGAAGCGCTTCCAGATCAACGCCCAGAACTGCGTTCACTGCAAGACCTGCGACATCAAGGACCCTGCACAGAACATCACCTGGGTATCGCCGGAAGGCGCTGGCGGGCCGACTTACCCGAACATGTAAGCCACACGCTGAACATCGAGGCTCCCGCAATGGGGGCCTTTTTGTTGCCTACATTTCAAGGCACACCACAGTCCAAATGTGGGAGCGAGCTCGCTCGCGATGGCGGTTTATCATTCAACACAGATGTCGGCTGACACACCGCCATCGCGAGCAAGCTCGCTCCCACAAGGGATTTGCGTGGATCACGCCACGCGCTCTTCCCCGGGGTTGCGCTCGAAATAGCGCTTGTACTCGCGACTGAACTGCGACGGGCTCTGATACCCCACCTGATGTGCAACCTGGGCCACGCCCATGCCCTCGATCAGCAGCAACCGCTGAGCCTTGAGCAGTCGCAGCCGCTTGAGGTACTGCACCGGCGACAGCAAGGTGCTGCGCTTGAAATGCTCATGGAAGGTCGAAGCACTCATGTTCGCGCAACTGGCCAGGGTCTCGACGTTCAGCGGCTCGGTGAAGTGCGCATGCAAATGACTCAAGGCCACGGCGATCCGGGCGAACTGGCCTTGCTGCTCCACCAGTGCCCGCAGCACATCGGCCTGGGGCCCGCGCAACGCGACGAACAGCAACTCCCGCAGCCGTGCCTGGCCCATGACCTGGCATTCCAACGGATCGTGCAAGCAGCGCAGCAAGCGTTCAACACACCCACGCATGGCGTCATCGAGCACTGCGCAGGTCATCGATTCCGGCGTCTGCGGCGCCAGGTTCCGACCCGGTACCAGCCCCATGGCCAGCACCAGCTCCCCCAGCATCGCCCGATCGATCGCAACGGAAACCCCAAGCAGTGGAGCATTGGGCATGGCGTAGGTTTCGCATTCGAACGGCACCGGCAAGGCCTGGATCAGATAATGCCCGGCGCCATATTCCAGCGTACGAGGCCCCAGGTACGCCAGTTTGCTGCCCTGGGCAATGATCACCAGGCTCGGCTCGTAGAGCTGCGGGCCACGGGCGACGTCCTGGCTGGCCCGAAGCGTATGCACGCCGGGCAGTGGCGTCGGGACGAAACCGTCGCGGGTCGCCAAGGGTTCTATCAATGAAACCAACGTGGCGTTGGCATCGAGATGGCGGGTCAACAACATGGGTGAAAACTTCACGAAAAAGGGGATGAAACCATCATCGCAGGTCTCGCGCCACAGAGGATCAAATCCTGGCCAAGACCGGAGGATTAGGCATGACAGGCGGAGGAATCGCCATCGCCGCCTGTCGCCAGGACTCCCAGAATGGACGCCTCACCGTTCATTGTTTAGCGAGGTCCATCATGTACACAGCCATCGGATATGCCGCCCAGTCGGCCACCACTCCCCTCGCCCCCATGAAATTCGAGCGTCGCAGCCCGCGAGCCGACGATGTGGCGATCGATATTCTCTACTGCGGTGTCTGTCACTCCGACATCCATCAGGCCCGCAATGAATGGGGCATCGCCGTTTATCCGCTGATGCCCGGCCATGAGATCATCGGCAAAGTCACCGCCGTCGGCGCGGACGTCACCCGCTACAAGGTTGGCGACCTGGTGGGCGTAGGCTGCATGGTCGACTCCTGCCGCGAGTGCGAAGCGTGTCACGCTGACTTGGAGCAATACTGTTTCGAAGGCATGACCCAGACCTACGCCAGCCCGGACCGCGTGAGCGGCGGCCACACCATGGGCGGTTACTCCAACAGCATCGTGGTTAACGAGCACTTTGTGCTGCGCATCCCGGCCGCACTCGACCCGGCCAGCGCCGCGCCGCTTCTCTGCGCCGGCATCACCACCTACTCACCCCTCAAGCACTATGGCGTGAAGGCCGGTGACAAGGTCGGCGTGCTAGGCATGGGCGGTCTCGGCCACATGGGCATCAAGTTCGCCAAGGCCATGGGCGCAGAAGTGACGCTCTTCACCCGCTCAGCCAGCAAAGCTGACGAGGCTCGTCGCCAAGGCGCGGACCACGTGATCGTGTCCACCGACGCCGAACAGATGGCTGCCGCAGCCGGACGTTTCAACTTCCTGTTGGACACCATTCCGGTGCAGCACGACCTCAACCCCTACCTCGACACGCTGCGTTTCAACGGCGTGCACATCATCGTGGGCCTGGTCGAGCCGATCGATCCGCCGGTACACGCGGCAAAACTGATCATGGGTCGCCGTGTCCTGGCCGGCTCGTTGATCGGCGGTATCGCAGAAACCCAGGAAGTGCTGGATTTCTGCGCCGAACACAACATCAGCTGCGACATTGAAATGCTCGACATTCGCCAGATCAACGAAGCCTACAGCCGCATGATCGCAGGCGACGTGAAGTACCGCTTCGTCATCGACATGGCGACGCTCAAGGCCTGACGTTCGTCAGACCTTGGCACCCAGTTCCGCCGACAGCCGGGCTGTGACCCCTTTGACCAGGGGAATCAGCTCGGCCATCTTTTCCAGCGGCATGTATGGCACGGTGCTGGCGATACTGATGCCGGCGACGATACGCTTGCCGGCGTCACGGATCGGCGCCGCCACACAGCGAATCGACGGTTCGTTGTCTTCCAGGTCGAAGGCATAGCCCCCCGCCACGTACTCCACCATCCGTTGCTGGAACTGTTCCCAGGATTGCTCCTGATGCTGGGGCCAGAACTGATTCTTCCCACCCGCCGGGAGGCTGATTTCATACAGCCGCTTCCATTGTTCCTGAGTGTCATCGAGCATCAGCGCCTTGCCGATCCCGGTGCGCGCCAACGGCATGCGATGGCCTACGCGCGAGCGCATTTCCGGGCCGTTACGCCCCGGATTCTTCAGCAGGTACAAGACTTCGTCGCCCTCGCGAATCGCCAGGTGAACGGTGTCTCCGGTCAGCGCCGACAGCTCGTCCAGGTACGGCCCCGCCAGGCTCACCAGCGGCAACTCTTCCCGGGCCTGGAAGCCCAGCTCGATCAACTTTGGCCCCAACAGGTAACCCACTTGCGGCACCACGCGCAGGTAACGTTCGTCCACCAGGCAACTGGCCAGGCGATGGGTGGTGCTGCGGGTGGTGCCGATCAGCCGGGCGATTTCCTTCAAGTCACGGGCACCGCTGGCGACCGCCTGGACCACGCCCAGGCCACGCAGCAATGTTTGCGTGCCTGTGGGCGCGGCGTCCTTGGTGATTTTTGGATCGTCTTGCTGCATAGCCGGCCTTCAACAGTGAGCGGGAAACGGGCGGCATTATGGTCGCCCGCCCCGTAGGACTACAACTCGATGCGCTCGACCTTCCCGACCAGCAGGATGTAGGACAGCGCGCCAGCCAATGCCAGGACAGAGATATAGGTAATGGCCGGGGCGAATGAATCGCCGCTGGCGAGGAAGCCAATCACGATCGGCGTGGCGATGGCCGCCAGGTTGCCGATGAAGTTGAACACCCCGCCGGTCAGCCCGAGCAGTCGTGCCGGCGCCAAGGTCGAGACCAGCGACCAGGTGATCGACGCCAGGCCAGTGCCGAAGAACGCCAGGGCCAGGAAAGCGATCACCAGCGGCGTCGACTCGACAAAGTTGGCGCCGATGATCGAGGTCGAGATCAGCAACCCGCCGATGATCGGCAGCTTGCGCGCGAACCCCACGGTGGCGCCGCGGCGAATCAACCAGTCGGAGAAAAACCCGGAGCACAGCACGCCGACAAACGCTGCGAGGAACGGCAACGACGCCAGCAGGCCAGACTTGATGAAGTCCATGCCGCGATATTTCACCAGGTAGGTCGGGAACCACGTCAGGAAAAACCACAACGTAGAGTTGAGACAGAACTGACCGAGGTAAATGCCCCACAGTTTGCGCTGGGTCAGGACGATCCCCAGGTCCGCCCAGCTGAATTTCGCCTTGGCCTTGGCGGTATCGGCCTGGATATCCACCAGCCCGCCGCCTTCGCGGATCAATTCGATTTCGGCAGCGTTGGCACCTTTGAAATCCCGGGGCTCGCGATACACCGCGTACCAGATCAGCGCCCAGAGAATGCCCACCGCGCCCGTGGCGACAAACACCATGTGCCAACCGAAGGCGTGTTGCAGCCAGGCTAATACCGGCGTCAGGAAGGCCAGGCCGACAAACTGTCCGGAGGTGTAGAAACCGATGGCCGTGGCCCGCTCGCGCTCGGGAAACCAGGTGGTCACCACGCGGCTGTTGATCGGATAAGCCGGCGCTTCCAGGGCACCCACCGCCATGCGCAGCACGAACAGCGCGATGAAACTGGCGGCGAACCCCAGCATCACCGTGGCCACCGACCACAACAGCAATGCCACGCTGTAGAGAATACGCGGTGGCACCCGGTCCACCAGCCAGCCACCGGGGATCTGCATGGCGGCGTAGGTCCAGCCGAACGCCGAGAAAATCAGCCCGACGTGGATCGGGTCGATGCCCAGGTCGCTGGTCAGCGCAGGGGCGGCAATCGAGAGGTTGCTGCGGTCCAGGTAATTGATCACCACGGTGATGAACAGCAGGACCATGATGAAAAAACGCTTGCGGCTGGGCGTCACCAACGACGCTTGCGCGCTCAGGGTGTGCGCTTGCATGTGAGGTGCCTCTTTTTATGTTTATTGAGGAAACGGGCGCATCGAAGAAGATCTCCCTGCTTGCGAAGATCAAACTGTGGGAGCGAGCTTGCTCGCGATGACGGTGTGTCAGTTGGTGCATGTGTGACTGATACATTGCCATCGCGAGCAAGCTCGCTCCCACAGGGGACCTGGGGTGCGCATGAGCTTTGCATTCACCACAGGACCACAGGGACTTTGGGTGGATCAGGCGTGACTCACCACTCGGCAAAACTACCATCGGCATGGCGCCAGATCGGGTTGCGCCAGCGGTGGCCGATGGCGGCGCGTTCGATGACGTATTCCTCGTTGATCTCGATACCCAGGCCCGGACCATTGGGGATCTTCACGAAACCCTTGTCGTAGTCGAACACCTGCGGGTCCTTGATGTAATCCAGCAGGTCGTTGCTCTCGTTGTAGTGGATGCCCAGGCTTTGCTCCTGGATAAACGCGTTGTAGCAGACCGCATCCAGTTGCAGGCACGCCGCCAGGGCGATCGGGCCCAGCGGGCAGTGCAGCGCCAGCGCTACATCGTAGGCTTCGGCCATGTTGGCGATCTTGCGGGTTTCGGTGATGCCGCCGGCGTGGGACGCATCCGGTTGGATGATGTCCACGTAGCCTTCGCTGAGCACCCGTTTGAAGTCCCAGCGCGAGAACAACCGCTCGCCCAGGGCAATCGGGGTGCTGGTCAGCGGCGCCAACTCCTTGAGGGCTTCGTAGTTTTCGCTGAGCACCGGCTCTTCGATGAACATCAGTTTGTACGGGTCGAGCTCCTTCATCAGCACCTTGGCCATCGGTTTGTGCACACGACCGTGGAAGTCCACGCCAATGCCGACGTTCGGCCCGACGGCATCGCGCACCGCCGCCACGTTGGCCAGGGCCAGGTCGACTTTTTCAAAGGTGTCGAGAAACTGCAGCTCTTCGGTGCCGTTCATCTTCACCGCCGTGAAGCCCCGCGCCACCGCCTCTTTCGCCGCCCGGGCGGTATCTGCCGGCCGGTCGCCGCCAATCCACGAATACACACGGATCTTGTCCCGCACCTGGCCACCCAGCAGGTCACTGACCGACACGCCCAGGGCCTTGCCCTTGATATCCCACAGCGCCTGGTCGATGCCGGCCAGGGCGCTCATGTGAATAGCACCACCGCGGTAGAAGCCGCCGCGATAGAGCACGGTCCAGATGTCTTCGATGTTGCGTGGGTCTTTGCCGATCAGGTAGTCGGACAATTCCTCAACGGCAGCCGCCACCGTGTGGGCACGGCCTTCGACCACGGGCTCGCCCCAACCGGTCACGCCCTCGTCGGTTTCGACCTTGAGGAAGCACCAGCGCGGCGGAACGATAAACGTGGTCAGCTTGGTGATTTTCATCTTGTTGTCTCTCTTGTCAGATGCAGCGCACGGAGCGCTGGAAAAGTCTTCAGTTCAAGGCATTCCATGCGGCCACGTAGGCCTTGGCGCGTACCGCCACTTCATCCGCTGTCAGGCCCGGCTTGAACAGCCCGGAGCCGAGGCCGAAACCCTTGACGCCAGCCTCGACGAACACCGCCATGTTGTCCGGTGTGATCCCGCCCACCGGCACCAGCACGGTCCCGGCCGGCAGCACCGCGAGCCAGGCCTTGACCACCGCCGGGCCCATTTGCTCGGCGGGAAACATCTTCAGCACATGGGCGCCTTCGGCCAATGCGGCAAAGGCTTCGGTGGGCGTGGCGACGCCTGGCGACAGGTACAAGCCCGCCGCTTTCGCCGCGCGCAGCACCTTCGGATCGCTGTGGGGCATGACGATCACTTGACCACCGGCGGCTCTCACCTGCTCGACCTGTTCCGGCGTGAGCACGGTGCCGGCACCGATCAGGCAATCAGCGGGCAAGGTATTGCGCAGGATGCGGATACTTTCGTACGGCTCGGGGGAATTGAGCGGTACTTCGATGACGCGAAATCCTGCGCTGTACAGGACTTCGCCGATGGCCGCCGCCTCTTCGGGACGCAGACCCCGCAGGATCGCGATCAGCCCGTTGTGCGCCAGTGCTTGTGTGAGCATGTCAGACCTCCAGTCAGGTTCAGGGGACGGTGGAATCGAGCAACCCGGCCGCCACGGCCAGTTGCCACAAACCGCGTTCGGTGGCCTGTTCGGCCAGGACCACCCGGGCGAAGCCGCAGGCGTCGAGGGCCCGTTGATAACGGACACAGAGTTGGGAGTTGCCGATCAGCACCACCGTCGGCAGGTGCAGGCTGTCGCGGCGCCGGCGCTGTACCTCGGCCAACGCCGTCAGTTCATGGCCGATCAACAGGCCCGAGAGGTAGTCCGCCTGGGCGCTGGCCGCCAGCTCGCCGGTCAAGCCCAGGCTGCGGGCGCTGAACACGGTGGACAACGGACCGATCTGGCCGTCTACCGATAACGCTACCTGCACGCCGCGATCAAAGGCCGCGCCATCGAACGTCACATTCCGTTGCTGGGTACGGCCGAGAATGCTGTGGTCGCTGAGCACGGCGAAGATCTCGCCGGTCATGAAGGTATCGAAATGCACGATGCAGCCATCGGCCACTTCTACCCATTTCGAATGACTGCCGGGCAGGCCGATCAGCACCGCTTCGTCCGGCAGGCTGTGCAAGGCACCGAGCACTTGGGTTTCTTCGCCGCGCATGACATTGGGCAAGCGTGAGCGCTGAATCACCCCCGGTACGATGTGCACATCGACACCGCGAAGGCTGCGAACGGTTTGTAGGGAATGTCCGAGATTGGCGACGTTGGCGGGTGTGTCGCAGTACGGCGCTTCACGCCAGCCCTGGGCACTGCCGACCATGCCGCAGGCAATCACAGGCAAGCCCGGCTGTGCGTCGAGCCAGTCGCCGCAGGCCTCGTCGAAGGCCAGTTCGAAACCGTCGATGCACACCCGACCGGCCACGCTTCGCGGCCCGGAGGGCAACTGCATGATCCCCGATGACAGCGAACGCTGCTCGAGCACCTCGCCACCGGCTGCGAGTTTGTAAGCCCGTAATGAGGTGGTCCCCCAATCGAGCGCGATCAATTGCGCCTGCATCCGCTTCACCTGTTCTGTTTTTTGGCAGTGAGTGAGACGGACTATAAACCCGGGCGCGACATAATCTCAATATATAAATATCACTCCCATATATTGGGATAAAATCCGCGAACGACAAAGCCAATCGCCATCCGCCCAAGACCCTGCTACGTTTTCTGACCGGACGCCAAACAACTAGGGAAAAAGTGATGGGACAACTGCTGAAAATCCTCGGTCGCACTTCCTCGATCAACGTCAGAAAAGTGTTGTGGACCTGCCAGGAATTGGACATCGCCTACGAGCGCGAAGACTGGGGCATCGGCTTTGCCTCGACCCATGACCCGGCATTCCTGGCCTTGAATCCCAATGCCCAGGTGCCAGTGATCATTGATGAGAATGGCGTGCTCTGGGAGTCGAACACCATTTGCCGCTATTTGGTGGGCAAGCATGGGCGCAGCGATCTGCTGCCCGTCGAACCTGCCGCCCGGGCGCGTGTCGAGCAGTGGATGGACTGGCAAGCCACAGAACTCAACCCGTCATGGGGTGATGCATTCTACGGACTTGTGCGCAAACACCCGGATTTCCAGGACCCACAACTCATCGCTGCCGGCGTCAAAGGCTGGAACGAGAAGATGGGTTTGCTGGAGCAGCAGTTGAACCGCACCGGCGCCTACGTGGCCGGTACGGCATTTTCCCTCGCGGACGTGCTCATTGGCTTGTCCGCCCACCGCTGGCGCCAGACGCCCATGGAACGCCCGGACTATCCAGCGGTGACCGCTTATTGCAAGCGGCTCGAACAGCGCCCCGGATTTGCCGAGTACGCATCCAACGCCTACTCGTGAATCTCAATTGCCGTTCGCGAAATCCCGTAGCACCTTGCCGTCCATTCGGTAGCGCACCCACTCTTCCTGTGGTTGCGCGCCGAGGGATTTGTAGAACTCGATGGCCGGCGTGTTCCAGTCCAACACGCTCCATTCGAAGCGACCGCAATCGTTGTCACAGGCGATCTTCGCCAGATGCCGCAACAGCGTCTTCCCTGCCCCGCCGCCGCGCTGTTCGGGTGTGATGTACAGGTCTTCCAGGTACAGGCAGTTACTGCCCAGCCAGGTGGAATAGCTGAAGAAGAACACCGCGAAACCGATCGGCACGCCATCACGCAGGCAGATCAGCCCGTGGGCAGTCGCGCCTTCACTGAACAGGCTGCGCTCGATGTCGGCCACACTGGCGATGACTTCGTGGCGGGCCTTTTCGTAATCGGCCAACTCGGTGATGAAGGCAAGGATTTGAGGCGCATCGCTGGGTTGCGCGGGACGGATCTCGATCGACATGAACAGGCCTTGTAGCCAATTGAAAGCGCCATACTAAGCCGCCAGGTGCCGCTCGTCACATCCCGATCCAACTATTTGATCGCAGACGCCAGCCTCTTTCCAAAATGCCATTCGTCGCGCCCCAGGCACCAACCCCAAACCGCCACGGCCCAAGACCAGGTAAGCATTCTAAAAAATGGAGGCGACACCATGATCACTTCAAGGCTGACTGCATTCACCTTCGCCGCGCTGCTGTCCTCGGTGGCTTTCGCGGTTTCTACCTCGGACACCGGGCCGACCGACCCCGTGGAGCAGTCCAACTCCCCCGCCACGCAAGGCCTGCCCAAGTTGAACACCGACGGCAACGGCGGCGGAGGCCTGAACAATGGCCAGCCACCGGCCAGCACCGGCACCGATCCGCGCGTGCAGGGGAATGACACGGGGCGCCAGGGTGGCATGAATACGCCGGACTCGACCGCGCCTGATAACGCCGAGACCGGGGTGGGCTCGAAAACCACGACCGGTAGTTCGGGCTCTGAAGGTGGCGCCGCCAGCCAGTAGCCTCTGCCCGGACAGTTGAGGAGGAACATCCCATGCCTCGTGGAAGCAAAGACAAATACACCGCTGAGCAAAAGCGCAAGGCCGAACACATTGAAAAGAGTTACGAGAAAAAAGGTGTGTCCGAGAACGAAGCCGAGGCACGGGCCTGGGCGACGGTGAACAAGCAGTCCGGTGGCGGCGAGCGCTCCGGTGGCTCAGGTAAGGAAAAACCGGCGACGGCCAAGAAAACCGACCGCAAGGAATCGGCCCGCCGCGCCGCCAAGACCCGCGAAGGTCACCCGCGCACCAGCAAAGCCTCCCATGGAACCCAGACCGTGGACAGCCTGATGAAGGAGGCCCGGGCGAAAAATATTCCCGGGCGTTCGAAGATGCGCAAACAGGAGTTGGTCGAAGCGTTGCGCAAGGCGGGGTGATGGTTGGCATCAGGGAGGACGCTATCGCGAGCAAGCTCGCTCCCACACTGGCTCTGCGCTGTGCCGAGGTTCAAAGCCCTGACACAAAAACCCTGTGGGAGCGAGCTTGCTCGCGATGGCGGTGGGTCAGGTTAGAAGATGTTGGATGTGCCGACGCCTTCGCGAGCAAGCTCGCTCCCACACTGGTTCTGCGCTGTGCCGAGGTTCAGAGCCCTGACACAAAAACCCTGTGGGAGCGAGCTTGCTCGCGATGGCGGTGGGTCAGGTTAGAAGATGTTGGATGTGCCGACGCCTTCGCGAGCAAGCTCGCTCCCACACTGGTTCTGCGCTGTGCCGAGGTTCAGGGCCCTGACACAAAAAACCTGTGGGAGCGAGCTTGCTCGCGATAGCAGTAGATCAGTCGCCAGCGATTTCTGGCTTCAGCGTTGCTTCAAGCGGTCAATCACCACCGCCAGCAACAGGATCGAGCCGCGGATGACGTATTGGTAGAAGGTGTCGATGTTCTTCAGGTTCATCGCGTTTTCTATGATCGCCAAAATCAGCACGCCGGCGATGACGTGACGAATCATGCCGATGCCGCCGCTCAACGACACCCCGCCCAGTACGCAGGCCGAGATCACGGTCAGCTCGAAGCCCTGGCCGATCATCGGTTGGCCTGAGGTCATGCGCGACGCCAGGATCACCCCGGCCAAGGCGCCGATCAAGCCATGCACGGCGAAGATGATGATCTTGGTACGATCGACGTTCACCCCTGCCAACAACGCCGCTTCCTGATTGCCACCGATGGCCATGGTGTTGCGCCCGTAGGTGGTGTAGTTCAGCAGCCAACCGAAAAACAGGAAGCAGACGATGGTGATCAGGATCGGCACCGGCACACCGAATAATTGGCCGTTGCCGAACACGAAGAACGATTCCTGCGACACACCCACCGCCTTGCCGTTGGCAAAGATGTAGGCCAGGCCCCGGACAATCTGCATCGTCGCCAGGGTGGTGATCAAGGCGTTGACCCGCAGCTTGGCGATGACGATGCCGTTGATCAGGCCGACGATCAGCCCCATCGCCAGCGCCGCGCTGACACCCAGGAATACGCTGTTGGTGTCGCGCATCACCACCGCCGCGACCACGCCCGCACAGGCGATCACCGAACCGACCGACAAGTCGAAGTGCCCGGACGCCAGGCAATACAACATGGTGCACGCGGCGATGCCGGTGGTGGAAATCGCCAGGCCCAGGCCGCGCATGTTCAGCGGCGACAGGAAGTTGTCGATCATCAAGGTGCAGAGCACGAAAATACCGATGGCCGCCAGCAGCATGACCCAGTCATCCAGGAAACGGCGCAGGTCCAGGGGTTTGCGTGCCGTTGGCAGTGCATTGTTTTGAATGGTCATGATTTACCTCTCAGTTCGCCGCGTCGGCAACGCGTTGGCGCGGCAGCGCCAGTTGCAGCAGGTTGGATTCATTGGCCTGGTCACGCGGCAGCTCGCCGCGCATGGCCCCTTCGCAGAGCACCAGGATTCGGTCGGAAATGCCCATCACTTCCATCAGGTCGCTGGACACCACAATCACCGCGATGCCATCGGCCGCCAGGTCGTGGATAATCTGGTAGATCTCCGCCTTGGCGCCGATGTCGATGCCACGGGTCGGTTCATCCAGCAGCAGGACTTTCATCGGCATCGACAGCCAGCGACCGAGAATCGCCTTCTGCTGATTGCCGCCGGACAGGTACATGATTTTCTGGCTGGCCGCCGGGGTCTTCACCTTCAGCGACTTGATCTGCTTGTCGGCATTGCCCCGCTCCCAATCACCGCGCAGCAGGCAGCAAAGGGTGGAATGAGCCGGGCGCGCACTGATGTTGATGTTCTCGCCCACGCTGCCCAACGGGATGATGCCTTCCTTCTTGCGATCTTCCGGGCAGAGCAGCACGCCAGCGGCGATGGCATCCCGGGGCGAACGCAATTTCAATTCCTTGCCGTGCAGCACGAGGCTTCCCTCGCTCTGGCGCTCCAGGCCACTGAGCAAGCGAAACAGCTCGGTACGACCGGCACCGACCAGCCCGAACAAGCCGAGGATCTCGCCCTTGTGCACCTGGAAGCTCACTGGTTCGCGCAAGCCCGGCCCCAGCAGGCCCTTCACCTGCAGCGCCACATCACCGCGCTCCCGAGGGCGGTAATCATAGATGTCCTGGATGTCGCGACCGACCATGCACGTGACCAACTGATCGTGGGTAAGCTCGCTCATGTCCTCGAAGGTCCGGACATAACGACCGTCCTTGAACACCGTCACCGCATTACAGATGCGGAACACTTCTTCCATGCGGTGGCTGACGTACAGCACCACTTTGCCCTCGTCTCGCAAGCGGGCGATGATCGCCATCAAACGGTCGATTTCCCGGGCCGACAGGCTACTGGTGGGTTCGTCGAAGGCAATGACGTGGGCGCCACGGGACAAGGCCTTGGCGATTTCCACCAATTGGCGCTGGCCGAGGGACAGGCGACCGACTTTTTCCTGCGGATCGATCTCGTCGGCCAGGCCTTTGAGCAGCGTCAGCGCCTGCTGGCGCAGCACGCCACGATTGACCAAGCCGAAACGCGCCGGCAAATGGCCGAGAAACAGGTTTTCAGCAACGGTCATTTCCGGCACCAGGTGCAGTTCCTGGTGAATCACCGCCACCCCGCTGGCGATGCTGTCGGCGGTGCCTTTGAAGGCCATCGTCTGTTCGCCGATCTGCAGGTCACCGCTGCTCGGGATGTAGGCGCCACCAAGGATCTTCAGCAACGTGGACTTGCCCGCGCCGTTCTCGCCCATCAAGGCATGCACCTGCCCCGGATGTGCGACGAAACTGATATTGGCCAGCGCCTGCACGCCGGGAAAGGATTTGCCGATCCCGTTGAACCGCAAGCTGCCGCCGATGTTGTGTTGCCGTGTCGCTGTTTGCGCTTGCATAACCACCTCGAACTTACAGAGATCAAGCGACCCCGCCACTCATGTGACCAGGGCCGCTTTTGAATCAACCGGCCATCAGTTCCACAGGCCGATCTTTTCCAGCTCCTGCTTGAAGTTCTCCCGGGTGATCAGCGTCACCTCGTCCATGGCGGTGTACTTCGGCGGCTCCTTGCCGGTGGTGATCCACTCGTACATCATTTCGGCGGTCTTGTAGCCTTCGATGTGCGGGCTTGGCAGCATCGAACCGAAGAAGCCGCTGTTAGGCTTTTTCAATTCACCGATGGCATCGGTGCCATTGATACCGATACCGATCACATTGGCCGCCTTGAACCCGGCCGCTTCGGTGGCGCGTACGCCGCCCAGCACGGTGTTGTCGTTCATGCCGCCGATGATCAGGTTGGTCGCGCCGCTTGGCAGCTTCACCAACGCCGAGTTGACGGAGTCCATGCTGCCGGGTACGTCGAGGGTCTTGAGCGGCGAATAAAGGATGTGGTCTTCCGGCATCCCGGCCTTCTTCAGGGCATCGACCGAACCGTCGGTGCGCTTCTTGCCGGTGTCCAGCTCGTTGAAGGTGCTGATCACGGCGTAGGTGTTTTTCCAGTCCCAGTTGCGCTTTTTCGCTTCAGCGGCCATGGCCTGACCTTGCTTCTGACCCACTTCGAACGCGGCCATGCCCAGGTACGGCACGTCTTCCATGAACTTGCCGCTGGCGTCGACAAAGCGGTCGTCCACGGCAATCACCTTGAGATCGTTGAGCTTGGCCTTGGCCATGATGGCCGGGCCGAGGGATACGTCCGGCGGGCAGATCACAAAGCCCTTGGCCCCGTTGGCGGCCAAGCTGTCGATGGCCGAGAGGGTCTTCTCGCCATCAGGCACGGCGATCTTGATCAACTCAAAGCCTTTGTCCTTGCTCGCCTTCTCGGCGAACGCCCATTCGGTCTGGAACCAAGGCTCCTCAGCCTGTTTGACCAGGAAACCGATTTTTACGGGATCGGCCGCCAGCAAGCTGCTGCTGAGGCTGACTGCGGTAACCGCCAGGGCGGCGCGACACAGGGAACGGATCCCACGACGATGTTTCATAGTTGACTCCTTGTTTTTTTTATTGAAAGCCAAACGTCCAGGGTCTGCTCCACCGACGGTGGAAATGCGCAGGCTGGGCGGTTACATCAAGTTGCTACACAGCATAGGCCTAAATAGTCATATCGTATGATGATTGGATTACAGGCGAAGTTTCCCACTGCAACCCAGGAATATTCAGTCGTGGTACATGACCGAACGTCCTCCATCAATGGTGATGCATGAGGCATTGATAAACGGTGCTTCGTCACTGGCCAGGAACACGGCCGTCATTGCCACTTCGATCGGTTGCCCGACACGCCGTGGCGGGTGCAGATCCAGCGCACGCTGGCGTTCGGCATGGGGATCGGCAAAGCCGTTCCAGTAGTCGACGTTCAGTTGGGTTTCGATGTAACCCGGGGCGATGGCGTTGACGCGTACCCCTTTGGGTGCGTATTCGATGCCCAGGGCGCGGGTCAGGCCGAGCAGGCCGTGCTTGGCCACCGGGTAAGGGAAACAGCCGGGAATGATGTGGGACGAATGCACGGAGGCAATGTTGATGATGCTGCCCACGCCCTGCTCGATCATCTGTGGCAGCACCGCCTTGCAGCCGTACCAGGCGCCATCCAGGTCGATGGCGAAACAGCGACGCCAGTCCTCTTCGGTCATTTCCAGCGGGTCACGGAAGACATTGATGCCGGCGCAGTTGACCAACACATCGATGCGACCGTGCAGCTCGACGGCGCGACGGGCCATGGCCTGCAAGTCCTGCTGCTTCGACACATCGGCCTGCAATGCTTGCACATCATCGCCGCGTTCACGCCAATGGGCGGCTACCGCCTCGACTTTCTGCGCCTGGATATCACTGATCACCAGCCGGGCTTGTTGCGAAGCGAACGCCGCGACGATGGCTTCGCCAATGCCTTGGGCGGCACCGGTCAACAGCACGACCTTGTCCTTCAGGCGTTCGCCCTTGGGTGGCTCCGGCACGGGTGGCAAGACCAAGGGCTCAGCCATGGCTCAAGGCTCCTGCGTGCGGGCACGACAAAAACCGGGCATCCACGGATGACCGGCGCGAAGGCGCTTGAAAGAACAGTGGCCGGCGTACGCCACCGGGGCGTACGAGGAAAGATCGTTGCATCACTTCACCTGTTTTGTTTTTTTAGTGTGAGTGCGTATTGCCGATGGAGCCGACTATAAACCCGGCCGCCAAACAATCTCAATATATATATTTACATCCCATATTTTGGGATTCATCCAGCAAACCTCGTACACGCCACGCCCGGCACGTCAACACGCATCGACAGCACGGCACCGTCCAGCGGATGACCCACCGGGCTCGCCGCGCTGGTGATGTACAACGTCTTGAGGTCTTCACCGCCGAACACACAACTGGTCGGGCGGCTGACGGGCAGTTCGATCACCCGATCGACCTGGCCATTCGGGGTCAGCCGCAGCAGGCAACTGCCGTCCCAGCGGGCGTTCCAGATATAGCCTCGGGCATCCATCGCCGAGCCATCCGGACCGCCACGCGGATGCGGGCCGAACCAGACCTCGGCAGGCGCCAGGTTGCCTTCCGGGTAAATAAAGTGCCGATACAACGTGCCATCCAGGCTGTCGCCGAAATACACCGTGGTGCCATCAGGGCTCCAGAGCAAGGTGTTCGGAATGCCCAGCCCGCGCAACAGGGGCTGGACCCGGCCATCACTCCCGATGCGAAACAGGCCGCCGGAGCGGTGCTCGATCGGCAAGTCCTCGCCTTCGGCACCAATGTTGTTCTGCATGGTGCCAAGCCAGAGTTGACCCAGGGGGTCGCAACGGGCCTCGTTGGCGCGATTGCCGGGCTGGGGGTCAGCCATGCGCAGCAGCGTCAGGCGCGGTTCCAGGCCCGGCGAATCAAGATCGAGGCGGTAGACACCGCTACTCAGGGTCACCAAGGCGTCGCCATTCTGGGTCGGTATGAAGGCGGAGACATGCTCGGGCATCTGCCAGATCTCCACATTGGCGCCGATCAGCCGCAGGGCCTGCTTGCCGGCAATATCGACCCAATACAACGCTTGGGTCGGCGCATCCCAGAAGGGTCCTTCGCCCAACCTCGCCCGGTGTTCCGTCACAGCCGTCCACTTCATTGAAACCTCCCGTTCCCGGCTTGCCCGGCGGCGTCTGTTCGACCGGCCATGACATTGGGGTAAAAGCGTTTGATCGCCAGGTCAGCGTTATCGATCAGGGTCATGCAGGCCCAGACGCCACGCGCCGCGTCACGGGCGGCGATGGCGTCGGCGATGTCCTTGTGGATGGGCAAGGTGCGGCGCAGTTCATCGGGGTCGGCCGCCGACACCTCGAACGACACCGCCAGCAGCGCCCCCAGGGCCGGGACCATTTGTTCGATGAATTGATTATGGCTGGCGGCCAGGATGCACTCATGGAAAAACTGGTCGGCGCGGTTGTAATCGGCGCCGCTGTCCACCGCCCGCTCCAGCGCATGGTAGGCCAGTCGGATCGCCTGCACCTGATCGGCGGTGGCCCGCTCGCAGGCCCAGCGCACCGCCATGGGCTCGATGGTACGGCGCAGGTCCAGCAAGTCATCGACGAAGTTTTCCGGCAGGCCGCTGCGTGACAGCCAGCCCACCACTTGGGGATCGAACAGGTTCCAACGGCGCACCGGCAACACCCGCGTGCCGACTTTCGGCCCGACTTCCAGCATGCCTTTGGCGACCAGGGTCTTGATCGCCTCGCGAATCACCGTGCGACTGACGCCCAGTTGCTCGCCCAAGTCCGCCTCGACCTTGATGGTTTGCCCAGGCTTGACCTGGCCAGCGGCTATCCAGCCCCCCAGCCAATCGACGGTCGACGCATGAAAACTGCTGGACATGAAAACCCCGCGGGCCACTCTTATTGGAGGCCCACGCTAATCATCATACGATTGGGTGTCAATTTTAATTTTTACGCAGCCCACCTGGGGGAGCGAGCCGATAGCGGTGGGTCAGCTCAGGAGATGTTGATAATGCTGCCGTCATCGCGAGCAAGCTCGCTCCCACAGGGTTTGGTGGCGCCCACAGATATTGCAGGCACCCCAAATTCACTGTGGGAGCGAGCTTGCTCGCGATAGCGATCATCCAGCCAACACAGGTGTTGGATCAACCACCGCTCCTACAGAGGATCAGGGCTCCAGGCCGATGGGGAAAAACTCGCCGCCGCTCCACACGCCCAACCAACGCTGCCCGTCGATCTCGCGGCTGACCGCCAGCTCCACCAGTTGGTAGAACACATTGCGATGGACCAGCGCTTCGAGATTGCTGCGCACATGCACGTAGGGCGCCGGTTCCTGGGTCTGGGGATCGATCACCACCCGCAACGGGTGCTCGGCGCCGGCCTCAGTGATTTCCTCGACATTGGTGGTGAAACGCAACAACTGCCCTTCCCCCTGCCCTTCGACCTCAAGGGTCACGGCCACAAACGGCGCGTCGTCGACCTTGATGCCGACTTTTTCCACAGGGGTAATCAGGAAGTAAACATCGCCGTCGCGGCGGATGATGGTGGAGAACAGCTTGACCATCGGCTTTCGCCCGATGGGCGTGCCCAGGTAATACCAAGTACCGTCCCGGGCGATGCGCATGTCGATGTCACCGCAGAAGTCAGGGTTCCACAAGTGGACCGGCGGCAGGCCTTTGGTCTTGGGGATCTGCCCCAGCAAGTCATTGGCTTTTTGCGGTCCGCTCATGGTGACTCCTTGTAATTACTCGTCACTCATCCCCAACAGGCTACGGGCATATTCACGCAACGGCGGGGCGATGAGGTCTTGGGGCTGTTTGTCGTGCAACGTCAGTAAACCGCCACGACTCTTGATTCGTGCAGTATCAATCAAATACTGGGTGCTGGTCTCGATCAACATGATTTGAATCACGCTGGTATCAACACCCAGGCGATCCACGGCTTCTTCATCCTGCCATTCGTCAGTGTTGCCGATGCGGTTGTCAGCCTTGGCGAAGCGGGTGTACAGCAGGTAATGGGCACCGGCGGCACGGGCTTCGCCCATGGCTTGGTCGAGGCCTTCGGGAACACGGGCGCGACGGACCATGGGGAAATATTCGATGAAGCCATTGAAGGCTTCTTCGGCCACGACGTTGGGACGCGGATAGGCACTGCCCGGCGGAGCGAAGGCGCCCTGGGCGATGTAGATGAACGAGTCGGGCTGGATACGCAGGTTGTTCACCCGACGGCTGTCGCTATGGTCCAGCAGGCCGGCGTCGCTCATGTGATAACGAACGCCCTCTCCCATGTCGCTGACATTCATGCAACCGCCAAGCGCCAAAACGGCCAGCAGTAAAACCAGGCTACGCATCCTACCCTCCAAAAACCGGTGTCGGAAAACCGGCGAATGGTCGTGGGATGCAGCTTTTGCGCCAGCTCATCAAGATGGGGGGCAGACGAACCCAAGTGAATGGGAAATTGCTATCGCGGGCAAGCCTTGCTCCCACATGGTAAGCGTCGTACTTGTGGGAGCAAGGCTTGCCCGCGATAGCAATAGATCAGCCGCCGATGATCTTCATGATGGTCGCGCCACCGGAGAACGCCACTTCCTGCTTGTCCCCCAAGGCCTTGACCAGCAAGCGCTGAAGCGCCGGCAGGGCCTGGTGGCGAGGCTTGTCCAGGAGGTCGCCGACGAAGTGACGGTTACTCGACGACAGGCAGCCGTGCAGCCAGCCCGTGGAAGACAACCGCAGTCGCGAACAGGTACGGCAAAAAGGCACGCTTTCGTTGGCGATCACGCCAAAGTGCCCCAGCCCCGGTATCTCATAGCGCACCGCCGTGGCATCCACCGGCGCGTTGGCTTGCAGGTATTCGTATTGATCGCCGATCAGGCTGAGCAATTGCTGGAGGCTGACGAACTGCTGCAGGAAGGCATTGGAGTCGCTGGCCAGGTGGCCCATGCGCATCAACTCGATGAAACGCAACTCATAGCCACGTTCCAGGCAGTATTCGAGCAAAGGCATCACCTGGTCCAGGTTCTGCCCGCGCAACGGCACCATGTTGACCTTGATCTTCAGCCCGGCGGCCCGGGCCTGTTCCATGCCGTCGAGCACGGTCGCCAGGTCACCGCCACGGGCGATACTGCGAAACGCAGCGGGGTCCAGGGTGTCGAGGGAAACATTGATGCGACGGATACCGGCGTCTACCAGCAAAGGCAGTTTTTTCGCCAGCAACTGGCCGTTGGTGGTCAGGCTGATGTCTTCCAGGCCCATCTGCCCCACCGCCGTCATGAAACGCTCGAGCTTGGGGCTGACCAGCGGCTCGCCGCCCGTGATGCGCAGCCGCTCGATACCGGCCGCCTCGATCAAATAGGCCACGCCGCGCGCCATGGCGTCGGCCGACAGTTCATCCTGCGCAGCCACCAACCGCTTGCCATCAGGCACGCAGTAGGTACAGGCATAATTGCAGGCTGAGGTCAGGCTGATCCGTAGATTACGGAAACGCCTGCCTTGACGGTCAACGATCATGGATCACTCCGGCATGAGAAAAAACGGACTCACGAAAATTGACCTAGAAATCAAGATTTCGCAAGACCCAAGCCTGAGTATATTACTGGGGCACTGCGCCATGTAAGCGGACATGGCGCAATAAGGCAGCTGAATGTCTTGTTGCCTGTGCGGCCAGTCAACTGCTCGGGTGGTCGGTATCGCGCTTGCGCTTGTTACCCATACGCACGCCAATGTCCATCAGGAACTGGAAGAAACCTTCCTGGTCTTCCAGCACGTTGCTCCAGAACGGCGAGTGATACAGCGCCACCGCGCCGTGCACCAACGCCCAGGCAGCGCAGTAGTGGAAATAAGGCGGAACGTCCTCGAGCTTGCCTTCACTGATCCTGCCCTTGATCAGCAGGGTCAGGCGTTCGAAGTTGGAGGCGCGGATCTTGTGCAGCTCCTCGACCATCTCCGGCACCTGGTTGCCCTTGACCACCTTCTCTTCCAAACGGTCGAACAAGCGGTAGCGCTGCGGGTCGCGCATGCGGAACTCGAAGTACGCCCGGGACAGGGCCTCCTTGTCCTTGTCCACATCGGCCGAATGCAGCAGCTCGTTCAAATCGCGCTCGTAGTCGAGCATCAGGCGCAGGTAGATCTCCGCCTTGGATTTGAAATGTTTATAAATCGTGCCTTTGCCGATACCCACGGCATCCGCAATCATCTCGACGGTGACACTGTCTTCACCCTGGTCGAGGAACAACTTGAGCGCGGTGTCGAGAATTTCTTGCTCGCGGCGGCGAAACTCACGGACCTTACGGGGTTCTTTGTGCATAAGAAAAAGGTCTGAAGGGTCAAAATTCGAAGCCGGGTATTATGCCTAACTTACGCAAAAATGCACGGATCATCCGTTCTCGGCCACTGTTCTTCACAAAACCGTACACACCCGGCTCGCCTTTTCCCGCGCCAATGCGCCGCGCTGGCGAGCTTTGGCGACAGTGAGAACTTATCCGAAGCGAGCGTATTCCAAATTTGTTTAAAAACCACCCCGGCCAGACTGGACGGGTTGGCATACTGATCAATACTTGAACTGTCGGCGCGACATCTCCCCCAAGTGACGCGCTGATAAAGGTACCAACGGACCGCGTGCCTTTGTTTTACTCCTAATGGTCTTAACCCGGATTCACCCCCCAGAACCCGGGTTTTTTTTGCATGAAATTCAGGCATTCACCGGACGGACGTGAGCCAGCGGAAACAATTGCTTAAAGTTTTCCGTCGTCTGCTCGGCAAACCGCTCGTAGGACTCACCGCGCAACATCGCCAGAAATTCTGCCACTTCCCGTACGTATTGCGGAAGGTTCGGCTTGCCGCGATACGGGATCGGCGCCAGGTAAGGCGAGTCGGTCTCCACCAGCAACCGATCAGCCGGTACTTTGCTGGCAACGTCCCGCAGGGCATCGGCATTGCGGAACGTGACAATCCCGGACAAGGAAATGTAATAGCCCATGTCCAGGGCGGCCTTGGCCATGTTCCAGTCTTCGGTGAAGCAATGCAGCACACCGGCCTGGGGCAACGCGGCATCACGCAGCAAGGCCAAGGTGTCGGCACGGGCGCCGCGGGTGTGGATGATCACCGGCTTGCCGGTCTGCCGGGCGGCCTCCAAGTGCAGCCGGAACGAGGCTTGCTGCACGTCGGCAGCTTCCGGCTCGTAGTGATAGTCCAGGCCGGTTTCGCCAATGGCGACCACCCGTGGATGATCGAGCTCACGCAACAGCCAATCGAGCGCCGGCGCGGCGTCGGGCTGGACGTCCAGCGGGTGGACGCCGACCGAACAATCGACATCGGCATAACGTTCGGCCAAGGCCTTGACGTCGGCGGCGTTGTCGGCGCTGACGCCGATGCACAAGAAGTGCCCTACACCCCTCTCACGGGCCGCGTCCAGCGCAGCATCCAGGGAACCGCCATGGGCAGCGAGGTCGAGACGGTCAAGGTGACAATGGGAATCTACAAGCATAAAAGGCCAGGCTACATCGTATGGGTGGGACGGTCGGACTTCAGGGAGCCGGCCAAGTGGGTTTCGATCTGATTGCGGGCCGAATTGTCGCCGTCGTTGAACTGCACGCCCACGCCGGCGGCCCGATTGCCCTGGGCGCCCTTGGGGGTCAGCCAGATCACCTTGCCGGCGACCGGGATTTTCTCCGACTCATCCATCAGGCTCAACAGCATGAACACTTCGTCGCCCAAGCGATAATTCTTGTTGGTCGGAATGAACAGGCCGCCGTTCTTGATGAAGGGCATGTAGGCGGCGTAAAGCACCGACTTGTCCTTGATGGTCAGGGACAGGATGCCGTTGCGTGGTCCGGGGCTGACAGGTTCGTTCATGCTGATCTCCGCTACGGTTGAGCTCAGTCTAGGCCGTGTCTGTCAGTTTCGACCAGGCAAACTCGCCCACTGCACCAACAGCGCCTCGAGCAACAGCACCCGATTGAGGTTCGCCTTGCTCAGCACCTTCTGACGTTGGGCAAGAATCCAGTCCTGGATGTTCAAGATTTTATCCTGGCTGCTTTTTTGCGCCAGGTACTGGATCACCTTGCGCATGTCCGCCAACCCAAGGCCGGCCTCATCCTCAGTCAACTGGTAACGCAGGATCAGGCTCGACCAGTCGCAGAACCAGTCAAACAGCAGGAGTAGCGGGATGGCGTTCCAGCCCTCGGCCAACTGCGTGGGGGATTGTTGCTGCTTGAGCAGTTTCTTCACCCCATCCACCACCAAGGCCCGCTGTTCGCGCACACCTTGGGCCTGAAGGCTGACAGCCGCCAGGGGCGAACCGGCCGCGAGGGTCAACAGCTCGACACGCTCTTCATCGGTGTTGTCAGGCAAGGCCCCGGGCCAGCCACTGCAAGCTCATCGCCTCGCTCGGCAGCGGACAGGCCTGTTGCACGCAGCGGCTCTTGATGGTCGGCAGCAAGCGACTCGGTTGGTGGCTGACCAGCAGCAGCACGGGTATCGCCGGAAGGTTCTTCGAGGCTCTTGAGCAAGGCGTTGGCGGCGTTGATGTTCATGGACTCGACCGGCTCGATCAGCACCACTTTGCGCCCGCCCATCTGCGCGGTCTGGACCACGAAGCTGACCAGGTCCCGGACCTGGTCGACCTTGATCGCCTTGTCCGCCTCTTCCGGCTCCAGCACGTAATTGTCGGGATGGCTGCCGGCCTTGAGCAGCAGGCAGGACTTGCATTCACCACAGGCGTTCGAGACACCCGGGCGCTGGCACAGCAGGCTGGCCATCAGGCGTTCGGCCAGTGCCCGCTTGCCGATACCGACCGGGCCGTGCAGCAGGTAAGCGTGGGCATGCTGGGTACGACCGGCCAGTTGCTGCCAGAGACCGTCTTGCCAGGGATAGGCTTCAGCCACGGACACGCTCCAACAAACGCGGCAGCAAGCCATCCAGAGACTGCTGGACCTGGGTCAGCGGCTGCGCGGCATCGATCAGCAGGTAACGCGCCGGATCGGCCTTGGCGCGCCCCAGGAAGGCATTGCGCACGGCGTTGAAGAAATCCTGGCCCTCCAGCTCGAAACGATCCAGCCGGCCACGGGCGCTGGCGCGGGCCAGGCCGATTTCCACCGGCAGGTCGAACACCAGGGTCAGGTCTGGTCGCAGGTCACCCTGGACGAAGGTTTCCAGCGCGGCGATGCGCTCCACGGACAAGCCCCGGCCGCCGCCCTGGTAGGCGTAGGTCGAATCGGTAAAACGATCGCAGAGCACCACGGCGCCACGGGCCAGCGCCGGGCGAATCACCTCGGCCAGGTGCTGCGCCCGGGCAGCGAACACCAGCAGAAGCTCAGTGTCAGGGTTCATGACTTCTTCGAGGGGTGCCAGCAGTACCTCGCGAATGCGCTCGGCCAGCGGCGTACCGCCCGGCTCGCGGGTCAATACCACCTCGATGCCGGCGGCCCGCAGGCGTTCGGCCAGGTATTCGCGGTTGGTGCTCTTGCCGGCGCCTTCCGGGCCTTCCAGCGTTATAAACAAGCCAGTCACGGGGCGATCCTTAATCAAAGTCATTGCGGGCTCGGTGGCTCGCTGGCGTCCGGTTCAGGGGCCGTGTCGGGTGATGCCGCCGGGATCGGCATCTGCTCGTCCGGCGTTGCCGGGGCCGGGCTGGAGCGATAGTCGGCACGGCGCTTGAGCTGGAACTCGCGCACGGCGCTGTTGTGCGACTCCAGGTCATCGGAAAACACATGGCTGCCATCGCCACGCGCGACAAAGTAAAGGCTGTTGCCCGGCGCCGGGTTCAACGCAGCATGAATTGCTTCACGCCCCACCATCGCAATCGGCGTCGGCGGCAAGCCCGGGATCAGGTAGGTGTTATAGGGGTTTTCTTCTTTCAAATGGGCGCGGGTGAGCTTGCCGGTGTAGCGCTCGCCCAGGCCGTAGATCACCGTGGGGTCGGTTTGCAACAGCATGCCCAGGCGCATGCGCCGCACGAAAACGCCGGCAATCTGCCCGCGCTCCTGGGGCACGCCGGTTTCCTTCTCCACCAGGGATGCCATGATCAGCGCCTGGTACGGCAAGGTATAAGGCACATCGGCGGAACGCTGGGCCCACTCCTTGGCGAGCACGTCTTCCAAGCGGTCGTAGGCTTTCTTCAGCAGGTCGACATCCGAGGTACCGCGCACGAAGCGATAGGTGTCCGGGAAGAACCGGCCTTCGGGAAATACCCCCGAATGCCCCAGACGCTCCATGACCTGGCTGTCGCTCAGGTCGGTGAGGGTCTGCTGGAGTTTTTCATCCTTGGCCAGTGCGGCGCGCACCTGGCGGAAATTCCAGCCTTCCACCAGCGTCACGCTGTACTGAACCACTTCGCCGCGTTTCCAGACAGCGATCAGGCCTTCCATGGTCATGCCCGGTACCATCCGGTATTCCCCGGAATGCAACGGCTGGCCAGCGAGATTGAAGCGCCAATAGATCCGCAGCCAGAAGGCGTCCTTGATCAGGCCATCGGCTTCGAGGCGCTTGAGGGTTCCGGTCGGGGTGGTCCCGTTGGGCACGTCCAGCAATTCTTCCTGGGTGATGTTCAGCGGCTGTTGCAGCGCCGAATGAATCTTCCAGGCCGAAGCACCCAACAACAGCCCTGCCAGGACCAGTCCGGTCTCCAGCAGCAGCAAGAATTTACGTCTCACGAATCAAACATCCAATAGCGCACGGGCAAGGGTCTGCAGTTTACGGGTGAGCGGGCCAACCGACCAGCGCGCCGAACCGCATCCGCGTACCGGCCACACGCCATAAACGCTGTTGCAGACGAAGACTTCATCGGCCTGGTGCAGTTGTTCGAGGCGGATGTCGGTGATTTGGGTGGCGATGCCTTGGGACTTGGCTTGAAACAATAATTCGGCGCGCATCACGCCGGCCACACCGCAACGGCTCAGGTCCGCCGTGAACAAGACGCCATCGCGCACCAGGAACAGGTTGCTGAACACACCTTCGATCACCCGTCCGGACGCGTCCAGCATCAGACCTTCGGCGTACTGCGCATCGCGCCATTCGGCCCGGGCCAGCACTTGTTCCAGGCGATTGAGGTGCTTGAGCCCGGCGAGCAAAGGCTGCTCGGCCAAACGCACGGTGCAGGGAAACAGGTAGACGCCTTGTTCGGCATGGCCGGCGGGATAAGCGGCCGGTGGACTGCCTTGCAGGATGCGCCTGGCCGGAGCCGATGGATCAGCGGCATAACCGCGCAGGCTGTCGCCACGGGTCACGATCAGCTTCAGCACACCGTCGCCCAGGCAGCGGGCGTAGGCGTCCAGCTCGGCGCTCAACGCGCTCATGTCGACGTTGAGCGCCAGCCGCTGGCAACCTGCATCCAGGCGCTGCAGGTGACGCTCCAGCAACAGCAGGTTGCCATCGTGCACGGCAATGGTTTCGAACAACCCATCGCCGTAAGCCAGGCCGCGATCTTTCAGCGACAGGACGTCGGCCGGCTGACCGTCGACCCAGCTTTCCATCAACCGGCGAACCGGCGGAACACCAGCGAACCGTTGGTCCCGCCAAAGCCGAAGGAGTTGGACAGCACCACATCGATCGCCATGTTGCGGGCGGTGTGCGGCACGAAGTCCAGGTCGCAGCCGTCGTCCGGCTCATCGAGGTTGATGGTCGGCGGCGCCGTCTGGCTGTTGATCGCCAGTACGCTGAAGATCGCTTCCACCGCCCCAGCCGCACCCAGCAGGTGACCGGTCATGGACTTGGTCGAGCTGACCGCCAGCTTGTAGGCGTGCTCGCCAAACACGGTCTTGATCGCCTGGGCTTCGGCCAGGTCGCCGGCCGGGGTCGAAGTGCCGTGGGCGTTGATGTACTGCACCTGCTCGCCATTGATTTTCGCGTCACGCAAGGCATTGACGATGCAACGGGCCGCACCGGCGCCATCGGCCGGTGGCGAGGTCATGTGGAACGCATCGCCACTGGTGCCAAAACCGATCAGCTCGGCATAGATGGTCGCCCCACGCGCCTTGGCGTGCTCCAGTTCCTCGAGCACCAGCGCACCGGCACCGTCGGACAGTACGAAGCCATCGCGGCCCCTGTCCCACGGGCGGCTCGCACGGGCGGGCTCATCATTGCGGGTCGACAGCGCACGGGACGCGCCGAAACCGCCCATGCCGAGACCGCAAGCGGCCATCTCAGCGCCACCGGCAATCATCACGTCGGCTTCGTCGTACATGATGTTGCGTGCGGCCATGCCGATGCAGTGGGTACCGGTGGTACACGCCGTGGCGATGGCGTAGTTGGGTCCCTGCGCCCCCAGATGGATGGACAGGAAACCGGAAATCATGTTGATGATCGAGCCCGGCACGAAGAACGGAGAAATCCGTCGCGGCCCCGAATCGTGCAGCGTGCGGCTGGTTTCTTCGATATTGGTCAAGCCGCCAATACCCGAGCCCATGGCCACGCCGATGCGTTCACGGTTGGCGTCGGTGACTTCCAGGCCGGCGTTACGCACTGCCTGGAAACCGGCTGCCAAACCGTATTGAATGAACAGGTCGAGCTTGCGGGCTTCCTTGACCGACAGGTATTCCTCGACATTGAAGCCCTTTACCGAGCCGCCAAAACGGGTGGAATAGGCAGAAAGGTCAGTGTGTTCGATCAGACCAATGCCACTGCGGCCAGCCAGAATGCCCTGCCAACTGCTCGGCACATCCGTGCCCAGTGGCGACAACATACCCATACCGGTGACTACGACGCGTCTACGCGACACAGCACTCTCCTTTTTCTAATGACGACTTTGCATCAGGCCTAAAGAAAAAACCGCACGCCGTGACGGCAGTGCGGTTTTTCCATGACAGCTAGCGACGACTAAAAACGATTACGCCTGGTGGCTGGTAACGTAGTCGATAGCAGCTTGTACAGTAGTGATCTTCTCAGCTTCTTCGTCAGGAATCTCGGTCTCGAATTCCTCTTCCAGAGCCATCACCAGCTCAACCGGTGTCAAGGGAGTCGGCACCCAGGTCTTCTACGAAGGAAGCGGTGTTCACAACTTCTTCTTCTTTAACGCCCAGTTGCTCGGCAACGATTTTCTTGACGCGCTCTTCGATGGTGCTCATACCTTGTTTTCACTCCTAATGGACAAATTCAGGCAGCTGGCCGGTGGGTAAGTGTATAGAAGAACTTTTCGGTTTTTCAACCGAAAGCTTCACTCCTCAAACCCAGCGGCCCGCCGTCTATAAATTGATTGCAGCTTTATAACGGATTTTAGACAGCTCGTATGACATTTTTTTGAAGCAATCCGTCACATTTAACTCATGTACATCCCGCCGTTCACCGGGATTGTAGCCCCGGTCACGTATGCCGCACCGTCCGACGCAAGAAAAGCGACCACGGACGCGATTTCTTGAGCTTGCCCCAGACGACCCAGCGGAATCTGTGTCAACAAGGCTTCGCGCTGTGCTTCCGGCAGTTCACGGGTCATGTCGGTGTCGATGAACCCCGGTGCAACCGAGTTTACCGTAATCGAGCGCGAACCCACTTCACGCGCCAGCGCACGGCTGAAACCTTCCAGACCGGCCTTCGCCGCAGCATAGTTTACTTGGCCTGCGTTGCCCATGGCACCCACAACCGAGCCGATACTGATAATTCGACCCCAACGAGCCTTGGTCATGCCACGCAGAACGCCCTTGGACAGCCGGTACAGACTGTTCAGGTTGGTGTCGATGACGTCGAACCATTCGTCATCTTTCATGCGCATCATCAGGTTATCACGGGTGATACCGGCATTATTGACCAGGATCGCCGGCGCGCCGAACTGCTCCTGAATGCTTGCCAACACCGCCGCAACGGATTCGTCGCTGGTGACGTTCAGCTCAAGGCCGGTGCCCTGAATGTCGTTTTCCTTCAGGGTCGCGGCGATACGCTCGGCGCCCGAAGCGGAAGTCGCGGTGCCGATAACGATGGCGCCTTGACGACCCAGTTCCAGGGCAATGGCCTGGCCGATGCCACGGCTTGCACCGGTCACCAGTGCAACTTTACCTTGCAGACTCATGCAAGCTTCTCCTGTTCAGGCCTGCGCTGCACGGGCGGCAGCGAAAGCGTCTGGGGTATTGAGGTTGGAAGTCGACACGCCCCTTCGGCGCAGCGTTTGTTCAGGCCTGCCAGCACTTTGCCAGGACCGCATTCGACCAGTTCGGTCGCGCCCTTGGCTGCCAGGGTCTGTACCGATTCGACCCAGCGAACCGGCTTGTAGAGTTGCTCCAGCAGATCGCGCTTGAGGGTCTCGAGATCCGGCGCCACGCTGGCGCTGACATTCTGCACCACGGGAATCTGCGGAGCCTGCCAATCGATGGCAGCGATGGATTCGGCAAAGCGTTCGGCGGCCGGACGCATCAGTTCACAGTGCGACGGTACGCTGACCGGCAGTGGCATGGCGCGCTTGGCACCACGGGCCTTGCAGCCCTCGATGGCGCGCTCGACCGCCGCCTTGGCACCGGCGATGACCACCTGGCCCGGGGAGTTGAAGTTCACTGCGCTGACCACTTCGCCTTGCGCCGCTTCGGCACAGGCGGCCAGTACATCGGCGTCTTCCAGGCCGAGGATCGCGGCCATGCCGCCCTGCCCCGGCCGGAACGGCTTCTTGCATCAACTGGCCACGACGCTCCACCAGTTTCACCGCGGCACCCAGGCTCAGGCTGCCGGCGGCCACCAGGGCGCTGTATTCGCCCAGGCTGTGACCCGCAACGAACGCCGGGCGCGCGCCGCCTTCAGCCAGCCACAGGCGCCACAAGGCGATCGAGGCGGTGAGAATGGCCGGTTGGGTTTTATCGGTTTGATTGAGCTGCTCTTCCGGCCCTTGTTGGGTCAGTGCCCACAAGTCATAGCCGAGCGCATCGGAAGCTTCTTTGAATGTTTCGAGGACCAGCGGGTATTGCGCGCCCAGCTCGGCCAGCATGCCGAGGGACTGCGAGCCCTGCCCTGGAAAGACGAATGCGAGGGAAGCAGACATGAAAACAAAGCCCCTAATGATCTTGTCGTCAAAAATTGACGCCCCTGGGGGCGCTAGCAAACTGCAAGTTGGATGGCGGGTTGAACCGACCGGTCACATTTAAGCATTGTCGGACGAAAATGCCTAAGTTAACAAATCCTCGAGGCGACCGTGCAAGCGCTCCGGCAGGTTCTCCTGGATCTCGATCACCGCTCGGTTGATCGCACTTTGAAAACCCTGCACGCCCGCCGACCCGTGACTCTTGATCACGATCCCTTGCAGCCCGAGAAAACTCGCACCGTTGTGTCGTGCCGGCGCCAGGTCCGCCTGCAACCGGCGCATCAACGGCAGCGCCAGGGCGCCGACCACCCGCGAGGCGAGGCTTTGCTTGAACAAGGTCTCGATGCGCTGGCCGATCATGGTGGCCAGCCCCTCGCTGGACTTGAGCAGGATATTGCCCACGAAGCCATCACAGACCACCACATCGGCCTCGCCACGGTACAAGCCATCACCTTCGACGAAACCGATGTAGTTGATACCCCGCGCAGCCTGCAACAACGTGGCCGCCAGCTTGACCTGCTGGTTGCCCTTGATGTCTTCAGTGCCGATGTTCAGCAACGCCACGCGAGGACGCACGATGCCCAGGGTTTCAGCCGCGACCGAGCCCATCACCGCAAATTGCAGCAAATGTTCGGCACTGCAATCGACGTTGGCCCCCAGGTCGAGCAACTGACAGAAACCACGCTGGGTCGGGATCGCCGCCACCATCGCGGGCCGGTCGATCCCCGGCAAGGTCTTGAGTACGTAGCGCGACAGCGCCATCAGCGCACCGGTATTGCCGGCGCTGACGCAGGCTTGGACCTTACCATCGCGCAGCAGCTCAAGGGCCACCCGCATCGAGGCGTCAGGCTTGCCGCGCAGGGCCTGGGCCGGCTTTTCGTCCATGGTGATGATTTCGGACGCCGGGACAATCGTCAGGCGCGCGCGATCCACAGCCGATTGGCCGCTGAGCATGTCTTCCAGGAGGGGGGATTGACCGACGAGGGTCAGGTGCAGCGAGGGTGTAGCATTCAGACAAGCAAGGCTGGCCTGAACAATGCTGCGGGGACCGAAGTCCCCGCCCATTGCGTCAATCGCGATGACTTGAGCGGACAAGTGATTACTCGTCGGCGCCCTTGTCGATCACTTTACGACCACGGTATACGCCTTCTGGCGATACGTGGTGACGCAGGTGAACTTCACCGGTGGTCTTTTCTACGGACAGGGTGCTAGCCTCGAGAGCGTCGTGCGAACGGCGCATGTCACGGGCAGAGCGGGATTTTTTGTTCTGCTGAACAGCCATAATTGATTAACTCCTAAACGTTTGGGTCACGCTTTAACTGCGCCAATACACTGAACGGGTTGGACCGCGTTACCTCGTCCTCGCTCGGTTCGGGCTCATCTGCTCCCGCCGGCTGCTGGCATTCTTCCGGATGATGAGCAGGCACAATGGGCAAGGCGAGCAGAAGCTCCTCCTCGATCAGTGACTGCAGATCCAATGGATCTTCGCCCAGTTCCAGCACGTCATAACCTTTCGGCAACGACTGGGTATTCGCACCCTCCTTCACCACGGCGTAACTGCATTCGCTGTGGATCGGCAGGGTGACCAGCTCAAGACAACGCTGGCAAACCATTTTGACTTCAGTGTCGATAAAGCTGTGGATAACCACAGATTTACGTTCATCTCGTTCAAAAACGAATTTGGCCTGGACCGTACCGACATCGTCGGAAAGCGGGTCGCAGAGTCTCTTCAAATCGGCCAGCAGCAGCTCACCTTGAAGGGTGGTGCCACGGTCAGCCAATTTGCGCGGGTCAACGTGAGGTGGAATCGGGTCATTCAACATAGGCGCAGCATTATAGGGATGCCCCCGGCCATGTCAAAGGAAATTCAGCCCTGTCCGTCACTTGCATGCCTCGCTAGAATTCGTGCCTGCCTTCTGGAGATGTCCATGCTGCCTTTATTACTTGCCTCAAGCTCGGTCTATCGTCGGGAATTGCTCGCCCGCCTGGGACTGCCGTTCGTCTGCAGCTCACCTGATATCGACGAAAGCCAGCACCCCGGCGAGCACGCCCTCGAACTGGTCAAACGCCTGGCCCGGGAAAAAGCCCTGGCACTGGCCGGCAGCCATCCGGGGCATCTGATCATCGGCTCAGATCAGGTCGCCGTGCTTGGCGAGCGCATCCTGGGCAAGCCCCACACCTTCGAGAATGCACGCGAACAACTGCTGGCCGCCAGCGGCGCCAGGGTCACGTTCCTGACCGGCCTGGCGCTACTCAACAGCCAGACCGGCGCCTGCCAGGTCGATTGCGTTCCGTTTACCGTCAATATGCGCACCCTGGACCCAGAGCGCGTCGAACGCTACCTGCGCGCCGAGCAACCCTACGACTGCGCCGGCAGCTTCAAAGCCGAGGGGCTGGGCGTAAGCCTGTTCCAGAGCACCGAAGGGCCGGACGCCACCAGCCTGATCGGGCTGCCGCTGATTCGTCTTGTGGATATGTTGCAGGCCGAGGGTGTGCAGGTTCCCTGACCCAACATACACGCATGGCGAAGAGATTCATTTGTGGGAGCAAGGCTTGCCCGCGATGCAGGCGCCGTGACGATACAGGCCAGCCGAGTTATCGCTCATCGCGAGCAAGCTTTGCTCCCACAGCAATCTCCTCGCCACAGAAGATCGCGCGAAATGAGAAGCTAGCGCAACGCCGGCCCCTGGAACCCCATCCACATCGCCAGATGCTCGGCGATGCTCGCTCCCAGCTTTTTCGAGAAGCGATCGAACGGTGACTCTTCGATCGTGAAGTCCACCAGGTCCTTCTGACCGATCACATCCCGCGCCACCGAACTGGCACTGCCCAAGCCGTCGATCAGGCCAAGCGGCAATGCCTGCTCCCCCGACCAGACCAACCCAGAGAACAGTTCCGGATGCTCCTTATCCTTCAGGCGCTCACCTCGACCCTTCTTGACGCTGGCAATGAATTGTTTGTGAGTCGTGTCGAGCACGCCCTGCCAAAAAGCGGTTTCTTCAGGCTTCTGTGGCTGAAACGGATCCAGGAAGGATTTATGCTCGCCGGAGGTATACACCCGACGCTCCACACCCAGCTTCTCCATGGTCCCGACAAAGCCATAGCCGGCTGCCGTCACGCCAATGGAGCCCACTAGGCTGGCCTTGTCGGCATAGATCTGGTCCGCCGCACTGGCAATGTAATAGGCACCGGAAGCACCGAGATCGGCAATGACCGCATACACCTTGGTATCCGGATGCAATGCGCGCAACCGAACGATCTCGTCGTAAACATACCCCGACTGCACCGGACTACCGCCCGGGCTGTTGATACGCAGCACCACGCCCTTGACCTTCGGATCCTCGAAGGCCGCCCTCAGGCTACCGACAATGTTGTCCGCACTGGCAGGCTCCTTGTCGGCGATCATGCCTTCGATATTGATCAAGGCGGTGTACGCCGAACCGCCGACGGCGCTTTTCTCCATGTCCATCAGCGGCGTGAACAGCGCCAGCGCAGCAAAGAGATAAGTAAAGGTCAGCAACTTGAAGAAGATGCCCCAGCGACGGGAGCGACGCTGCTCCTGCACGCTGGCGAGCAAGGTTTTTTCCAACAGCTTCCAGCTTTTGTCATCACCGCTCTCGGCGCTCGCCTTGACAGGTGCTTTCCATTCATCGGTCATGCGTGAATCCCCAGCAAAACTTAAAGGGCCCGCTGGCTCAGCCAGGCGTGCAACTCAGGAAAATGATCAATGGCCAGTCGCGGCTCGAACGCCCGTAGCGCCTCGATCGTCTGAGCCCCATAGCTGACAGCCACCGAGCCCATGCCGGCATTGCGCGCCATCTGCAGGTCGAACGACGAATCCCCCACCATCAGCGCCTGCTCCGGCCGCACGTTGCAGTGCGCCAGGATCTGCTCGAGCATCAGCGGATGCGGCTTGCTGGCGGTTTCATCCGCGGCACGGGTGATGTCGAAATAATCCTCCCAGCCGTGGGACTTCAATACCCGATCCAAGCCCCGACGAGCTTTCCCGGTAGCAACCGCCAAGTGGTAACCCTCGGCCCGCAAGGCCCGGAGCGTCTCCACCACACCCTCGAACAACGGCGAAGGCTCGGCCTCAAGCGCAATGTAGTGATCGGCATAGTGCTGGCGAAAAACCACCAGCTCATCGCCGTCGATCTCCGGGTACAAACTGCGAATCGCTTCCGGCAATCCCAAGCCGATGATGCCCTTCACCGCAAAATCGTCGCACCGGGCAAACCCCGAGCGATCCGACGCGACATGCATCGATTCCACGATCCGACCAATGGAATTGGCAAGAGTGCCGTCCCAATCGAAGATCAGCAATTTGTAGTCAGGATGCACTCAACCGCTCCACGGTCTTGGCCCACATGTCATCCACCGGGGCCTGCAATTTCAGCTCGCCACCATCAGGCAACGGCACGGTAAGCATATAGGCATGGAGAAACAGGCGCTTGCCGCCCAGATCGCGGATTTCCTTGGTGAAATCGTCATCGCCGTATTTGCTGTCACCGGCAATGCAGTGGCCGGCGTGCAGGGTATGGACGCGGATCTGGTGCGTGCGCCCGGTCACCGGCTTGGCCTCGACCAAGGTGGCGAAGTCATCGAAACGGCGCAAGACCTTGAACACCGTCAGCGCCTCCTTGCCCTCCTCGTTGACTTCGACCATGCGCTCGCCGGAACGCAGGTTGCTCTTGAGCAGCGGCGCACGAACCTGCTTGATGGAGGTTTCCCAGCGGCCACGCACCAGCGCCATGTAGCGCTTGTCGACGCCGTCGCCGCGCAATTGCTCGTGCAGATGGCGCAACATGCTGCGTTTCTTGGCGATCATCAGCAGGCCGGAGGTATCGCGGTCGAGGCGATGGACCAGCTCCAGCTCCTTGGCGTCCGGACGCAACTGACGAAAGGCTTCGATCACACCGAAATTCAGGCCGCTGCCGCCGTGAACCGCAATGCCCGCGGGCTTGTTGATCACGATCAGGGCCTTGTCTTCGTAGACGATCGAGGCTTCAAGGCGTTGCAACAAGCCCTGGGCCAAGGGCACCGGCTCATCGCGCTCGGGCACGCGAACCGGCGGCACGCGCACGATATCACCGGCCTGGAGCTTGTATTCAGGCTTGATCCGACCTTTGTTCACCCGCACTTCGCCTTTGCGCAAAATGCGGTAGATCAGGGTCTTGGGCACGCCTTTGAGCCGGGCCAGCAGGAAATTATCGATTCGTTGGCCGGCATATTCCGGCGAGACCTCGAGCAGTTGAACGCCAGGGGTCGAAGGGGCAGTAGTTGTCATGGCGGCGATCATAACAATTTTTTATGGAATTGAAGCACTTAATCATTGCTGCTATAGTCGCGAACGCCGCCAAAAGTGGCTGGACAGTGGACCAGCGGTCAAAAACCGGCCCTGACCAACGCAATTCACGAGGACGAGAGGCCGTCCTACGGGGCTTTCGCTACGTAACGGTAGAGTTTTCAGGTGTAACGAGCGCAGGTGACATGAGGCCTGAAATACGCCGCAAAGCAGAGTTTTGACTCGCCTTGCGCGCCACATTCACGGCCAGTTCACAAAGTGCAGTCAGCTGCGAACGACCCCGAGCGAGAGCTTCGGAAACAACGCCTAAATTAGCCATGATGCGTGACCTCCCCTTCCGGAGCTCACGGTAAATGCCAACCCGCTGCGGATTCTGCGCGCGGCAGCACCCGAATTATCAGGGATACGTGTAGGGTGGAGACGTACAACCGTCGGACTGTGTAGCACTAGGCTTATATTTAGACGCTTCATCTCGTCCACAGACGCCGGTTGATTCCTCCTCCTGACTGAGTGCTTGAGTACCAGCAAGCAGGACGCGTCCGTCGCGACTTCGCCATCATTGGGTCGAACTCGCTGGACACTGGAATGGCCTCGCCATCTCCAGGACGCACCTGACACCGACCGTGAGAAGTCGTGTGTGCCGAACGCCGTTTCCGGCAGCCCGGAAACCGACGGTACTACATGAAAAGAATGCTGATTAACGCAACTCAACCCGAAGAGTTGCGTGTTGCACTGGTAGACGGCCAGCGCCTCTACGACCTGGATATCGAATCCGGTGCACGCGAGCAGAAGAAGGCCAACATCTATAAAGGCCGGATTACTCGCATCGAACCAAGCCTTGAGGCTGCCTTTGTCGATTTCGGCTCTGAGCGCCACGGCTTCCTGCCCCTCAAAGAAATCTCCCGCGAATACTTCAAGAAGGCTCCTGAAGGCCGCGTCAACATCAAGGACGTCCTGAGCGAAGGCCAGGAAGTCATCGTCCAAGTCGAAAAAGAAGAACGTGGCAACAAGGGCGCCGCCCTGACCACCTTCATCAGCCTGGCCGGCCGTTACCTGGTCCTGATGCCGAACAACCCGCGTGCCGGCGGCATCTCCCGCCGTATCGAAGGCGAAGAGCGCAACGAACTGCGTGAAGCCCTGAACGGCCTGGTTGCCCCGGCTGACATGGGCCTGATCGTGCGCACTGCCGGCCTGGGCCGCAGCAGCGAAGAAATGCAGTGGGACCTCGACTACCTGCTGCAACTGTGGACCGCCATCAAAGAAGCCTCGCTGGATCGTTCCGCGCCGTTCCTGATCTACCAGGAAAGCAACGTGATCATCCGCGCCATCCGCGATTACCTGCGCCAGGACATCGGTGAAGTGCTGATCGACAGCGTTGAAGCCCAGGACGAAGCCCTGACCTTCATTCGCCAGGTGATGCCGCAGTACGCCAGCAAGATCAAGCTCTACGAAGACAGCGTTCCGCTGTTCAACCGTTTCCAGATCGAAAGCCAGATCGAGACCGCTTTCCAGCGCGTCGTCGAACTGCCGTCCGGCGGCTCCATCGTCATCGATCCGACCGAAGCCCTGGTGTCCATCGACATCAACTCGGCGCGCGCCACCAAAGGCAGCGACATCGAAGAAACCGCCCTGCAGACCAACCTTGAAGCCGCCGAAGAGATCGCCCGTCAGTTGCGCCTGCGCGACATCGGCGGCCTGATCGTCATCGACTTCATCGACATGACCCCGGCCAAGAACCAACGCGCCGTGGAAGAAAAAGTCCGCGAATGCCTGGAAGCTGACCGCGCTCGCGTACAGGTCGGCCGCATCTCGCGCTTCGGCCTGCTGGAAATGTCCCGTCAGCGCCTGCGTCCATCCCTGGGCGAAAGCAGCGGCATCGTTTGCCCGCGTTGCAACGGCACCGGCATCATCCGTGACGTCGAGTCGCTGTCCCTGGCAATCCTGCGCCTGATCGAAGAAGAAGCCCTGAAAGACCGCACCGCCGAAGTTCGCGCCCAAGTGCCGATCCCGGTGGCCGCGTTCCTGCTCAACGAAAAACGCAACTCGATCACCAAGATCGAACTGCGCACCCGCGCTCGTATCGTCATCCTGCCGAACGATCACCTCGAGACGCCGCACTTCGAAGTGCAGCGCCTGCGCGATGACAGCCCGGAAGCCCACACCAACCAGTCCAGCTACGAAATCGCTGCTGCCGCTGCCGAAGTGGAAGAAGTCCAGCCGGCCGCCGCCACTCGCACCCTGGTTCGCCAGGAAGCCGCGGTCAAGACTGCTCCGGCCCGCGCCAACGCTCCGGTTCCGACCGAAGTGGCCGCTCCGGTTGCCGCCCCGGCCGCAGCAGCCCCGGAACCGAGCCTGTTCAAAGGCCTGGTGAAATCGCTGGTCAGCCTGTTCGCCACCAAGGAAGAACCCGCTGCCCCGGCCGTCGTCGCCAAGCCTGCCGCTACCGAGCGCCCTGCCCGCAACGAAGAACGCCGCAACGGTCGCCAGCAGACCCGCAACCGCAACGGTCGTCGCGACGAAGAGCGCAAGCCTCGCGAAGAACGTGCACCGCGTGAAGAACGCGCGCCACGTGAGCCGCGTGAAGAGCGCCAGCCGCGCGAAGCCCGTGAGGAAGCGCCAGCCGTAGCCCGCGAAGAACGCGCACCGCGTCCGCCGCGTGAAGAGCGTCAACCACGCGCACCGCGTGAAGATCGCAAGCCACGTGGCGAGCGTGAAGAACGCGTTCGCGAACTGCGCGAGCCCCTGGATGCCGCCCCGGCCGTTGCGGCTGCCACCGCTGAAGAGCGTCCGGCCCGCCAGCCTCGTGAAGAACGCGCACCGCGTCCTCCACGTGAAGAACGCCAGCCACGCGCCGAGCAGGCGGCCGCCGTAGCCAGCGAAGAAGAAGTGCTGAACGCCGAAGAGCAACTGCAGGAAGATGGCCAGGACACCGCCGAAGGCGATCGTCCACGCCGCCGCTCCCGTGGCCAGCGTCGTCGCAGCAACCGTCGTGAGCGTCAACGCGACGCCAACGGCAACGTGATCGAAGGTTCGGAAGAGTCCGAATCCACCGAGAACGCCGAAGCGCCAAGCGCTGCGGACCTGGCCGCCGGCCTGGCCGTAACTGCGGCCGTTGCCAGCAGCGCGATCAGCGCCCCGGCCGAAGCCCAGGCTCACGAACAAGCCGAACGCGCCACCGCTGCAGTGGAAAGCGCGCCGGTTGAAGCGCCAGTGGTCGAAGCCACTACCCCGGTAGAAGCCACCGCCTCGCCAGAAGTGGAACTCGCACCGGCCCCTGAAGCCCAGCCTGAAACTGAAGTCGCCGCCGAGCCTGCACCGGTCGTCGAGGCTCCAGTGGTCGCTGCCGAACCGGTCGTCGAAGCACCGGCCGAGGAAAAGGCACCCGAGCCTGTCCGCGAAGAGCAGACTGCGTTCAACTGGACCGCCGAGCCAGCCGCACCGGCCCCCGTTGCCGAGCCAGAACCGGCACCAGAGCCCGTGAAAGCGGTCGAGCCAGAAGTGGTCGAGCCTGCTCCAGTGGTCGAAGCGCCGGTGGTTGCCGAAGCCACCGCAGTGGTGGAAGAGCCTGCACCTGCCAGCGCCCTGACCGCGAATGGCCGCGCGCCGAACGATCCGCGTGAAGTGCGTCGTCGCAAGCGTGAAGCCGAGCGTCTGCAGAAGGAAGCCGAACAAGCTGCCGCTGCCGCCGCTCAAGCGCCTGCTGCCGAGCCTGCGCCAGTCGTGGAAGAAGTCGCCGAGGCAGCCCCTGCCCCGGTCGCTGAAACCCCGGTTGAATCGGCTCCGACGTTCGACGAACCTCAGCACACCGCTGAAGAAATCGCGCCGCGTCACACTGAAGCCTTGGAAAAAGAGCACGAGCCTAAACCTCACGCCTGATTCCACCGCCCAGTAAAAAGCCCCGCCTGGTCATGCCAGGCGGGGCTTTTTTATGCCTTCAGACTTATCCACAGAAGGGGGTGGGTTGGGCACAAGACTTACATCCACTGAAAATCCAATGTGGGAGCGGGCTTGCTCGCGAAGGCGGCGGGCCAGCTTGCATCAACGGTGAATGTCAGGCCGCTATCGCGAGCAAGCTCGCTCCCACAGGGAGGGCTGGGGTCGGCACAGGTTTTATATCCACTGAAAGATCCAGTGTGGGAGCGAGCTTGCTCGCGAAGGCGGCGGGTCAGCCTGCATCAATGGTGAATGTCAGGCCGCTATCGCGAGCAAGCTCGCTCCCACAGGGAGGGCTGGGGTCGGCACAGGTTTTATATCCACTGAAAGATCCAGTGTGGGAGCGAGCTTGCTCGCGAAGGCGGCGGGTCAGCTTGCCTCAATGGTGAATGTCAGACCGCTATCGCGAGCAAGCTCGCTCCCACAGGGAGGGCTGGGGTCGGCACAGGTTTTATATCCACTGAAAGATCCAGTGTGGGAGCGAGCTTGCTCGCGAAGGCGGCGGGTCAGCCTGCATCAATGGTGAATGTCAGGCCGCTATCGCGAGCTAGCTCGCTCCCACGGGGAGGGCTGGGGTCGGCACAGGTTTTATATCCACTGAAAGATCCAGTGTGGGAGCGAGCTTGCTCGCGAAGGCGGTGGGTCAGCTTGCCTCAATGGTGAATGTCAGACCGCTATCGCGAGCAAGCTCGCTCCCACAGGGAGGGCTGGGGTCGGCACAGGTTTTATATCCACTGAAAGATCCAGTGTGGGAGCGAGCCTGCTCGCGAAGGCGGTGGGTCAGCTTGCCTCAATGGTGAATGTCAGACCGCTATCGCGAGCAAGCTCGCTCCCACAGGGAGGGCTGGGGTCGGCACAGGTTTTATATCCACTGAAAATCCAATGTGGGAGCGGGCTTGCTCGCGAAGGCGGCGGGCCAGCTTGCCTCAATGGTGAATGTCAGACCGCTTTCGCGAGCAAGCCCGCTCCCACAGGGTTTTGCGTCGTCTGTTATTTGAAGGTCAGTGCTTCTGGCACATCGACATCCCAAACAACGCCAGGATCGTCCACCGGCACTTCGACCACCTGCGCCCCGGCAAACAATACCTTTGCGCCGCGATCCCCGGTCAGCGCCATCAGTTTCGGCCCAAATCCACGACCAAATCCTACCGGATGCCCATACTCACCTGCGAGGACCGGCACGCTGATGCCATCCGCGCGAATCCCCGCCGCCACCTGCTCAATGCTCGACGGCAAGATGAACGGCATGTCGCCCAGCAAAATCAGCCAGCCATCAAGGTCCGGGCAGGCCTGGACACCGGCGGCAATGCTGTCGCCCAGGCCGGGGGAGTCCAATTCCACGCAACTACATCCATAGGCCTGGGCCATGCGAATGGCTTGCGGCCGATTCTTGCTCGTCACCAACACGCGCTTTTCCAGGGAGGCCGGCAGATTCACCAGCACCTGTTCAATCACCGAGCGCACGGCACCGTCGCGCCCGGTGCAATCGGCGAGCAATTTATCCTTGTCGGGGCCTGCAATCTGGCGAAAACGGCTGCCCGTTCCAGCCGCCAGGATGATCACGCCAATCGACTCGCTCATACGCCCTCCTTACCCACGGCTTACAGCGTTTTTTTCTGCCGCGGTGCCACGCCATTTTTGATCGCCACGATTTCGGCCAGCAGCGACAAGGCGATTTCCGCCGGGGTGTGGCTGCCGATGTGCAAGCCGATCGGTCCATACAAGCGGCCAATCGCCTCTGCAGACAAGCCTAGCTGAGCCAGGTTGTCCCGACGTTTCTGGCTGTTGACCCGCGAACCCAGGGCACCGACATAAAAAGCCTTGGAGTCCAGGGCCGTGAGCAGCGCCATGTCGTCCAGGCGTGGATCATGGGTCAAGGCCACAATGGCCGTGCGCTCGTCGGTCTGGATGCTCAACACGGCTTCGTCGGGCATCCCCGAGACAAAGCGCCCATGCTGCTCTTCCCAACCATAGACAAACTCCTTGCGCGGATCGCAAATCAGCACTTCGAAGTCCAGCAGTCGGGCCATTTCCGCCACGTAGCGCGACAATTGTCCGGCGCCGATCAGCAATAGCCGCCAACGTGGGCCGTAAATGGCCCGCAGCACCTGCCCATCGAACACCAGGGCGTCGGTCTTGCTGGCCGAGACCAGGACCACATTGCCGGTGGTGATCGTCAGCTCACGGGCGACGATCTCATGGGCCTCGCAGCGCTCCAGCAGCTCTGCGACCCAGTGCGGATCGCCCACCCGCTCTTCGGTCAGGCGCAACGTACCGCCGCACGGCAGGCCGAAGCGCGCCGCTTCTTCGCGGGTGACGCCATAGGTGATCAGTTGCACCGGCGGACCGTCCGCAGGAATGCGGCCGTCGTGCAACCGGGCGATCAGGTCATCTTCGACACAACCGCCCGACACCGAACCGATCACCACGCCATCTTCGCGCAGGGCCAGCATCGCCCCCGGCGGCCTGGGCGCGGTGCCCCAGGTCTGGACCACGGTGAACAACACCACCCGCTGCCCGGCGCGGCGCCACTCCAGCACGCTGCGCAGGACGTTCAGATCGACGCTGTCCATCAGGCCTTGGCCTGTTGCCAGCCTTGCAGCTGATAGCGCACAGGCAGATTACGGATACGCTGACCGGTGGCGGCGAAAATGGCGTTGCACAGGGCCGGCGCAATCGGCGGCACGCCCGGCTCGCCGACACCGCCCAACGGCACCTCCCCCGGCGGCGTGACCAGGTGCACGGCCACTTCCTTGGGCGCCAGGGACATGCGCGCCACCTCGTACATGTGGAAGTTGTCCTGCTGCACCTTGCCGTCCTTGAAGCTGATTTCACCCACCATCGCATTGCCCAGGCCCATGACGCAGGCGCCCTCGAACTGGGAGCGGATGCGCTCGGGGTTGATCTGCGGGCCGCAGTCTACGGCAATGTCCGCCTTGTGCACGATCACCGTGCCATCGTCCTTGACCTCCACCTCGAGCACCGCCGCCACGTAAGTGACAAAGCTGTAGTGCACCGCCAGCCCCAGGCCACGGCCCTTGGGCAGCTCCCGCCCCCAACCGGCGGCCTTCGCGGCGGTTTCCAGCACCGTGCGAATCCGCGCCGTATCAATCGGGTAACGCTCAGGGGATTCGCCGTAGTTCCATTCTTCGCTCAAGGTGCGCGGATCGATCTTACGATCCGGCCCGAGCAATTTGACCTGGTACTTCAGCGGATCCTGGCCGGCCTTGTGGGCCAGTTCGTCGATGAAACTCTGGATCGCAAAACCATGGGGAATGTTCGACACCGAGCGGTACCAGCCCACCCGGGCATGGGCCACCGCTTCGGGGTTTTCCAGGCGCAGGTTGGGGATGGCGTAGGCCATGTTGGTCACGCCCATACCTATTTCGAACGGCGCCTCGTGAGTCATGCCCGGTGCAAACAGTGCCGTGATGCTCGGGGCTACGGTGCGGTGCAGCCAACCGGACGGCATGCCGTCCTTGTTCAGGCCAGCCTTGAGGTATTCGGCCGATACGGTATGGAAATACGAGTGGTGAATATCGTCCTCGCGGGTCCATTGCACCCGTATTGGCTGGCCTGGAAATTCCTTGGCCAGCACCGCCGCTTCGACGACAAAGTCAGGTTTGGACTTGCGTCCGAAACCGCCGCCCAGCAACGTGATGTTCACCGTGACTTTCTCGAAAGGAATGCCCAGGCGTTCGGCGACACGCTCACGGGTCACCTGCGGCGCCTGGCTCGGTGCCCAGGCTTCGCATTGGCCGTCCTTGAACCGGGCAACAGCAACCATCGGCTCCATGGGGGACTGGGACAAATGCGGCAAGTAATACGACGCTTCCAACGTCGAATCAGCCGTGGCCAACGCGTCGTCGAGATCACCGCTGCTGCGCACGACTTTTCCGGGTTTGAGGGCCGCCGCTTCCAGCTCCTTGCGATAGGCAATGGAGTCATAACCGGCATTCGGGCCGTCGTCCCACTGGATTTTCAGCGCCTCGCGGCCCTTGATCGCCGCCCAGGTGTTCTTCGCCACCACCGCCACGCCGCCCAAACGGCTGGAACTCCGAAGGCAGCGGGCGCCCTTCGATCTGCACCACCTTGACCACGCCCGGTACCTTCAGCGCCGCGCTACTGTCCACGCTCTTGACCTTGCCGCCATAGACCGGCGGACGCGCGATGACCGCATAGAGCATGCCGTCGAAATGCACATCGGCACCAAACACGGCACGACCGTTGACGATGTCCGCGCCATCGATTGCCCGGCTCGCTTCCTTGCCGATGTAGCGGAACTCGGACGGCTGCTTGAGACGCAAGCTGTCACGGGCCGGCACTGGCAAGGCACTGGCGGCGGCGGCCAATTCGCCGTAACCCAGTTCACGCCCCGAAGGCTGGTGCAGCACTTTGTGCAGTTGCGCACGGCATTCACTCACCGGCACCTTCCCACTGCGCAGCGGCGGCCAGTTCCAGCATGGTCCGGGCGGCGGCCCCGCAACGGCGCATCGGTTCGTACCAGTGACGCATGCTGCGCGAACCGTCGGTGTCCTGGTTGCCGAAACGCGCCTCATCGGCCGGCGCCTGCTTGACCTTGACAAGCGCCCAGTCAGCATCCAGTTCGTCGGCGACCACCATACTCAGGCTGGTGCGCACGCCCTGGCCCATTTCCGAACGGTTGCAGATCACGGTCACGCTGCCATCGGTGGCAATGCTGACGTAAACCTTCGGGTCGTCGACCGCACCATGGGGCATGCCCTCGGCGCCGAATTTCTTTTCCTCGGCAAAGGCATCCGGCAGGCCCCACGTGGCCGCCAGCACCAGCATGCCGGTGGCGCTCGCGCCCTTGAGGAAACCACGGCGGCTGAGATTGCTCAGCACGAAATCATCGGGCAAGCGGCTCATGCCTTGGCCTCCTTCAGGTGAGTGGAAGCCTGGCGGATCGCGGTCTTGATCCGGTTGTAGGTGCCGCAGCGGCAGATGTTGCCGACCATGGCTTCTTCGATTTGCTCATCGCTCGGGTTGGGGTTGGTCTTGAGCAACGCGGTAGCAGACATGATCTGTCCGCCCTGGCAGTAACCGCACTGAGCCACCGCAGTGTCGAGCCAGGCCTTCTGGACGACTTGCCCGACCGGGTCGGCGTGAAGCCCGTCGATGGTGCTGACGTCCTGCCCTTTCACCGAGCCGATTGGCGTGATGCAACTGCGCGCCGGGGCGCCGTCGATGTGGATGGTGCAGGCGCCACACAGGCCCATGCCGCAGCCGAATTTGGTGCCGTTGTAACCGGCCACATCCCGGATAGCCCACAGCAGCGGCATGTCCTCGGTCACATCCAGTTGATGGTCTTTTCCATTGAGTTTCAGGGTAATCATGGGCACGCCCGCATAGTTATCGAGTTATGGGGTCGAGCAATCTGCCGCTTAGGTAACGGTTCGGTTGTCGCAGACTGGCTCAGGCTGATCGGGCTCTCTTATGCAAACGCACACAGGCGTCTGCATCGGGCCTTTGGGATGCGATGGTCGCATCGTTAGCGAACTAAATTAACCCAGGATCAAGCAAAACGCCCTGCACAATCCTGCACAAATACTCGTGTGCTGGGTGTGCAGGGCGCTTTTTCAGGTGCTGCGTGGAGACGGCTCAGTACCGATTGGGTTCCATTTCCAACTCGACCTGGAAACGTTCGGCAATGTCTTTCTGGATGCGCAGGGCCAGGTCCAACAGTTGCGGGCCCGTGGCGTTGCCGTAGTTGACCAGCACCAACGCCTGCAACTTATGCACACCGGCATCACCCTCACGAAAGCCCTTCCAGCCGGCCCGTTCGATCAGCCAGCCGGCGGCGATTTTCATCTGCCCCCCAGGCTGTGGATAAGCCACCAGATCGGGGTACTGCTGCTTGAGGTGTGCCACGTGCGTGGCCGGCACCAGCGGATTCTTGAAGAAGCTGCCGGCATTGCCCAGCACGGCCGGGTCGGGGAGTTTTTCGCTGCGGATGCTGCAGATGGCCCGGCTCACGTCCGTGGGCGTCGGCTGATCGATGCCTTGTTCGGTCAATCGCTGGCGGACTGGGCCGTACTCCAGGTGCAAGTGCGCGGCGCGACTGAGGGCGAAACGCACCCGCAGGATCAACCAGCGTCCCGCCTGCTGCTTGAACACGCTGTCGCGGTAGGCAAAACAGCACTCTTCCAAGGTGAACTCACGCAGTTCACCGGTCAGGCGATCCAGCGCGGTGAGGCCAGCGAAGACATCCTTGATCTCCACGCCATAGGCGCCAATGTTTTGCATCGGTGCCGCACCGACAGTACCGGGAATCAGGCTGAGGTTTTCCAGGCCCGACCAGCCTTGCGCCAGCGTGTGCTGGACGAAGGGATGCCAGGGTTCCCCGGCTTCGGCCTCGACCACCACCTGCTCACCGTTATCGCTGAGCAGGCGGATCCCCTGGCTGGCCATGCGCACCACCAAGGCGTCGATGTCGCCGGTCAGCAACAGGTTGCTGCCACCGCCGATCACCAGCAACGGCACGGCATGCTCGCTGGCATAGGCCAAGGCCTGGCGAACATCGCCATCGTCGTGGGCTTCGGCGAATAACCGGGCGCTGACGTCCACGCCAAAGCTGTTGAAGGGCTTGAGGCTGACGCCCGCCCGTACCTGCAAGGTCATAACCGCCCCTTCAATTCGATCACCAGGCGATCCGTGGCGCGCTCGATCAGGTCCAGCACCTGCTCGAAGCCCTGCTCGCCGTCGTAGTACGGGTCCGGCACATCGTCGATTTCGGCTTCGTATCGCCGCAGGAACAGATCCAACTCGGCCTTGCCATTGGCCGGTTGCAGGGCCTGGAGATTGCGCAGGTTGCTGCTGTCCATCGCCAGGATCAGGTCATAGGCGGCGAAGTCGGCGCGCGTCACCTGTTGCGCGCGCTGGGCCGACAAGTCGTAGCCACGCCTCAGGGCGGCGGCCTGGCTGCGCTTGTCCGGCGCCTTGCCGACATGCCAGTCACCGGTACCGGCGGAAGCGACTTCCACCTGCCCGGCCAGCCCGGCCTCGCGCAACTTGTGGCGCAAGATGCCTTCGGCGGTAGGCGAGCGGCAAATATTGCCGAGGCAGACGAACAGGACCCGCATCAGGCCTCCAGCAGGCGACGAACGCGCTCGAGGTCTTCGGCCGTGTCGACACCGGTCGGCGGGGCGATCAGCGCATCGGCGACATGGATCCGCACGCCATGCCACAGGGCTCGCAACTGTTCCAGGGCTTCAGTGTTTTCCAGCCAGCACGGGCCCCAGGCGACGAAGTCCTGGAGAAAGCCGGCGCGGTAGGCGTAGATGCCGATATGACGGCGGTACGGCACGCCCTCCGGCAGCACGTCGCGGTCTTGGGCGAATGCGTCCCGCGCCCAGGGCAACGTCGAACGGCTGAAGGACAACGCCAGGCCATTGAGGTCGCTGACCACCTTGACCACGTTAGGGTTGAACAGGGTTTGCACATCCTCGATCGGCTCGGCCAGGGTGGCCATGCGCGCTTCGGTGTGGGCCGCAAGGTTGGCGGCGACCTGATCGATCACGCTCGGCGGGATCAACGGCTCGTCACCTTGCACATTGACGATGATCGCGTCGGCGGCAAGACCGAGCTTCGCCGCGACCTCCGCCAGGCGATCAGTGCCGGAATTATGGTCTTCGCGAGTCAGCACGACCTCGGCGCCAAAGCCTTTGCAGGCCTCGACGATCCGCGCATCGTCAGTCGCCACCACCACGCGCTGGGCGCTGCTTTTACAGGCCTGTTCCCAGACGTGCTGGATCATCGGCTTGCCGGCGATCGACAGCAACGGTTTGCCGGGCAGGCGCGTCGAGGCAAAGCGCGACGGAATGACAACGGTAAAGGCGGTGGTCATTTATCCAGGCGCTCGTCGGTGGTCAGGGTGCGGGCTTCGCTTTCGAGCATCACCGGGATGCCGTCGCGAATCGGGTAGGCCAGGCCGGCGCCCTTGCTAATCAGTTCGGTCTTGTCAGCGCTGAGCTTGAGCGGGCCTTTGCAGACCGGGCAGGCCAGAATATCGAGCAGTTTGGTGTCCATGGAATTCCCCTTGGTAAAAGGTGTTAAGGCACGAGCCGATCCGGTAACAGGCGCATCAATTGCGCATCGAACCAGGCCACAAAGGCCGGCGACGGCGCGGCGTCCACCGCCAGGTACCACCAGTCAGGCGCGGCGAAAGCACGGCATTTGACCGCGTCTTTTTCCGTCATGACCACCGGCAGGGATGGCGTGAAGTTCAAGGCTTGGGCGCTGTATTCGGCATGGTCGGCAAACCCGTGCGGTATTGGCCGCCAGTGTAGCGTTTCGAGGGTCTTGAAGAAACGCTGGGGGTTGCCGATGCCGGCCACGGCGTGCAGGGCCTGGCCGGGTGGAAAATGGTCGAGAGGACGGCGCTCGCCACTGGCCAGGTTCACCAGTTCGGTGGGAAGCAATTGGAAGGCGAAGCCGTCTTCGCGGTCGGTACTGGCGCCGTTGTACAGCACGGCGTCGACCGATTGCAGGCGCTCGACCGGTTCGCGCAGCGGCCCGGCGGGCAGGCAACGGCGGTTGCCCAGGCCGCGAGCGCTGTCGATCAGCACCAGTTCAAGGTCCCGGGCCAGCCGATAATGCTGCATGCCGTCGTCGGACAGGATCAGGTCCAGCGGTTCGCTCTCCACCAGCGCCTGGACCGCGCGGCTGCGATCGGGATCGATCATCAACGGCACGCCCGTGCGCTGGACGATCAGCAGCGGCTCGTCCCCCGCGACGTCGGCACCCTGCTCGGCCCTGACCCGCCACGGCAGTTGCGGCGGCTTGGCACCATAGCCCCGGCTGACCACCCCGACCCGCAAGCCACTGCGCTGGCAGTGCTGGATCATCCACAGGATCAACGGCGTCTTGCCAGTGCCACCCACCGTGATGTTGCCCACCACCACCAACGGCACGGGGGGCTGGTAGATCTGGCCTTCACCCGCCAGGAAACGCTCGCGCTTGCCCACCACCACCCGCCGGTACAACCACTCCAGCGGCCGCAGCAGGGTCAGGGCCGGGTGGCCTTCATACCACGCGGCAAGCAATCGATCGGACATGGCCATCAGGGTGCGGGCGCCGCCTCGACCGTGGTCATGCGCAGATGGCTGAAACCGAGCTTGCCGGCCGCGTCCATGGCGGTGATCACCGATTGATGAGGGGTCTTGCCGTCGGCGCTGATGGACAGCGGCAGGTTGGTATCGCCGCCGGACTCTTTCTGCAGGGCCTCGATCAGGCTCGCCAGGTCGCTCTTGGGCAGCAACTGGTTATTCACCGAGAACGCCCCTTCGGCGCTGATGGTGACTTCGAGGTTCTTCAGTTGCTGGTCTTCGGCCGGCGAGCCGCTGACGGCTTGCGGCAATTCAACCTTGAGCTGGGTTTCCCGGGTGAACGTGGTGGTCACGACGAAAAACAGCAACAGGATGAACACCACGTCGATCAGCGACGCGAGGTTGATCTCGATGTTTTCCCGTGGCTTGCGGCGGAATTTCACTGCTTGCCCCCAGCCAGGTCCACGTCACGATCACCCTGCACCACCTCGACCAGCTTGATGGCTTCCTGCTCCATGCCGACCACCAGCTCGTCGACGCGGCGTTGCAGGAACCGATGGAAGAACACGGCAGGGATACCGACCATCAGGCCGGCGGCGGTGGTGATCAGGGCCTTGGAAATCCCGCCCGCCAGTACCGCGGCATTCGTGGTCATGCCGGAGCCGGTAAACGCGCTGAAGATGTCGATCATGCCCAGCACCGTTCCCAGCAGGCCCAGCAGCGGGGACATGGCGGCGATGGTGCCCAGGGTACTGATGTAGCGTTCCAGTTCATGGATGACCCGGGCGGCGGCTTCCTCGATGCACTCCTTCATGATCTCGCGACCATGCTTGGAGTTCGCCAGGCCAGCGGCGAGGACCTCCCCGAGCGGCGAGCTGGCCCGCAGCTCCTTGAGCTTGTCCTTGTTCAGCTGCTTGTCCTTGATCCAGACCCAGACCTGCCCGAGCAGATGCTCCGGGGTCACGCGGCTGGCACGCAGGGTCCACAGGCGTTCGGCAACGATACCCAGTGCCGCGATGGAACTCAGAATGATCGGCAACATCATCCAGCCGCCGGATTTGACCAATTCCCACACAGTGACTGCCCCCTCGAAAAAGTGCGCCACTTTATCACACAGACTCGCCTTGCAGACCCGCCCCGCCGATAAGCGCATCAGCCAACTGCGCTGGATCAATGTTGCCTCGGTGTCCCGACAGCGGGCGGATCGCGCCAGTAGCGTCGGTGCCCGGCCTCGGTGCGTGGTAATTCGAACGCGCCCAGTTGCAGACGAATGGCGCCCTGCTCGGCGCTGTCGTAGGTCGCCAGGCCTGAGCGGCGGTACCGGGCCATCACCTGGGGATGGGGATGGCCGAACGCATTGCCCTGCCCGCGGGAGATCAACACCGAATGCGGCTTGAGGCGCGACAACAATGCCATCGATGACGAACTGCGGCTGCCGTGATGAGGTGCGGCCAGCCACTGGATCGGTAGCGCCAGGGCCTCGTCAAGCAAGGCGCGCTCGGCAGGGGTGTCGATGTCGCCGGTCAACAGCAGGCGTTCTCCGCCAGCCTCCACCAGCAGGACGCAGGACTTCTGGTTGCTTTCAACGGCAGAGGCCCAGCGCCACAACTCGAATCCGACCCCATCCCATTCCCAGCGCCTGCCGCTGTCGCAAGGCCCGGCCCGCAATTCGTCGGGCAGCGCGTCGGGATCGCCGCTGATGACTTCCATCGTCGGCAGTCCCTTGCGCACGGCCAGGGCACCGCCGGCATGATCGGCGTCGGCATGGCTGAGGAGCATCAGGTCCAAGCCGCGCACACCCAGTTTGCGCAAGGTCGGCAATACGACGCGCTCGCCCACATCGGCCTCGCCAAAGCGCGGCCCGGCGTCGTAAAGCAGGCTGTGATGCCGGGTGCGTACCAGCACCGCCAAGCCTTGGCCCACGTCCAGTTGCCAGACCTCGGCGTGCCCTTGCGGCAGGTGTTCTCGCGGTGGAAACACCATCAGCAGCATCATCGGCCACCCCAGCACACGCAGCGGCACGCCTTTGGGCAACAGCAGCAAGAAAGCCCCCAGCGCGGCGATGCCCAGGGCCCAGGGCGGGACCGCAACAGGGACCCAGGCAGGCATTCGTCCGGCCATCAGCCCCAGCCCTTTGAACAACAGATCGAGCAACCCGCCGGCGATCCACAGCAGGCCTTCACCGATGAGCGGCACCGGTAACAACGCCGTGCCGAGCAGCGCTGGCGGCAAGACCAGCAGGCTGATCCAGGGCACCGCGAGCAAGTTCACCAGTGGCCCGCTGAGGCTGACCGGCAAGCCCACGATCAACAGCAACGGACCACAGGCCGACCGCAACCAGCCACTGGGCACGGGTCCAGGTTTGCCACCAGCGCCAGGGCCCAAGGCGAGCGCCAAAGGTGAACATCAATATGGCGACGGCCGCAAACGACAACCAGAACCCCGGCCGCAGGCTGGCGAGCGGGTCGAACACCAGCACCCCGACGAAGGCCAGCAGCCATGCCCACCACGGATCCGGCTGTTTGAAGCGCAAGCGCCACAGCAACACCAGGCCGATCATCGCGCAGGCCCGTCGCACCGGCACCTCGAAACCGGCGAGCAGGCCGTAGCCCAGGGCGGCGCAAAAGGCCAGCGCACACGCCCAAGGCAACCACGCCAGCCCCGTCGGCCACAGGCCATAACGCGCCGCACCGGCCACCAACAGGTACACCAGGCCGGCGAGCAGGCCGATGTGTTGCCCGGAGATCACCAGCAAATGGACCGTGCCGGTGTCTTGCAAAACCTGCCAGTCCTCGCGGCTCAGCCCACCCCCCGTCGCCCAGGACCAATGCCGCCAGCGCACCGGAGCGGCCGTGGGTGTCGACCTGTGCCAGCGCCTGGCGCACCTCGTCACGCCAGGCGCCCCGGGCTGCTTGCAGCAGACGCCCCTCCTTGACGGTACCGGTCGCGCCAATGCCACGGCTCAACAACCAGGCGGCATAGTCGAAGCCGTGCGGGTTCAGCAGCCCGGCAGGCCGCTTGAGCTTCACTGCCAATCGCCAGCGTTCGCCGCTGTTGACGGGCGGGCCACCGAACCAGGCGAGGCGCATCGTTGTCGGTAATCGGGTACGACGTGAATGGGCATCGGCCAGTTCGAAGCGCACCACGCCGTCGCCCTGTTGCGGCAAACCGACGACGCGCCCTTCAACCCAACGGGTTTCTCCGTCCAGGGCGGCGGGTAATCGATTGTCCAGCGCCCACTGCGCCGACAGGCAGGCCCAGGCCAGCCCGAACAGGAAAAAACCCGCCGCGTAGGTTCGAAATGGCAACGCCATCAATGCAAGCACCGGCATGGCTGCAATCAGCCACAACGGCGGCAGTGCCGGTAAAAAAATCGGGGCCACCAGCCCCAGTGCAAGCGCGACTAACCCTGTGCGCATAACCCGTCCTTGAGAGTGCCCTCTTCAGGCATAGACGGTTCGCGGCACCGCTGGCGTTATCAATTGTCACAAAGTCTGAATCTGCCAGCCGTAGAATCCAGACATACTTGCGGCTTTACTGCGTTGAACCGACCGAGAAGCCTTATGCCCCGGCGCCTATTCAAACGTTACATGCCAGACCCAGAGAGCATTCGGGAACATAAATCCTTACGTTTTCTCGGCACCCTGCTGCACGATCCCAACCTTTGGCACCTCAATCGGCACTCCGTGGCCCGGGCGATGGCGGTTGGCCTGTTTGCCGCGTTCTTGCCGATCCCATTGCAGATGTTGCTGGCCGCCGCGTTGGCCGTCACGGTGCGCGGCAATATGCCGATTGCGGTGAGCCTGGTGTGGCTGACCAATCCGATCACCATGCCGGCGGTGTTTTTCTGCACCTACCAGACCGGTGCCTGGCTGATGGACGTGCCTGCCCGGACACTGCCCGAAGAGCTGACCTGGGAATGGATCAGCGGCCAGTTGTCCACCTTGTGGCAGCCGTTCCTGCTCGGCTCGGTGGTGACCGGCCTGGTGCTCGGCGCCCTGGCCTACTTCGTCACCATGAGTTACTGGCGCTGGTGGGTGACCCGACAGTGGAAGCGGCGCAAGAAAAGCCGGATGTGAGATGCAAAAAAGGCCTCCTGGGATGGAGGCCTTTTTTGTGGCCACAAATCTGCGACCTCATGAAGATCAATGTAGGAGCGAGCTTGCTCGCGATAGCGGTATGTCAGTCAATAGGTTATTGAATGATCTGACGCCATCGCGAGCAAGCTCGCTCCCACAAGGGGTCAGGGGTTAAAGCTTAGGTACGCATCCCCCGCCCGCTGACCAGCAACCGCGCGCAACCGAGGTAAAGCACCACGGTTGCCACCAGCATGAAGGTGATGGCGATGCTGATCTTGATGTCCGATACCCCGAGGATGCCGTAGCGGAACGCGTTGACCATGTGCAGCACCGGGTTGGCCAGGGACACGGTCTGCCAGAACGGCGGCAACAGGGAGATGGAGTAGAACACCCCGCCCAGGTAGGTCAGCGGCGTGAGCACGAACGTCGGGATGATGGAGATGTCATCGAAGTTGCGTGCAAACACGGCATTGATGAAACCCAGCAGCGAAAAGATCGTGGCCGTGAGCACCACCACCAAGACCGTCACCCCCAGGTGATGCACCTGCAAATCGGTGAAGAACAACGACAGCAGGGTCACGATAAGGCCCACCGCCAGGCCGCGCAGCACGCCGCCCAAGGTGTAGCCGATGAGGATCGTATGGGGCGACACCGGCGAGACCATCAGCTCCTCGATCGAACGCTGGAACTTGCTGCCGAAAAAACTCGACACCACGTTGCCATAGGAGTTGGTGATCACCGACATCATGATCAGCCCCGGCACGATGTAGTCCATGTACGTGAAGCCACCCATGTCGCCGATCTGCCGCCCGATCAGGTTACCGAAGATCACGAAGTACAGGACCATGGTGATGGCCGGCGGCAGCAGGGTCTGCGGCCAGATCCGCATGAAACGCCGGACTTCACGGTAAACGATGGTATTGAGGGCGATGAGGTTGGGGCGCAGTTCGGAACTCATGCTCATACCGCCACCTTCGCCAGATTTTTCTCCACCAGGGACACGAACAACTCCTCGAGGCGATTGGTTTTGTTGCGCAGGCTCAGCACTTCAATGTTTTGCAGGGCCAGTTGGGTGAACAGCCCGGTGATGCCCACGGCTTTGTCCACCTGCACTTCCAGGGTATGGCTGTCCACCAGGCGAGCCGGATAACCGATGAGCTGGGGCGCGGTCTTCAGGTCGTGTTTCAGGTCCAGCAGGAAAGTTTCCACATGCAGTTGGCTGAGCAACTGGCGCATGCTGGTGTTCTCGACAATGGTGCCGTGGTCGATGATGCCGATGTTGCGGCACAACTGCTCAGCCTCTTCCAGGTAATGGGTGGTGAGGATGATGGTGATGCCTTTCTGGTTCAGCTCGGTCAGGAAGCTCCACATCGAGCGACGCAGCTCGATGTCCACGCCGGCGGTCGGTTCGTCGAGGATCAGCAGGCGCGGTTCATGCACCAGCGCGCGGGCGATCATCAGGCGTCGCTTCATGCCGCCGGACAGTGAACGGGACGGCACGTCACGCTTGTCCCACAGGCCCAATTGGGTCAGGTACTGCTCGGCGCGCTCGTTGGCGACCTTCGGCGGGATGCCGTAGTAACCGGCCTGGGTCACAACGATGTCGAAGGTCTTTTCGAACTGGTTGAAGTTGAATTCCTGGGGCACCACGCCGATGCAGCGCTTGAGGGCGGCGGGCTCGCGGTCCAGGTCATGACCAAAGACGTTCACCGTGCCGCTGGTCTTGTTCACCAGCGTGGAAAGAATGCCAATGGTGGTGGATTTGCCGGCACCGTTAGGGCCGAGCAAGGCGAAGAAATCACCTTCGGCGACGTCCAGATCGATACCACTCAAGGCCTGGAAACCGTTGCCGTAGGTTTTGGTTAGCTGCCGGATGGACAGAGCGGAACTCATATCGGATTACGCACCAAGAAGGGAAGGAAGAAAAGAATAGATAAGGGCGGGCGGCGAGCAATGCAACACAGCGCACGAAGGCCATGGTGCTTGGCGTCGCCGCACAAGTACAGTCAAGTGTGTCGATAGTAAGTATTAAGTCAACGCGGTCATGACGGCTTTGCGGTAGGCCGGACGCTGCTGCAACCGCGCGTACCAGGCCTGTACGCCAGGCCGCTCGGCGCGCTGGATGGGCATCTCGAACCAGGCATAAATGAAACTGCCCAGGGGAATGTCGCCCATGCCGATTTCATCACCCGACAGGTAAGGTTGTTCACTCAAGGTCTGTTCGACCATAGCCAGCAAATCGTCGCACTCCTTGATCGCCGCATTGATGGCCGCCCAGTCCTGTTGTTCGGCCGGGGTGCGCAAGACGCCCCAGAACACCGTGCGAAACGGTGCGGCGAAGCTGGACGTGGTCCAGTCCATCCATTTTTCAGCCAGGGCCCGAGCCTGTACGTCAGCGGGATACCAGGCCGAACCCGACGCATGGCGAGCTGCCAGGTAACGCACGATGGTGTTGGATTCCCACAGCACGAAGCCGTCGTCCTCGATCATCGGCACGCGGCCATTGGGGTTTTTCGCGCGGTACTCGGGCGTGTCCACCACACCGAACGCCCCGCCCGCATCGATGGCCTCGTAGGCCAGCCCCAACTCTTCTGCGCACCACAACGCCTTGCGCACATTCGATGAATTTTTCCGGCCCCATATCTTCAGCATCACGGCGTCCTCGATGGATAAATGCCGCAGCAGCATACGCCGGATCAAGCGTGACTCAAATCGCCCTGCATGTCGCCGAGCAAGAGCGGTACCTGCTCGCCGAACAGGTGCGGGTAGCACTTCTCCAGGTGTTCGAAGAAGAATGCCTCGGGCACGTCGGCGAACTGGCCATGGTTCGGTGATGTACTCCATCAGCTTCGCCCCTTGCCGATTGAACGGGTGGAAGACGCTGTCGTGGCGACCGTCGAACTCCAGCGGGGCCACGTCGAACAACGCGCACAAGCCCTGGTTGAAAGCCGGCGTGGCCTTGACCCAGCGGTCGTTCAGGTACAGCTCGGTATAACCGTGCATGGCGAACACGTCGCTCCTGAGCAATTCCAGCAGACGCGGGGTGGACAGGTGGTTGCGCACATCCGCCAGGCCGATGCGCGCCGGGATGCCGCAATGCCGGGCGCAGCCGGCCAGCAAAGTGGCCTTGGGCACACAATAGCTTTCACCGGCAACCAACGCGTAACTGCCGCGCAGGGTCGCCGGGTCGCGGCTGAAGGTGTAGGGGTTGTAGCGCACCCCCTCGCGCACGGCGTAATACAGGCTGACCGCCTGGGCCAGCGGGTCGTGGTCGGCGCCGCGGTGAGTTTCGGCGAAGTCGATGACCGCGGGGTGATCGCTGTCGATGAAGCGGCTAGGGGGTCAGGTATTGCTGCATAAAGGAAGGCCTCTGGAGAAACATCCCCCTCAGGGTCGAACTCGGTCTTTGTGGCGAGGGGATTTATCCCCGCTGGACGCGAAGCGGCCCTAAACCTGACACCTCGGTGTGCCAGGCAGATTGAGTGGGCCTGCCTTGGGGCGGCTTCGCAGCCCAGCGGGGATAAATCCCCTCGCCACAAGTACTGTGTTCGACTGGGGCTGACGGTGTCCGAGTTTATCCCCAGCCCTCGGCCCAGCGATAACGGCATTCCGGCCAAACAATGGCGTTTTCTCACCTTGTTAACGAACGATTTCCCACGGCTGTTGCCAACCAGACTGGCGCAATACATCCAGGGTTTCCCACGAAATCAATCACATCGCGCTGACCGCCGGTTTTGCAGATGCCGTCTAAGCTCTGAAGGTCGGTTTTGCCTTGGTTCACGGAGGATTACATATGCTGTTGTTGTGGATACTGGTCCTGATCGTCGGGATCGCCTGGCTGGCGCATCGGCGCACCGCCCCGCTGCCCGCGCTGGGTATCGTCGCGGTCTATCTGTTGGCCATGGGCATTTTCAGCCATGCGCCCGGCTGGCTGATGCTGATCCTCTGGGTGGTGCTCGCGGTCATCGCGGCCCCGTTGCTGCTGCCGGGACCTGCGCCGCCAGTATTTCAGTGCGCCGATGTTCGATTGGTTCCAGAAAACCCTGCCGCCCATGTCCGAGACCGAGCGTGACGCCATCGATGCCGGCACGGTGTGGTGGGACGGCGAACTGTTCAGCGGCCGCCCGGACTGGGACTTGCTGCTGGCCTACCCCAAGGTGCAACTGACCGAGGAAGAGCAGGCGTTCCTTGACGGCCCTACCGAAGCCCTCTGCGCGATGGTCAGCGACTGGCAGATCGGCCAGGCCATGGACCTGCCACCTGAAGCCTGGGCCCATATCAAGGAGCACGGCTTCTTCGCGCTGATCATTCCCAAGGAATACGGCGGCAAGGGTTTTTCCGCCTATGCCCACTCCCAGGTGGCGATGAAACTGGCCACCCGCAGTGGCGACCTGGCCTCCACCGTGATGGTCCCCAACTCCCTCGGCCCCGGCGGAACTGCTGCTGCACTACGGCACAGACGAGCAACGCGACCATTACCTGCCGCGACTGGCCCGAGGCGACGATATCCCCTGCTTCGCCCTGACCGGACCGCTAGCCGGCTCGGACGCCGGGGCGATGCCCGACACCGGCATCATCTGCAAGGGTGAATGGGAGGGCCAGGAAACCCTCGGCCTGCGCCTGAACTGGGAAAAGCGCTACATCACCCTCGGCCCGGTGGCCACCCTCCTGGGCCTGGCCTTCAAGGCGTATGACCCCGACCACCTGCTGGGTGACGAAGAAGACCTGGGCATCAGCCTCGCCCTGATTCCCACTGACACCCCTGGCGTGCAGATCGGCCGCCGTCACCTGCCCCTCGGCGCCGCGTTCATGAACGGTCCGAACTGGGGCAAGGACGTGTTCATTCCACTGGACTTTCTCATCGGCGGCCAGGCCATGCTCGGCAAGGGCTGGATGATGTTGATGAACTGCCTGTCGGTCGGGCGCTCGATTTCCCTGCCGGCGGTGGGCACCGGTGCGGCGAAGTTCACCAGCCTGGTGACGGGCCAGTACGCCCAGGTACGCGAGCAATTCAACGTACCGTTGTCGGCGTTCGAAGGCATCCAGGAAGCCATGGCGCGTATCGGTGGCAACGCCTGGATGATGGATGCGGCACGCATGCTGACCGCCAACGCGGTGGACCTGGGGGAAAAACCCTCGGTGCTGTCGGCCATCCTCAAGTACCACCTGACCGAACGCGGTCGCGAGTGCATCAGCCACGCCATGGATGTGCATGGCGGCAAAGGCATCATCATGGGCCCGAACAATTACCTGGGTCGCAGTTGGCAAGGTGCACCAATCTTCATCACGGTCGAAGGCGCGAACATTCTGTCGCGCAACCTGATGATCTTCGGCCAGGGCGCCATTCGCTGTCATCCGTTCGTCCTCAAGGAAATGGCCCTGGCCACCCGTGAAGACAAGGACCAGGCGCTGGTCGAGTTCGACGCCTTGTTGCTCAAGCACATCGGTTTCGCGATCAGCAATGCCGCCAGCACCCTGGTGCTGAACCTGGGCCTGGGGCATTTCGAGAGGGCCCCCGGCAATGCCTTGAGCCAGGGTTATTTCCGCGCCCTCAACCGGCAGGCGGCGGCATTCGCCCTGCTGGCGGACTTGAGCATGATGCTGCTGGGAGGGGAACTCAAACGTCGCGAACGCCTGTCGGCCCGCCTGGGCGACGTCTTGAGCAACCTGTACCTGGCGTCCGCCGCGCTCAAGCGTTATCACGACCTGGATTCGCCGGACCACATGACGCCGCTGTTCACATGGGCCATGGAGGAAAGCCTCGGCCAGTCGGAACGTGCGCTGGATGAGTTGCTGAGCAACTTCCCGAACCGGGTACTGGGTTGCCTATTGCGCCTGGTGGTGTTCCCCTTCGGCCGTCGTCACAAGGGTCCGAGCGACAGGCTCGACGCCGAGGTGGCCGCAGTCATCGGCCGGCCCAAAGGTGACCCGACCCTCGAAGAGTTGTTGCAGGGCTGCTATCGCCCGCAATCGACCGACGATCCAGTGGGCGCCCTGCAACACGCCGCCGACCTGCTGGCGGCCGCCCATCCGCTGCACAAGAAACTGCACGGTGCACTCAAGCAGGGTCAGCTCAATCCGGCACCTGGCGAACCACTCATCGATGCGGCCCTGGAGGCCGGCGTGCTGCAAGCCGGTGAAGCGCAGACCTTGCGCGCGGCCGAGGCGGCGCGGCGCAAAGTCATCGACGTGGATGATTTCGATAAGGCCGAATTGACGCTGGCGCAGGACAAGGTCCGTTGATCCTGACGGCCAGCTACGCTCGTCAACTATAAAAGCGGGCGCAAGGGCTTTATACTCCTGCGCCCGTTTTGCTCTTGAGGACTTATCTCGTGTCCAACATCGTTGCCGATCACCTTGTCTTGCTTGACCACTTGCGCAGCATCCTGGTCGCCGTGGGTGAAGCCGAACAGGTGCCCGAAGAAAGCCACGCGTTATTCCTGGAGCGCTTTGACGAGTTGCGCGCACAATTGCCCGTCGACCCGATCGAAAGCCAATACCTGGGCCAGGACCTCCTGTGCCAAGTGATCGTCCGTTATCCACAAATCGCCCACCTGGTGCCTCGCGACCTGCTCTGGTACTTCGCCGGTGACTGCCTGCACTACATGCCTGACGAAGAAATCGCCCTGTACCAGGCCCTGGAAGAACGTCGTTTCGAAGCCGAGCAGAACGACGAGCCTTTCGACTGGAACCAGGAAAAGCAACTGCTGGCGATGTCGGACCAGGACAGCAAGCACTGATTGCGATCCGTCATGCAAAGGCCCGCACGGTTAACCCGGCGGGCCTTTTTTTGGTCTTGTCGAAGTGTGTTGCCTGGGCGGGCCTCATCGCGAGCAAGCTCGCTCCCACAGGAGACCTGCAGTGAATATAGAATGTGTACTCACCATCGGCCCAGTGTGGGAGCGAGCTTGCTCGCGATGGCGCCCGTCAGAACAACCCATCACTCTCCGGCAACTCATAGTGCACCGCGTCCTTGCTGGATCGCCCCCCTCCCCCCACCTTGTACAAGGTCGGCTCCTTCGCCAGGCATTCCACCAGATAATCGATGAACACCCGCAGCTTGGGCGGCAGGTAGCGCGTCGGTGAATGCAGCAACCACAAGCCACCGTGGTAGGAAGCCTGGAACGTCCAGTCGGCCAACACCTGCACGATCAACCCCTGCTCCAAGGCATGACGGGCGGTGAAATACGGCAGGCTGCCGATGCCGATGTGCTGCAACACCGCCCCCAACCGCACACCTGTGTGATTCGCCGCATAACGTCCGCGCACACCTACGGTGACCGTCTTGCTGCCTTTCTTGAATTTCCAACGTGCGTCATTGGGCGTTTCTCCCAGGTAAATGCAACTGTGCTCCAGCAAGTCGTGGGGATGCGTGGGAACGCCATGCTCTGCCAGGTATTGCGGCGTGGCGCAGAGCAGGTGGTCAATGGTCAACAACTGACGCCCCACCAGCCCGGCTGATGGTTGATCGGTAATCCGGATGGCCAGGTCGACGTGATCATCGATCAGGTCGACCTGCCGATCCTCCAGGAACAACTCCACATCGACCTTCGGATAACGACGCAAAAATTCAGGCATGTGCGGATGAATCACGAAACGCCCCACCGCCTTGGGCACGCTGACGCGGATGCGCCCTTCAGCCTCCTGGGTGAACTGGCCGCTGATTTCCATCACCGACCGAGCGGCGGCGACCATCTCCTGGCAGCGCTTGAACACCTCTTCGCCGCCATCGCTCAAACGCAACTTGCGGGTGGTGCGCTGCAACAATCGGGTCGCCAGGGCTTTCTCCAGGCGAGAAATGCTGCGGCTGATGGCCGACGGCGATGAGCCTGACTGGCGAGCCGCCTCGGAAAAGCTACCGGTCTCCACGACCTTGACGAAGACGGCCATTTCGGCGAGCAACGGCAACGGAAGATTTGTGCTCATGACGCAACAGTCCTTTGAGATTTGAACGGATTATCACCCTTTTACGCGCTACCTATAATCCCGTCACAATTTCTGATGCGGGTATGGACCATGACGCTTCGCCTCTTTTTCCATAGCGATGACCTGAAGGCCAACGTGGAAGTCCTGGACTGCAGCCCCCAGGAAAACGAATTCGCCGTGGTGCTGCGCGCCACCCTGTTCCATCCCCAGGGCGGCGGTCAGCCCTGCGACATCGGATGGATCGACGACAGCCAGGTACTGCGCGTCCTTCAGGACGGGCAACAGATCATTCATTACGTCGACCGCCCCGTAGCCCCGGGCATGGCCACGATCCGCGTGGATGAGCAGCGGCGGTTGCTGAACTCACGCCTGCACTCGGCGGGGCACCTGATCGGCCATTTTGCTGAAAGCCGTGGCTGGAAACCGATCAAGGCCCACCACTGGCCCGGCGAAAGCCGCGTGCAGTTCCAACCTGGGGAACATCCCCAGGAGCTGGACACATCGATCATCCAGCAAGGCATCGATGCCTGGATCGCCGAGGACCTGCCTCGCCTGGTTACACTTAGCCAAGGCAGCCGGGAAGTCGGCTTCGGTGAGCTGACGGCCTATGGCTGCGGCGGCACCCATGTACGTCGGCTGCAGGATCTGGGTGCCGTCACCATCGCCTCGCTTTCACAGAAGAAAGGAACGTTGTCGGTTCACTACCATGTGGACTGACACCCGCCTGCTGCCTGGATCGCGGTTCGCAGGCCGACTGAATGGATCGGCCCAAGATCCTTGCCGTCGAAAACCTCGATTGGCGGTGTTCCGCGTCCCATAAATCAAAATGTTCCGTGTCTTTCCATGTAATTCGTCAGCGAACAATCGCAAGAAAAGACGGATTATTGACGCGCCCCTGATCGTTTTTTCCCACCTGTCAGCTTTTAGTCATTTTTTTGTCCTGAGGCGTGGCGCTTTGCCATGTTTGGACTAACGTGAAACAGAAGCGAGGACGGAGCCGGTAAAAGGTGCCTCAAGCGACCTGATCGATACCGTCACAGCCCTCGACAATTCCCGGAGATCCCGGGGCCCAGAAAGGTTGTTCGCAAGCTGCCTGTCGTTCAGTCGGGTCGGTGTAATGCGCCCGTTTGCTAGTAGCGACGAGGCCTGAAGCCGGCATTGATCAAATGATCTGGCGAGATGGAAAGGGGCAGCCCGGGCCTCTTAAGTGATCCGAGGCATCTGGCAAGCCTAGGGAAGGCCTCTCTATTGAGGATCACTTCATGACCCAGCGCACCGCACCCGTTTTAAAACATTTCATTCATGGCCTGTTCTGGATGGGCCTTGGCCTGGATGCGGCTCAGGCCGCAGCGGCAAACTGTTCGCAACTGGACAATTTGCCGGCGACCTTCGAGGTCGGCCAAGGGCTCCAGAGCGAACTGCGCATCCTCGCCCCCGTGACGAAGTTGGCCGTCGGCGACCCGAAAATTGCCGATGTGCAACCCAGTGGCAGCGATGCCTTTATCCTCACGGGTCTGGCGCCCGGCGCCACGAGCCTGATGGTCTGGACCGATTGTTCGAAAATACCGCGCCAGAGCATGGTCTTTGTCAAAGGCCGGGCCACTGAGGCGCTGACGGGCGCTGCGAACATACCTTCCGAAGACCCGATGCTGCTCGCCCAGGTACAGACCGACATCCGTTTCGTTGAAGTCAGCCGGACCAAGCTCAAGGAAGCCTCGACCTCGATTTTCGGCAGCCGTGGCAATTTCCTGTTCGGCTCGCCGAGGACCATGCCCACCATCGGCGGTGTTGTCCGGCCTTCATTGCCGGTCAATAACGACATGTTCAACTTGTCTTTCGCTACCGGTAAGACCCTGTTGATGATCAACGCCCTGGAAGGCAGCGGTTTTGCCTATACCCTGGCACGGCCAAGCCTGGTGGCCCTCAGCGGGCAGAGCGCGAGCTTCCTGGCCGGTGGCGAAGTACCGATCCCGGTGCCCAGTGCCGGCAGCGACAACGTGTCCATCGAGTACAAGGAATTCGGCATCCGCCTGACCCTGACCCCCACCGTCATCGGCAAGAATCGCATCGCCTTGAAGGTAGCGCCGGAAGTCAGTGAGCTGGATTTCACCAACGCGGTGAATATCGCCGGGACACTGGTGCCGGCACTCACCGTGCGCCGTACCGATACCAGCATCGCCCTGGCCGATGGCGAAAGTTTTGTCATCAGCGGCCTGATCAGCACCCGCAACAGCTCCCAGGTGAACAAGTTTCCAGGGCTGGGCGACGTGCCGATTCTCGGCGCGTTCTTTCGGGACAACGCCATCAACCGCGAAGAGCGCGAGCTGCTGATGATCGTCACGCCGCACCTGGTCCAACCGTTGGCGGCCGACGCGCAACTGCCGAGCTTGCCGGGTGAGCAATTGCGCAACTACGACCCGAATTTCTACCGCATGTACTTCCTCGAACATGGCGAGTTTGACAACCGCAGCGGGCTTTCCCAATGAGCCGGCGCCTGGTGTGCAAGGCGTGCGACGTCCAACGGTTCGCCAAGGGGTATTCCATGAAAACAGTGATCGCATTAACGGCGACCTTGATGCTTGCCGGTTGTGCCAGCAGCGGCGTGGTGGCTTCACGTACGGCCGATTGCGCCAAGCCCGGAGCCGACCAGGAACTGGCCTTGAACATGGCGGAAGACATGGCCAACGAAGGTCGTTTATATGCCAGCCTGGCGAACCTCGAACGCTTGCCCGAGGACTTGGTCCAGGTCCGCCTGCGCAAGGCTCGGGTGCTGCGCCTGATGGGCCGAAACGAGGCCGAACCGTTGTACAAAAGCCTGCAGGGGACTTGTCTGGCCGCTGATGGTGAACATGGCCTGGGTCAGTTGGCGGCCGCCAGGAATGACAATGCGGCGGCGACGCAATACCTCGAACACGCCGCGAAAATGGCCCCGACCGAAGGCAAGATCCGCAATGACCTGGGGGTTGTCTACCTCAATCAACGGCGCATTTCAGAGGCCCGCTTCGAGTTCATGACCGCCATGGAGCTCCAGCAGTCCGACACGCTGGCCGCGTTCAACATGGTGACCTTGCTGATTTACCAGGACAACTGGAAGCAGGCCGCCGAGCTCGCGAACATGGCCAAGCTCAGCCCCCAGCAAGTGGCAGATGCCCAGGCCCGTGCGGAAAGAATCAGGGGCGCGGCACCTCAGGCAGTGACATCACCCGCCAACCGCCTGACCGAGGTCGTCGATGCTTCAACCGGCGCGGTCCAGTAGAGCGTTACGAGGAGTTCAAGAAATGATGAGCAAACATTTGATGATCGTGTGCATGGTGAGCCTGTCCACCGCCGCCTGGGCCATTGAACCAGGACCCTCCTCAGCCGCACAGCAAGGCACCGAGGGTTGGATGCAACTGCAGATTCGTGGCGTGGTGGCCTCCACCAACCTGCAAACCGCCTCGGCCGCCGAGCGCGAGATGGCGATGCAGCGTTGGCTCAACAGCTTCAACTATCCGATCCCGGAGTTCTTTGACCAGGACTCGGCAGGAGAGATCACCAGCAGCAAATGAAATACGTGGGAAAGGAAAGATCGCAGCCTTCGGCAGTGCCTACATTCGATCCGATGTAGATGCTCCCGGAGGCTGCGGTCTTTTGGCTTGAACGATCGGCAGATCACAGGCGTGAACCTGTGGGAGCGAGCTTGCTCGCGATGGCGGTCTCCCAGTCAGCACCTTCATTGACTGACCCACCGCTATCGCGAGCAAGCTCGCTCCCACAGTGGTACAGAGCCGCCGCAAAAAGCAGGGCTGCTGCGCAGCCCAGCGGGAGCAAGCTCCCTCGCCACAGAGCGGTGTGTTGGCTGGAGTGATCAGTAGGTGGGCGCCGGAAAACCTGTGGGAGCGAGCTTGCTCGCGATGGCGATCTCCCAGTCAGCACCTTCATTGACTGTCGAACCGCTATCGCGAGCAAGCTCGCTCCCACAGTGGTGCAGAGCCGCCGCAAAAGCAGGGCTGCTGCGCAGCCCAGCGGGAGCAAGCTCCCTCGCCACAGAGCGGTGTGTTGGCTGGAGTGATCAGTAGGTGGGCGCCGGAAAACCTGTGGGAGCGAGCTTGCTCGCGATGGCGGTCTCCCAGTCAGCACCTTCATTGACTGTCGAACCGCTATCGCGAGCAAGCTCGCTCCCACAGTGGTGCAGAGCCGCCGCAAAAAGCCGGGGCTGCTGCGCAGCCCAGCGGGAGCAAGCTCCCTCGCCACAGAGCGGTGTGTTGGCTGGAGTGATCAGTAGGTGGGCGCCGGAAAACCTGTGGGAGCGAGCTTGCTCGCGATGGCGGTCTCCCAGTCAGCACCTTCATTGACTGTCGAACCGCCATCGCGAGCAAGCTCGCTCCCACAGTGGTGCAGAGCCGCCGCAAAAGCAGGGCTGCTGCGCAGCCCAGCGGGAGCAAGCTCCCTCGCCACAGAGCGGTGTGTTGGCTGGAGTGATCAGTAGGTGGGCGCCGGAAAACCTGTGGGAGCGAGCTTGCTCGCGATGGCGGTCTCCCAGTCAGCACCTTCATTGACTGTCGAACCGCTATCGCGAGCAAGCTCGCTCCCACAATAGATACCGTGTGTCCTACATATTCCCGAAAGCCCTGAACACACCAATCATGGCCGGGCCAATGGCGACAAGAAAGAAGCTCGGCCACAGGCAGAAAATCAGCGGAAAGATCAACTTGGTGCCAATCTTGGCCCCCATTTCTTCCGCCGCCTGGGTCCGTCGGTCGCGAAACTCATCGGCATAGATCCGCAAGGTATCGGCCACGCTGGTGCCGAAACGGATACTTTGCGCCAGCAGGCTGACCAGGCCCTGGATATCCTCCAGCCCGGTGCGCACGGCCAGTTGCTTGAGCGCCTCGGTACTGGTGATGCCCGCCCGGATCTGCGCATTGACCAACGCCAGCTCCTCGGCCAATTCCACCTGACTGACCGACATCTCTTCAGCCACCCGTTCAATCGTCGTGGGCAGGGCCAGGCCCGACTCGACGCAGACCACCATCAGATCCAGCGCATCCGGGAACGCGGCGCGCAGCCGGCCTTGGCGGGCCTGCTTGCGTTTGCCGACGTAGATCGCCGGCAGCAGCCAGCCGATGCCCGCGATAAGGGCCACCGTCAGCAAGCCGATAGCCAATGAAACCTTGACCATCGGCAGCAGCAACAACGCAACGCCAACCAGCAACAGCGGCAGCATCAGGCGCACGGCCCAATACATCTGCACCGCCGAGGCTGAACGGTAACCGGCGTGGGTCAGCAAGGTCTGGGTGGCCGACGTGTGGGCCTGGTCGGTGGAAGCAAAGCGCTGGCCGACCCGTTCCAACAAGAGCTGCAGGTTACCGGGCGCCTCCTGCCCTGCGGTGTTGCCGCCATAACCGCGCTTGATCAGCGCCAGGCGCCGCTGCACCGGATCCTGCAGGCCCAGCATCAATAGCAGGAGCGCGACGGCCGCCAGCACTGTACTGAGGCCAATCGCGCCGATGAACAACAGGCGTGCCAACTCTTCGTTGCCGGTCAACCGACTCAACAATCCGAGTAAAAAGTCCATGACTGAAACCTCGCGGCGCAACAGCGCTTAAACCTGGATCCGGATGATCTTTCTTATCCAGAAAATCCCGATCAACATGGCGCAGAACGCGCCGATGATCAGCTTGTGCCCTATGGGGTCATTGATCAGCACCGGCATGTAGCTGGGGCTGGTGAGCACGATGGCGATCGCCAGCACGAACGGGATCGCCACCAGCACCCACGCCGACATCCGCCCTTCCGCCGACAGCGTCTTGATCTTGCGCTGGAACCGGAAACGCCCGCGAATCAAGCGGCTCAGACGCTCCAGCACTTCGGTCAAATTGCCGCCAGTCTCGCGATGGATGAGGATCGACGTCACCAGCATCATCACCGTCATGCTCGGCATCCGCTCCAGCAGCCCGAGCATGGCCCGGCGCACGTCGTTGCCGTAGTTGATGTCGGAAAAGGTCATGCCGAACTCCTGGGCGACCGGTCCCTTGTGCTCCTCGGCGACCAGCCGCAAGGTTTCATTGAACGGGTGCCCGGCGCGCAAGGCTCGGCACATGGCGTCCAGCGCATCCGGCAAACCTTCCTCGAACGCGGCGAAACGCTTGTTGCGGTCACGCAGGATTTTCAGTACCGGCAACCAGGTCACTGCAAAGGCCGCCAGCAGCGCCATCCACCAGAGCGGCGAGACCATCAGCACCAAGACACCCGCCGCCGCCCCCAGGATCAGGCCAAGCAGCATCACCCGATAAGCCCGGTATTCATGCCCGGCCTGCTCGATCAGTTGCGTCAGGTTGGCCATGAACGGCAGTTGTTCCAGACGGGCTTCCAAGGGGGACAGGCGCGTCAGGTACTTCTGTCGCAACACGGTCTGCATGTTGGGCAGGTGGTTGGCCTTCTCCAGCACATGCAGGCGCCCGCGAATACGCTTGCGCATCTTGCCGGCTTCGCCGAACACCGGCACCACCACGCCCTGGGACAGCAGGAACACGGCGATAAACACCATGCCGAGGAAAATCAGGATGAACTCACTGGGGATATTGCTCATGACGTGCGGCCCTCCATCCACTCAGGGCGAAACAAGGTCAGCGGCAACTCGATGCCGCGCTTGGCCAGCACATCGCGGAAAGCCGGGATCATGCCACTGGGCCGATATTCGCCAAGCACCTCGCCGTGCTCGCCGATGCCCTGGCGCACGAAGGAGAAAATTTCGGTCATGGTGATGACCTCCCCCTCCATCCCGTTGATCTCTTGCATGCTCACCACGCGTCGCTTGCCGTCTTCTTGACGCTCCAGTTGGATCACCACATCGATGGCCGAGGCAATTTGTTGACGCATGGCCTTGATCGGAAACGTCGCCCCGGTCATCGACACCATATTCTCGATTCGCCCCAGCGCATCCCGTGCGGTGTTGGCGTGAATGGTGGTCAGCGAACCGTCGTGGCCGGTGTTCATCGCGGTGAGCATGTCCATCGCCTCGGCACCGCGCACCTCACCGATGACAATGCGGTCCGGGCGCATGCGCAGGCTGTTGCGCACCAGTTCCCGCTGGCTCACCTCGCCGCGCCCCTCGATGTTCGACGGCCGGGTTTCCAGGCGCACCACGTGGGGCTGTTGCAGTTGCAGCTCGGCCGAATCCTCGATGGTGACGATGCGCTCGTTGTGGGGGATGAAACTGGACAGCACGTTGAGCATGGTGGTCTTGCCGCTGCCGGTCCCGCCGGAGATCAGCACGTTCAGGCGCCCGCGAACAATGGCCTTGAGCAACAAGGCAATGGCCGGGGTCAATGGTGCCGACCTGGATCAGGCTGTCGGTGTTGAGCAGGTCCACGGCGAAGCGCCGGATCGACATGCTCGGACCGTCGATGGCCAGCGGTGGAATGATCGCGTTGACCCGCGAACCGTCCTTGAGCCGGGCATCCACCAGCGGCGAAGACTCGTCGATACGGCGTCCCAGGCTGGAGACGATGCGGTCGATGATGTTCAGCAAATGCTGGTCGTCGCGAAAACGCACGTCGGTGCGTTGCAGCTTGCCGAAGCGCTCGACGTAGACCGAGGCAAATCCGTTGACCAGGATGTCGGACACGCTGTGGTCGGCCAACAGCGGTTCCAGCGGCCCGAGGCCGAGCACTTCGTCGGTGATCTGCTTGATGATCAACTGCCGACTGGCGGTACTCACCGGTGCCGAGTGCTCCTCGAGCAGGCGCTGGCAGATATCGCGTATCTGCCGCGCGGCCTCGACCGGTTCAAGGGCATCGAGCAATGACAGGTCCATGACCTTGAGCAGTTGCTGGTAGATCTTTTCCCGCCATTCGGCCTCCACCGGGGTGACCTGGCTGCGGGTTTCATACAGCACGTCGGGGATGGCCTGCTCCCAGGCCATCAATGCGTCCGTGGGGTCCGGCAAACCGTCGCCGGGCTGGGCGCCCGCTGCGGCGCCAGGTTTGGCGGGCTGTTTGCGCAAGCGGTTACGAAAGTCGCTGATCATGGGTCATCCCCCGAAAAAACGGTTGAAGGCACGTTTAAGCAAGCCCTTGTCCGTGGCCATCTGGTGACCGACCAGGTCTTCGGTCAAATCGCGCAGGGCGGTGGTAATGGCCGCCTTCGGCGCATGCAGCCCCAACGGCACGCCAGTGTTCTGACTCTGGCTGACCAGGTTGAAGTCATTGGGCAATTTCGACAGGTTCGCGCAACGCAGGGCCTCACCGATGTCCTTGAGGCTGACGGCGGCGTTTTTGTCATAGCGGTTGATCAGGATCTGCAACTGCTCCCCACGCACGCCCAGGTCTTCGCGAAGGATCCGCACCAGGGCGCTGGCATCGCGCAGGTGGCTGACGCTCTGCTGCACCACCACATACACCCGATCCACCTGTTCCAGCACGGAGCCGGTGAGGTGATCGATCTGCCGCGGCAGGTCCACCACCACCCAGTCATAACTGGCGCGGGCCAGTTGCAACAGGGCGTCGAGCTGTTCGGGCTGGGCGTCCTGGGGCAGGCACAACTCGCCAGCCCGGCCTCCGAGGACGTGCAGGGTCGGGCTGAAGTGGCTGCAAAAACCCCGCAACGCGACACTGTCCATCTCATCGATCTGCTGCAGCACTTCCAGATGACTGTGGGACTGCGCCACGTCCAGGTAGTGGGTCACGCTGCCAAATTGCAGGTCCATGTCCAGCAACAGCGTATTGCCTGCCCGGGCGCTGAGTTGCTGGGCCAGGTTGCACGCCACCAGGGTTGCGCCGGAGCCACCCTTGGCGCTGATCACCGCGATCAGCTTCCCTTCGTTGCCGTTGCCGAGGCGGACTTCCGTCACCAGGCGATTGAGCGCCGCCACCAATTCCGTATCGGCGATGGGTTCGGGCAACACATCCCGGGCACCGGCCTGCATCGCCAGGCGCATGCCCTCCTGCTCGCCCAAGGGACCGCACACCAGCATCGGCGGACGTTCATGGGCCGGACGTTGCAACAACGCCGACAGCTCTTCGCGCCACAGATGGCTGACGCGCAACAGCAATAGGTCGGGCATGCGGTCCAGGCCGTAGAGCGGATCGACATGGCCGTTGCTGACCAGGCGCGTGCTGACCTCAAGGCCAGGCATGCGTTGGCAGACGCATTGCAGGTCACGCAGGGACGTGGCATCGCGGCTGCTGATCAGTATCCGCAGCCCGGCTCTGCCAGTGGTGGTCGAAAGCGGGTGTTCCCTGGTATTCAGCATGGTGTGATCTCCCCGGAATCGGAATGACGCCCAAGGCTTTCGCGTGGCAAGGTTGCCCTGAACGTGGGCAAGGTAATGGGCACGCCCAAGCCGGGAATGAACAGGTTGAAGACGAAGTTCTGCACGCTCAGCCGGACATAGCGGATAGCACGAAACCCGGAGGCACCGGACGTGTCGGTAGGGTTCGCCACCACGGCGCCATTGACGTCCAGGTAGGTCAGCGCCAGGTTAGACGTCGCCAGGTTGCTGATCAATTGACTGGTGCCGGTGTCCGTCGCGGCGTTGAAGATAGCCCGGCGCAACACCACCGGATCGCTGACATTGCACACCGCCGCCAGCCGCACGCCACGGCGCGCCGCTTCATCCAGCGCATTGACCGTGAAATACAACCGTCCCATTTCCACCACGCCGAACAGCAGGATGAACACCAGCAAGCCGACGAAGGAGAACTCCACGATGTAAGTGCCGCGCATGTGTTTGTGATTCATCACAGCGCCCTCATGACAGTGGTCGCGACCAACGGGATGCCCAGTGGAATGGCACTGCCGAAAAACCCAGGGATCGAACCCGCGCAGTTACCCGCGCCAATCACCGGGCAGAAGGTGTAGGTAATGGTGACGCGCACATGATCGATGCCCTCGGCGGCGACCTGCACATTCGCCGTGGTCAAGCCTGACACTACGGCGGCTCCCGTCGCGCTGGGCACGCCATACACCGCAACGTTTTTTGTCTGGGTCATGAGCGTGCTGCCCAAGGCGACGGAGCCAAGGGTGGTGTTCCACGCCTGGCTGGCGACGAAGCGCCCAGCATCGCGACTGGCCTGCAGCAGCACGTTGTACTGGTAGAGCATGCGACCGAACTCGCCGAAGGCCAGCAGCAACAACAGCAGCAATGGCAGCACCAGGGTGAATTCCACCAGCGCCACGCCTTGCTGGGCTTGCGCGGGTTTGAAATGAGAAAGTCCCATGACGCCTCCTACGAGTCGGTGCTCGGAGTGCCGCTGCCGTTGAGATAGGTTTTGTAGAGCTGGATGATCTGCGGGCCGGAATCGGTGGACGGCGTGGGGCCGGGGACGTTGTCGCCCTCGCACTCCTGGACGAACTGACCAAAGATGATGGACTCCGAACCACCACCGTTCACCGGCTGCAGGACGAAATAACAGCCGAACCCCAAGACCGGAATCGACGTCGAACCGCTCAGTTTCCCGGCGCAATCGCCAATCACGATCTTCAGCATCCGGCGTTCGAAAACCCCGTTGCTTTCACAACCACTGGCGCCTCCCGCCACACAGGCGGCGACGCTGGCCCGCCAGTCGTTGTAGTCCTGTATCGCCTCGCCGCCCGCCGAGAGATCGCCGTTGCTCGACGTCACGGTTTGGCCTTTGTATTGCGCCTGGGAAAGCGCATCGTTGTAGGTGATCGCCGGGGTACCCGAAGCCGTGACCAGGTCCGGTGGATAGTCCGAAGAACTGACCGGGCCGTTGTAGATACCAAAGCGCGTGTTCAAGCCCTGGGAGGTCGGGCCGGCTTTGTTACCTGGCGCCGTCTGGACGTTGTCGCCGACACTGCGGCAGACCGAGCCACCGCCGGCCAGGTCCTCCCGGACCGCACTGCCGCCTGAGCCGAAGTCCAGCAGTTGGAAGTTGCCGGGGCCGATGGGCGATGTGTTCCCCGCCGCCGTTTTCAAGACTTCCAGGTCACCAAACTGATACCCCCAGAAGTTGCCGGCGGCCGGGTTGTATTGAGTGGGGTCGCCACAAACCATCAACGGCGCCAGGTCACAAGGCGAGGTGGGGCTGGGGCCCGCCGTGGCGATCGCCGCCACGCGCTTGTTACCCAAGCCGGCGCTGCCCATGGTTTGCACGAAACTCCAGAAAAACCCGTTCAACTGATAGCTGGCCACCGACACCCGCACGTATTTGGCATCGGTAGGCCCGGGATAGGAGAACGGGCCGTAGACGCTGCTGGACAGCTCCACTACGGCAAACGCGCCCGGGTTGCCGGCGACCGCGGTGGCCAGCTCGGTATTGCCCAAGGCGTTGGCATTTCTGTTGAGCGTGTCCAGGGCCGCGGCGCGGGTCGTGCTGGCCATGTTGATGCCACCGCTCACCTGGCTCAGGGTCTTGGCGCCGCCCAAGGCCGCGGCGTCCACCGCATTCTGCAGGCGCGTCTTGTTCAGCAGCATGTGCCCGCCATCCAGGGCCAAGGCCGCCATCATGGAAATCGCCACCAGCGCGATCACCATCAGTACACTCACCGCCCCTCCCTGGCGCCGGATATTGGCATTCATCATCGAGCCCTCATCTACAACGTTTGAGGATCGGTATCGCCACGGCTCACAAGGGCCTGGCATGGGGGGGCTATTCAGCGGACATTGATCACGCTGCTTTCAACTCCGCGGATCAGCGTGATCGCCCCGCCTTGCGGCTTGGCACTGCGCAACACCACAGGTTTTGGTACCGGGGCGACCGCCATGGCCATGACCGGCGCAGGGGCTGGCGGCGCAACGGCCACGGGCTTTTTCTCCAGGTTCAACGGGTTGCGCAAGGCCAATTGCAGCTTGCCTTCGGTCTGCGCAGTGACCAGCGCTTCCGCTTCGGTGACCGACATTTCCAGGGTCACGGCCCGCACCACCACCGGCTGGGTCTTGTCGGTACCCGCGGTCTGGTCCACCGCCAGCACCCGCAGGTTTTCCAGGATGGTCCGGGACGTGGCGCTGTTGCTGCCGGCGCTGGTGGTCTTGGTCGCCAGTACATCGACCCGGTTGCCCGGCAAGAGGAAGCCACCCACGCCGACCACATCATCCACGCGGACCGAAATGGCGCGTTTGTCCGGTGCGATCAGCGAAGCCAGGGTGCTGCCGCCCAAGTGCTCACTCAGACGCGCGCCCCGCACGATGTCGCCGCGCAGGATGTCGAAGGTGGCGATCTTGCCCACGGCCTGTTCGCTGGCATCGAAGGCATCGTCCGGGATCGTGTCCATGGGCATGCGCACGGTGGTGACTTGTTGGGCCTCGACCATTTGCCCGAAGGGAATTTCCACCGTCGCGACCACCACGCTTCGCAGATGATCATCGGGGGACGCGTTGAGTCGTGCGCTTAGCCAAGCGTCAGCCATCCATGCGGCACCAAGGCCCATTACCAGGGAAACGCCTATCAGGGGAAGCGTACGAGAGCTCATGTCGGTATCTCCAGATCAAAGGAAGTCGAGCTGAACGAAGTAGTTGTGCCAGGCCCATTCCAGTTCCTGCGGCGACAGGGGGCCGGAACCGCCCAGGTAACGTTGGCGGTCGAGCGCCATGTTCAACAGGTCACGGGGATGGCAAGGCACCAGCGGCATGCCTTCGCCTGCATACAACTGCTGCAGCACATAACGCACCAACAGCGGGTCAAACGGGATGCCCAGGCGCTCGCACTCCTGGCGCCAGATGCGTTCGTACTCCTCGGGCTTGAGGTAGCCGAACTGCACTTTGTAGCCAATGCGCCGCAGGAAGGCCTCGTCGGCCAATTCGAGGGGGTTGAGGTTGGTGGAAAACACCAGCACCAGGTCGAACGGCAGTTCGCAATGCCGACCGCCGCCCAAGTTGATGAAGTCGCGCTTCTCCTCCATGGGCACGATCCAGCGATTGAGTAACTCGGCGGGCGCCATGCGCTGGCGGCCCATGTCATCGATGATGAACAGGCCGTTGCTGGCCTTGAGTTGCAACGCCGCCTGGTATTGCCGGGTGAACGGGTCGTAGCGCACGTCCAACTGCTCCATGCTCAGCTCGCCGCCGGTGATGACGATCGGGCGTTTGCAGCACAGCAGCCGGCGGTCGATGCCTTCGTTGAGCATCAGGTTGTTCGTTTGGCCGTTGTCGTCCAGGCGCTGGTGCACCTGCGGGTCGTAGATTTCGATCACCGACTCGTTGATAACGATGGCATGGGGCACCCAGATGGCTTCGGCAAACAACCGGATCAGCCGGCTGCTGACGTAGGTTTTGCCCGTGCCCGCCGGGCCGTAGATCATGATCGCCCGCCCTGAATTCAGGGCAACGCCCAACTGGTCGAGCATGCCTTGGCTCAGCACCATCCCCGCCAACGCCTGGTTCATGTCCTTGGCGGTAATGCGGCCGTGGTGGATGGTCTGGATCTTGATCAGCGAGCGATAGGTGCTGACCGGGAATGGCGCCGCGCCGATGTAGCCACTGCGGGCCAAGGCATCCCGGGCGGAACTGCGGCCGCGCTCGGTCAGGCCATAGCGCAGCGTCTGCCCACCGGTTTGCCCCAACTGGCCCAGCACTTCGACACGACCGTCCTTGCGCAGGAACGCCAGGACTTCCTCCAACACCGCGCCGGTCAGGGCCAGGCGCTCGACCAGTCGCGACATATCCAGCACGCCGCCATCGTGCAGGTGCTTACACACCAACTCACCCAGGAAGCTGTCGCTCAAGCCGGTGTCGCGAATGGTGCATGGCTGTGGCGCCAGGCGTTGTACCGCTTCCCGTTCGCTGGGGTAGGCATCGCTATCGTTGATGACGTGCATGACTAGACTCCCCAGCCGCCGGCAACCAGTTGCCAGTAAACACTGTTCAAAGTACCGATCAGGATCGCAATCGAATAAGGAAAGGGTTTACCGGCCACTTCGTCCGAAGTCGGCGCCAGATAAGCCTGGGCTCGCACCATCAACCAGTAGCGTCCCAGGGTCTGGAGCAGTTGGCCGCGGGCCAGGACGATCAGGACACCGCATACACCGCCGGCGATCAGGCTGAACAGCGCCGCCCACAGTGCGTAATGAAAAGGCAGGAAGCTGCCGACCATGGTCATCAGCTTGACGTCACCGGCGGCCATGCCACCGACCGCGTACATGGGCAGGAACAACCCGAAACAGATCAGCATGCCCAGCAGGCTGTCGCCCAGGCCGCCGATCCCGCCGGTATACACCTGGCCGGCCAATCCCAGGGCCAGGCCCAACAGGACCAGCGTGTTGGGGATGCGGTGGCGAAGCAGATCGCTCACCACCGCCACGCCCAGCAGTCCTAGCAGCAATACCGTCAACATCAGCAATTCCATGGACATGATGCGTCTCCATAGTGCGGTTGGGGTTAACAGGCAGCACCTTTAACCGCTGCACAAAGCGCAGTGATCCGATCATTCACCGCACCGCCCAGCAAAACGAACATCGCGGCAACCGCCACCGTAATCAGCCCGCCGGCCACGGCGTATTCCACAATGGTCAGACCATCTTCATCATCGATAAACTTAACTATCGAAGTTCTGAGTCTTTGAACTTTCATGTCATTTACCTCACTTCAACGGCAACAAAACCGGCTGATCAAGAACAACACGAAGCCCATTGAGCAAATACTTCGAAGCTTTATCAGACCATGCTGAAACCGGTGCCTCGATGGGCTTCATCCCGTTCCCGACAGGGAGCGCTTGTCAGCAGGCAGCGCCCTTGACCGCGGCGCAGAGTGCGGTAATCCGGGTGTTCACGGCACCGCCCAACAAGACGAACATCGCCGCCACAGCCACCGTGATCAACCCACCGGCCACGGCGTATTCCACAATGGTCAGGCCGTCTTCATCTTTGGCGAACTTCAGTACCGAAGCCTTGATAGTTTGAAGAGTCATTTCGCGCACCTCATCGGGTTGTTTTTCAAAGAGGCAGTACATTGCGAACTGCCTGATGCAACCCTAGTCAGCAGGTGGTCATAGCCGTTAGGAGGATTTTGCACATCGCTAGGATTTTTTTGCGCCGCGTGGCGAAGGCTCCGGGACGGGGAATCCATCCGTGCAACAGGCCGATACGGGCTTCCCACGAGGGAGCTGGCGCTAAAAGATCGAATTTTTATAAAAAATTATTCGGCGAAGTGATGGCACAGTGACAATACTGCTAGCTAAAGGGCAGCAAGCACCTGTGAGTAGTAGTCCTATGGCGCCAAACCCGACTGCAAAGCCAAAGCTGTTATGGGTTGATCTGACTCATGATCGATCCACCCAGGAACTCGTCTCCCAGTTCCAGGACACGTGCGACTGCACGCTGGCAAAAAACGCCATGCTGCCCAGCACGGAACAGGTCGACATGATCTGCATCCATTTCGACCGCCCGGACACGGCGGGCCTGCGACGCCTGTTGGAGATCAAGCGGATCGTGCCGGGCACGCCCATCACCATGTTCACCGTGCAGCACTCCGAAGAGCTGGCGGTGTGGGCCATGCGCTCCAGTGTCTGGGAATACATGGTGCTGCCCCTGTCTGTCGCCGAACGAAAGCGCTACCTCACGGCCGTGTCACAACTGTGTGAGCTGCGCCGCCATGCCAACGGCCGGGGAAAGACCTCGCAGATCGACCACTCCCCGACCCTGCCGGACAGCATTCGCCTGACCTCAGGGCACCAGAAGCACCAGGCCCTCAGTCACATCATGCTGTACATCGACCAGCATTTTCGCGACAGCATCGATCAGCGCGACCTGGCCAAGCGCTGCGGCATGACGACGTTTCGCTTCAGCCGGGTGTTCAAGGAAGCCAATGGGCTCGGTTTCACCGACTACGTGCTGAACAAACGCATGAGCTTCGCCAAGGAACTGCTCGATAACAGCCAGATGCCCATCACCAGCATCGGCTACGAGGCCGGCTTCAAGGACCCGTCCTACTTCGCCCGCGCCTTCAAGCAATACGCCAGTTGCACGCCCAGTGAGTACCGGCTCGCGTACCAGATGCGCAGTGCAAATCCTACTCCGCCGCCTCCGGATGAGGCGGCCCTGGAAGCGATTGAAAACCTGGTACACAGCCTTGAGGGTTGATGGTGGCCGACGCCCTGGCTCACGGGACGAGCTTTCTTCTCTCGATAGGAATGGACAGGACAATGCTGGTACGCGTCTCACCGTACGCGTTGATTTTCGCAATGATGTCCTCGATCTCTGCCATGGATCTGGCGTAGATCCGGATCAGATAGGAGTCGTTTCCCGTGATGTGCAGGCACTCGACGACTTCGGGTATGTCGGTGAGTGTCGCGATCAATTTGGCTTTCGCCGGCTTGAGGGTGGTGATGCCAACGACAGCCGATATGCCGTAGCCCAGCTTGGTCGGATCCAACTGAGCGCAATAGCCCTTGATGACCCCGGAGTCTTCAAGTTTGCGCAACCTGTCGTTAGTGGCAGGAATAGAAAGCCCCGCGTGCTTGGAAAGCTCTGTGATGGAAATGCGACCACAGTCCTGTACCTTACCCAGGATTTTGACGTCTATACGATCCATGTGCGTTTTCCCCGGTTAAAAGTATAAATTTTAATGAAAAGCCCGCGTTTTTCATTAAAAAAAGCATGCACCAAAATAAAGCATGGCGCTAGTCTATTTCCAGCCTGAAAGACCAGAAAAGAATCCGGGCAATCAACAGCCCTGCTCTTTTGCGTGACGCACTCATAATAAAATATTCTCTCCAGGGATGGTGCTCGCATGGAAGATGAAAAGAAAAAGTGTGAAAAAAAACCTCACCCGCTCGTTCAACACATTGGCACGCAAGTCCTAAGTCTTCGGTATTTCAAGAAAGATCAGTTACTGATGTACCTGATGGGTGTCAGTTTCTTTTCGCTGGGCGCCAAGTGCTTCATCATCAGTCAACTGGGTACTGATCCTTTAGACGTCTTGATCATCTCCATCGATAAAATACTCACGCTGGGCATGGGTGTTTGCTCGGCGATCGTGTCGCTGTTTTTCCTGACATGGTGGATGCTCTGGAACAAAAAATACCCGCCGATAAGTCCCTTCATTACCACCACGCTGACCGGGCTGTTGATTGATCTCTGGTCGTGGCTGGGACTCGGCGAGTACTTGATCGTCAGGCTGAATGAGTACGCGTTATTGGCCTCGGGGCTGGTGCTGTGTGCCTATTCCTCCGCATTGATCATCATGAGCGGCATCGGCATCAGGATCATGGACCTGGTGGTGCTGACCATGGTCTCCAAATGGAACTGGTCGTTCACCAAAGCCAAAATGCTCATTGAAATCGGCATCTTTTCCAGCGGTTGGCTTTTAGGCGGGCCCTTCGGTATAGGCACGATTGCATTTCTGCTGGTGATCGGCCCGCTTATTCAACCGTTCATGAATATGAATGCCAAGCGCTTTGCGCTTAAAAACTATGGATTGATGAGCGCTTCATCCGCTTACTAATAACCCATAACTATGACTGCCCTATAGGGCGGCAAAATTGTTTCGCCTCGACTTTTTCAAACCGATGCTATTGATGGCAACTTCCGTGATGAGGAGTGAAAGATGGACACTACAAAAAATAAAAACTGGACCTTGGAAAGCAGCCCGGCAAAACTCGAAGAAATACTCCCCGGGGGCGCTGTGAAGTGTCATCTTTCCCCACGCAACTGTGTCATCCAGGAAGGCAAGGTAGGTTTTTGCAAAGTGCGCGGAAACCGTGGGGGCAGGCTCGTTACATTGAACTACGGCAAAGGCGTTCACAGCACCGAAGAGACCATCGAAACCGAAGCCGTTTTCCACTTTGCCCCTGGGGAGCGGATTCTGTCGCTGGGCAATATCGGCTGCATGCTCAACTGCGGTTACTGTCATAACTGGAAGACATCGCAGGCCAAATACGTCACCGACAAGGACGTTTACTACTACACCCCTGAGCAGGTAGTGGAAACCGCTCTCAAGCACGGCATACGCGTCATTTCCTGGACCTATAACGATCCCGTCGTCTGGCACGAATTCATCCTCGACACGGCAAAGCTGGCCAAGGAAGCAGGCCTGATCAATCTCTATAAATCGGCATTCTTCATCAGTGAAGAAGCCATTGATGAGTTATTGCCAGTCATCGATATTTTCTCGATTTCGCTGAAATCCATTTCCCCGGAATACTACCGCAAGGTCACCACCGGCTGGGTAGAACCCGTCCTGGCCGGTATCAAGAAAGTCTATGACGCCGGCAAATATGTCGAGGTCAGCACCTTGATGGTGACCGACATCAGCGACGACGAAGAAACGGCCCGGAAAATCAGCCAGTGGGTCCTGGATGAACTGGGCCCGAACGTACCGCTGCACTTCGTCAGGTTTCACCCCGATTACAAGATGAGCAACAGCATCCGTACACCTGTGGACAGGCTCCTGAAGGCTCGGGACGTCGCTCGCAGCATGGGTGTCGAGCACGTGTACCTGGGGAACGTGAATGACGTCGAGGGGACCAACACCAGTTGCAACCACTGTAACGCCCTGCTCGTCACTCGTTATGGCTTGAACGCTGAAATCATCGGACTGGACAGTAAAGGGGGCTGCTCTCAATGCGGGCATGATGCGCATTTCAAATTACTCGGCGAACACCAGGCGAACGCCCCCGTCGAGCTGCGCGAGGATGCGTTGAGCACTTACGAGAAACGCAAGTTCGAATGGCACGGGGACATCGTGTCACTGCACGCCCAAGTGCTGAATACCGAAGACTTCGAACAGACCGTCTACCTGCGACGCAACTACACGGATGGACATAACAGCGAGTGGAAATCACTGACCCTGCGCCCGCATGAAAGCTATCGATTCATCATTGCCAAGGCTCGCATCGATGAAACAGGCCCTGAGGTCTGGCTTCCCAACGGCGTGAACTCCAACCTTCATGAAGTCTTCGACAGGGCTCACTTCCCGACAGAGTCGATTGAAGAGATTGGCATTTCGCAAAATGACATCACCCCGACCGTGGGTTACGAGGGCAAGCAAAACATGTATGAACAGGTCATCAAACTGGTCAGCCAAGCATGAAAACGTCTACTGAAATACTTCATATCAAGGTGGATGACCGGGACGCCCACCCTTCGGTAACACCTATTTATCAGTGCAGCGCTTTCAACGCTGACTCGGCCTTCTTCTATTCAAGGAAAGCCAATCCCAATGTGAGTGAACTGGAACAGGTCGTCGCGTCCCTGGAAGGCAGCGAATATGCCCTGGCCTACAGCACCGGGATGAGCGCGATTTATATGGTGTTGGAACTGTTGAAACCGGGAGCTTCGCTGGTCATCAACAAATACATCTATGGCTGTTCTTATAAATTGTTCCAGCGCTATGCGGCACGTATCGGCGCGCACCTGGCGATTCTGGATCTCACCACGGCAGAGGGGTTGAAGGACTTGCCGGCGAACGTCGACATGGTCATTTTCGAAACACCGACCAACCCGTTCCTGAAAGACATTGATATCCACGCGGTCAGCCGGGCCGTCAAGCAACACAACCCGCAGGCGCTGGTGGTCGTCGACAATACCTGGGCCACGCCAATCTTTCAGAAGCCGTTGAATTTTGGCGCCGACATTTCCCTGTACAGCGCCACCAAATACTTCTCTGGACACAGTGATGTCATGGGAGGGCTGGTGCTGGTCAACAATGAGACGATTTACAACCGTCTTCTTGAGGGCCGCTTCTACTCAGGCACGATACTCACCCCCAATAGCGCCTGGTTGCTGCGCAGGAGCATGCAGACGTTCAACCTGCGCATGGAAAAACACAGCCAGACGACAGCAAGCATGCTCAATTATCTGCGCGAGCTGCCTTTTATCGAGCATGTCTATTACCCACGCATCGATGGCCAGCAGTTGACCGGTTATGGCGGCATTGTGTTTGTTGATATACGGCCCGACCTGGTGCCCTTTTATAAAACATTCACCGGCGCACTCAAATGGTTTGGCACAGGCACCGGTATGGCCTGCGTGACCTCGATGGTCGCCCAACCCTTCAGTGGCAGCCACGCCTCGATGACGGATCAGGAAAAAGCGGACATGGGCATCGAGAAAGGCCTGGTTCGATTGTGCTTTGGCCTGGAGGATCTTGAAGACCTCAAGGAGGACCTGCTACAGGCATTCGAAACCATGGAAAGCAAGGTCGATCAGAAACACTCACTCGATCCTGCATAACGTGTCAGCACAAGCAACGAGCCTTCACTGGCTCGTTGCTTTTTTTATGGAGAAAAAAGTGTCCAGCGCATTCGAAAACACGATATTCGAAGACCCCATCCTGAACGTCATCCACCTTCTTAATTCCATCGCCCAGGAAAACCCGGAGGCCATTTCACTGGCCTCCGGTCGACCCGACGATCAGCAGTGCGACCTTTCTCTCATCGACAGGGGACTGGCCCGATACAAACATCACGTTGCCGGCACCGAGCAATCACTGGCGACGCTGCTTTGCCAATATGGAAAAACCTCGGGAATCATCAATGAAATAATCGCCACCTATTTGCAGGTCGATGAAGGGATAACCGTCTCCAACCCTGAAAGCATCGTGGTGTGCCTGGGGTTTCAGGAAGCCTGTACCTTGACGCTACTGTCCATCTTTGAAGGCGGCGGGGTTTTATTAGTGCCTGACCCGGTGTTTTCCGGGGTCACGGGCATCGCAAAACTGCTGGGCATAAAAATAGTCCCCGTCCCCATGGCGGCCTTTCTCGACCTGATCGCCCTGCGCAAGATCATTGAAGAACTTGAATCCAGAGGGGAAAAAACCAAAGCACTCTATGCCATTCCGGACTTCAGCAATCCGACCGCCGACAGCCTTTCCTATGACGCCAGGACAGCCATGCTTTCCTTGGCCAGTGAAAAGAACTTTTTCATCCTGGAAGACACGGCCTACCGTTACTTCAGGTATGAAGGCGAGGCCATTGCGTCCATGAAGTCCATCGACAGCAGTCGGGTGTTCTTGCTGGGCTCCTTTGCCAAATCGATTTTTCCGGGCGTGCGCATGGGGTATGTGGTCGCGCCGCTGGGCCCCGGCGTCATGTCGTTCAGCACAAAGTTGTGCAAGGCCAAGAGCTTGATCACCGTCAACACCCCTGCCCTGTGCCAAGCGGTCGTCGCCGGCTTGCTGATCGAGAACGACTACTCGTTGAAAGGGCTGAACCAACCCAGGGTGTTGTCCTATACGAACAAAAGAAACCACATGCTTGAATGCCTGGAGCGTGAATTCCCACCCAAGGTCGGCGGCCAAAGAACGGTCAGCTGGAACCATCCGGCAGGCGGCTTCTTCATCAATCTGCAGCTGCCTTTCGCTTTTGGGTATTGCGAAATGCGCGAATGCGCCCAGCAGTTCAAGGTAATCGTATTCCCCACCACTTTATTTTCGCTGACGAATGAAGCGGCTAACCAGGTCAGGCTTTCATTCAGCAATGCCAGCGCCCCGGACGTCACCCAGGCAATAGGCCGTTTCAGGGCGTATGTTGAGTCCAGACTGCAGTAAGACCTCGTTACGCGGATCAGATCAGGTTGCCGTAGCCAGCATGACGCCAGTGGCGACCTGGTAGGCCCCCAGAATGGTGATGGTCGCCCCTGAAAAGTAGTTGATCAGCCTCAGCTTCGATTCGGCAATCCGCGCCTTGAAAATGGAGGAAAACCCGCTCAACCCCAGCCACCAGGCAGCCGAACCCAGGAATATACCGGTCACCATTGGCAGCAAGGCGTGCTGGCCGCCTTGATCACTGGCCATGCCATCACTCAACGCGGCAAATATCGCGATGAACGACAAGATGGTCATGGGGTTCGACAGGGTCAGGAACAGCGTGGTCGAGTAGGCTTTGAACATGTTGGCCCGCTCACCCGCCATGGCGGTCGCGCCGCCCTTCGATCGTATTGTCTGATAGCCAATGTAGGCGAGGAACAGCCCGCCAAAGATACACAACCAAGGTTTAAAGCTGATGAGCGTCGCGATGATGGCCGTGACCCCCAGGGCCCCGATGAATCCATAGATCGAATCGGCGGTGGCGGCCCCTAATCCCGTCGCGAAACCGGCTCGCCATCCCAGCATGAGGCTTCTCTGTATGCACAGCAGCCCAATAGGTCCCACAGGGGCGGCAATGCACAGCCCAATGACCATCGATTTAACAAAAATCAGCATAAGTGCACCTCCAGAACGGGTACTGGAAGGTTAGGAGAAGAGCTTTTCTTTAGGAATGAACTATTAATCTTCTTGAGCGTTTTCCCTTAAGTTTTGCATGAAGTACGTTCGCGTCACCTTCATTATTAAGGTAAAGCGCGGAAAGCGCCCTCAGACAACAAAATCGTTCGTTAAAGACCATGGCCTTTTCACGCGCATAAAAAAACGCCGCTCGTATGAGCGGCGTTTTTTTTAATTTGGAGCGGGAAACGAGACTCGAACTCGCGACCCCGACCTTGGCAAGGTCGTGCTCTACCAACTGAGCTATTCCCGCAAATGGCGTCCCCTAGGGGACTCGAACCCCTGTTACCGCCGTGAAAGGGCGGTGTCCTAGGCCACTAGACGAAGGGGACACGCTAACTGAAACACATGGTGTGTATTTCAGTGCCCAAATCCGCACCCGAAGATGGCGGCTCTGGCTTCACTCAGCCCTGCCCGAAAGCAACGCTGTTTAAAATTGGAGCGGGAAACGAGACTCGAACTCGCGACCCCGACCTTGGCAAGGTCGTGCTCTACCAACTGAGCTATTCCCGCATTGGCGTCCCCTAGGGGACTCGAACCCCTGTTACCGCCGTGAAAGGGCGGTGTCCTAGGCCACTAGACGAAGGGGACACACGTACAACATTCACTCCTTAGAGCGTTTGGCTGAGTGCTTTACGCTGTAAGTGGCGCGCATTCTATGGATGGATTGAAGGGTCGTCAACCCCCAGATATAAATTTATTTAAATCAATGACTTCGCCCGGTTTGAGGGGGCGATCCATACATTTTGCTCGTCCGGTCTCTGACGCCTATATTCTGTCGTCCGCCGAGGCGCTATAGTCGCGCCCGGCAAATGATGGCAATGTGCTCCTACCCGGTCATGCTTCCTATAAACAGCACGACGCCCGTCTAATCACGTCGCTCGGGCCTATGCGCTTAAAAGCCAAGCCACTACACTCATGACATGCGTACCCTAATAAAGAGGTCTTACCGGTGACACCACTCATGATCACCCTGCTCGTCGTAGCCGGGATCGCCCTGTTGATCGCCATTGGCTACATGAACCACGTGGTGGAAAACAACAAGCTGGAAAAGGCCCGCACCAAGGTAGAACTCAACGACCGCATGCGTCGCTGTGGCGAGCTCACCGAAACCTTCCCCGGGCAGTTGATGACGCCAGCCTTGAAGTTGTTGATGACCCGCCTTGAGATGAATGTCTGCCAGCGCCTGCTGAACCTGGATAAAACCAATTCCGCGGTCAAGGCACGCCTGGACGAACTGAGCGCACTGGCTGCCCAGGGGGAGTCGATCCCGGTGAGCAATCCGCCGGCACCGATCCAGACCGAAGCCAAGGCCAAGGACGTTCGTTTCCTACTCGAAGCCTTGCACGGCCAGATCACCCGCGCCGCCCAGGACGGTTTCCTGCCACCCAACGAAGCCAAGCGCTGGATCCGTGAAGTGCGGCACATCCTGGTGCTGCTGCACATCGAGTTCTTCAACAACCTCGGCCAGCAGGCTTTGCAACAAGAACAACCCGGGCAGGCCCGCCTGGCCTTCGAACGCGGCGTGCAGTACCTGCGCAAGCAACAGGAACCACAGGTCTATGCCGAACAACTGGCCTACCTGGAGAAACTCCTGGCCCGCGCCAATGCCCAGGTCCTGGCCAGCACCCAGCCGGTCGAGGGCGAGGTCAACCAGTTGACCGAGGGCTTGAAGGACGACGAAATAAACGACGAGTGGAAGAAGAAGAAGGTCTACGACTGATACTAGGGCCGGGCTATCAAGCCTTCCCCATTGTGGCGAGGGGATTTATCCCCGCTGGGCTGCGCAGCAGCCCTGAAATCAGATAGCTCGATCTGCTCAGACGGACCAAGACAACTTGTTGGGGGTGCTACGCACCCCAGCGGGGATAAATCCCCTCGCCACAAGAGCTGCCACAAGAGCTGCATCGTCTTTGTCACAACTTGAAATGCCCCACCATCCCTTTCAGCTCAATCCCCAACTGCGCCAGCTCGATGCTGGAAGCGGCATTGCCGCGCATCGCCAGGGACGATTGATCGGCGCTGGCGCGAATGCTGGTGACACTGCGATTGATCTCTTCGGCCACCGAGCTCTGCTGCTCGGCCGCCGCGGCGATCTGTTGGTTCATCTGCTGGATCAACGACACCGCCGCCGCAATGCTGCCCAAGGCGCTCTCGGTCTGCAGTGCGTCGCTGACGGCCATCTTCACCAACTCGCCACTGCTCTGGATCTGCTGCACGGAAGCCTGGGCCGCTGAGCGCAAGGCACTCACCAGCCGCTCGATTTCCTCAGTGGACTGTTGCGTGCGCCTGGCCAGGGCCCGCACCTCATCGGCCACGACCGCAAACCCCCTGCCCTGCTCCCCGGCGCGGGCCGCTTCGATAGCGGCATTGAGGGCCAACAGGTTGGTTTGCTCGGCCACGCTCTTGATCACACTCAGCACCGTGCCGATGTTCTGGATCTCGGCGCTGAGGCTTTCGATGCTGGAACTGGCCGACGTGGCCGAATCGGCCAGTTGCTCGATGCGCACCATGCTCTGGCGCACCACCTGCTGGCCGCTTTCGACCTTGTCGTCGGCGGTCTGGGCCGCTTGTGCCGCTTCTTCGGCATTGCGTGCGACATCGTGCACCGTGGCCGTCATCTGGTTCATGGCCGTGGCAACCTGCTCGGTTTCCTCTTTCTGACTGCTGACCTCCAGGTTGGTCTGTTCGGTCACCGTCGACAACGATTGAGCCGAGTTGGCCAATTGCTCGATCCCGGCCTGCAAGCCGCTGACGATACTGCTCAGCCCGGCGCCCATCTGTTGCATCGCTTGCATCAACTGGCCAATCTCGTCCCGGCGCGTCACTTCCACCGTGGCGCTCAAGTCGCCCGCCGCGATCCGCTGGGCAACACGAATGACACTGCGCAGCGGCGTCACGATCAGTCGGGTGATGACCCACGCTGCGATCAACCCCACCAGCAATGCCAAGGCCGACGAACCGATGATCAGCAGCGAATTCTTCTTCAGTTCGCTCTGCATGGCATGGTCTTCGGCACTGAAGGCCTGGTCAACCCGCTCCACCACCTGGGCGGCACGCTCGTGCAGTTGCTGGTAGACGACTTTTTCCTTCGCCAGCAGGCCGGTGTATTCGGCCAATTGTTCATTGAACCCGGCGATATGCCCGGCCACTTCGTTCAGCACGGTCTGGTAACCCGGGTCCTTGACCGTAGTCTTGAGCGCTTCGGCCTGTTTCATGGCCTGCTCGGCCTGTTCGATGCTGCCTTCACCGGCGCCCTCAACATTGCCTTTGCGGCTCTGGTCCAAGCGAACCCGCGCTTCATTCATGGCTTGCAGCATCAGCCGCGACACTTCGCTGATCTGGTTGGCCTGTTCGATGAACTCGGCTCCTTCCTTGCCTTCGGAGTCTTTCAAGGTATAGGTGCCGTCATCCGCCAGCCCGGCCTGCAGCACATCGAGGTTGTTGGCCACGCTGGACACCGACCAACTGGCCATTTCCAGCGCCAGGTCCTTGCTCTGGCTCAACCCGACAAACTCGTCGAATGCCTTGCGATAGGCCCCCAGCGCCTGCTCGACGTCGTTCATCACCGGCACGTTGGCAGGCGACTGCGCCTTGAGTTCGTTCGCCAGGGCCAGCAGCCCGTCGACCCCTTGGCGCAGGGCATCGGCCGTCTTGGGGTCGGAACGCGAGGCGTATTCCTGCTCCAGCAGCCGGACCTTGAGCAACCCGCTGTTGAGGGACGACATCTGTTTCAGGCCATCGAAGCGATAGCTGATGGTCTGCAGGGACCAGACGCCGATGGCCGCGACCACAGCGGTCAACAGCAGCACCAGGACAAATCCGATACCCAGTTTTTTTGCCATACCCAGGTTGGCAAAACGTCCTTGCACGGCCGAAATCATTGCGCTCAGTCCTCTGCCAGTGTGTGTTGATTGCAGATTCGCAACGAGACGCCCTGCAACACAAGGTGCTGGCGTCGGAATAATGGCAAAAAGCTACAGCCGCGTCGTTTTCAGGACACTTGAGGTCGATCCAGAGCCGCGGCCCGGAAAAAACCCAGCGCCCGGGAATCACGGGCATAGGCCACGTTGATCCGTAGCCAGTCGCTGTCGGCGCCCGAGGGGCTGAAGGCCGTGGGCGAAGACAGCAACACGCCGAAGCGCTTGGCCAGACGTTGTAATCCAGCGTAGTCACTCATTGGCGATCTTGCCCAGATGAAAAGCCCGCCAGCGGGTTTGCCAAAGACCTCCCAGTCAGCATCCTCCAATACCTGCAGCAGTGCCGCCGTATCGACGCCCAAACGCTGCCGCTGGCGCTGGACCAGTTTGCGATAGGCCCCGTTGGCCAAGAGATTGGCAAGCACCGACTCACAGAACCGCGACCCGCCCATGCTGGTAATGCCCTTGACCTCGCTCAGGCGCGCGATGATGGACGGCCCGGCTACTACGAAACCGACGCGCAACGAACTGCTCAGGGTCTTCGAGAAACTGCCCACGTAGACCACGTCGGCATCCAGCGCCGCCAGCCGGGTCCGCGCCGAGTTCTGGAAATCGCCATAGGCATCGTCTTCGATCACCAGCACGGCGTGTTGCTTCGTCAGTTGCAGCAACCGTTGGGCCACGGCCGGTGCCAGGTTGCTGCCGGTCGGGTTGTGGCAGGCACTGTTGACGAACAGCGCACTGGGCCGATGTGTCGCCAACAACTCTTGCAACACATCAACGTCCGGGCCCCGCGGGGTCCTGGGCAGTTCGATCATGTCGATCTTGTGCAACTTGAGCAGGTCGAACAGGCTTGGATAACCGGGGCTCTCCACCACCACGCAGGCGCCTGGCTGCAACAGTGTCCGCACGATCAAGTCCAGCCCATGGGTGGCCCCGGTGGTGGTCAGGATCAGGTCTTTATCGGCCTCGATATTGAGCTGCTTCAGGCGCCTGGACAGCTGTTCACGCAGGGCGGGCAGCCCCAGCGATGTGCTGTAGTTGAACAGCCCCGCCATATCGGTGCGGGTAACCTGCCGGATCGCATAACCCAGGTCATCGCTTTCACGCCAGCTCTCGGGCAACCCGCCACATCCCAGCTTCAACGCCCATTGCGAGGAATCACCGCCCTCGGCGAGCGTGTCTTGCCACCGATCCGGGTCAGTGCACGCGTGCCCGGATGCAAGAGGTGGTGCGACAAAAAAGCTGGAGCCATGCCGGGACGCCAGCAGGCCTTGGGCAACCAGGCGCTCACACGCTTCATTGACGCTGGACTGGCTGAGCAGGTTCTGCCGCGCCAGTTGGCGCACGGACGGCAGGCGAGTCCCCGGTTGCACCGCATCCTGTCGGATCCAGCCGGTCAGCGCGTCGACGATTTGCTGCACGACAGGCACCAAGGCCTGCCGGTCGATTCTCAACTCCATGAGTAACCAAGCTCCTAAGCGTTTGTTTTATTTCCGGAAACAGTTAAGCACAGGCCACCCGCCAACGATGTACGACAACGTCGCCAAAACCGCCGATTCTCACCCTTTGAAACACATTGATAGGCCGCTCCGAGCTTTTTTTCACCGCCCAAAGAAAAAGCCCGCAACCAGTGCGGGCTTCGTCCTACAAGCTCAGGGAACCGTCCTCAGAACGCCGTGACCCCGCCGTCCACCGCCAAGGAATGGCCAGTGGTGAACGCCGCGCCATCGCTGCACAAATAGAGCACGGCGCTGGCGATTTCCTCGACCTTGCCGATACGCCCCACCGGGTGCATGGCATTGGCGAACTCGCCTTTTTTCGGGTCCGCCTCATAGGCGCGACGGAACATGTCAGTGTCGATCACCGCCGGACAGACCGCATTCACGCGAATCTTTTTCTTGGCGTATTCGATGGCGGCCGATTTGGTCAGGCCGATCACGGCGTGCTTGGAAGCGGCATAGATGCTCATCTTCGGCGCAGCGCCCAGGCCGGCCACCGAGGCCGTGTTGACGATAGCACCGCCGCCCTGCGCCAGCAGCAAGGGCAACTGGTACTTCATGCACAACCAGACGCCCTTCACATTGACGCCCATGATCGCGTCGAACTCGTCGAGCGTACCGTCGGCCAACTTGCCCTTCTCGATCTCGATCCCGGCGTTGTTGAAGGCATAGTCAAGGCGTCCGTAAGTCTTGATCACCTCGTCCATCAGCTGCTGCACATCGCTTTCCAACGTCACGTTGCAGCGCACGAACACCGCTTCGCCGCCCGCATCACGAATCGACTGCACCGTGCCCTCGCCGCCCGCTACGTCCAGGTCGGCCACGACCACTTTCAGGCCCTCTGCCGCGAACGCCTGGGCCGTGGCGCGACCAATGCCTGCGGCGGCGCCGGTTACCACGGCGACCTGTCCGGAAAACGTCATGCTCATTGTCAATTCCTCGAAGAATGCGGGGTCGCGCCAGTGTAGCCACAGCCTCCCGTGGCACGGCAGCACTATCCAGATGCCGGTTGAACGTTCATGGGCGCCAGTGATAACGGCCCTGGAGGCACTATCACTGGGTTGGATCGAAGTGCATTCGCTGAGGCTGCGAACCTTGCGGCAAATGCTTCGAAGGTCTATCAACAAGTCTTCATTCATCTTGAGTGCCAACCATGACTGCCCAGACCAATCGCCAGTTCCTGCTCGCCAAACGCCCGGTAGGCGCCGCGACCCGCGAGACTTTTACCTATCAGCAAGTACCGGTGGGCGAGCCGGCAGCCGGCCAGATCCTGGTGAAGAACGAATATCTGTCCCTGGACCCGGCCATGCGCGGCTGGATGAACGAGGGCAAGTCCTATATCCCACCGGTCGGTCTCGGTGAAGTGATGCGAGCGCTGGGTGTCGGCCAGGTGATCGCCTCGAACAACCCCGGGTTCGCGGTCGGGGACTACGTCAACGGTGCCCTGGGCGTGCAGGATTATTTCCTCGGCGAGCCAAGGGGTTTCTACAAAGTCGATCCGAAACTGGCACCGCTACCCCGTTATTTGTCCGCCCTGGGCATGACCGGCATGACCGCCTATTTCGCCCTGCTGGACGTCGGCGCGCCCAAGGCCGGCGAGACCGTGGTGCTGTCGGGCGCCGCCGGTGCGGTGGGGAGCATCGCCGGGCAGATCGCCAAGCTCAAAGGCTGTCGTGTGGTGGGCATCGCCGGCGGCGCCGACAAATGCAAATTCCTGGTCGATGAATTGGGCTTCGACGGGGCCATCGACTACAAGAACGAAGACGTCCACGCCGGTCTCAAGCGCGAATGCCCCAAAGGCGTGGATGTGTATTTCGACAACGTCGGGGGCGACATCCTCGATGCCGTGCTCAGCCGCCTGAACCTCAAGGCCCGCGTGGTGATTTGCGGCGCCATCAGCCAGTACAACAACAAGGAAGCGGTGAAGGGCCCCGCCAACTACCTGTCCCTGCTGGTCAACCGGGCACGCATGGAGGGCTTCGTGGTCATGGACTACGCCTCCCAGTTCGCCGCCGCCGGACAGGAAATGGCCGGCTGGATGGCCAAGGGGCAGCTCAAGAGCAAGGAAGACATCGTCGAAGGGTTGGAGACCTTCCCCGAGACGCTGACCAAGTTGTTCAGTGGGGAGAACTTCGGGAAACTCGTACTCAAGGTCTGATACACATCAACTGTGGGAGCTGGCTCTCAAGGTCTACACAAAACAACTGTGGGAGCGAGCTTGCTCGCGATGGGGCCGCGTCAGTCAACATTGATATTGACCGACGCACCGCTATCGCGAGCAAGCTCGCTCCCACAGGTTCACTCCCACATCAAGGGGTTTTCAGTGTTTGATCAGGCCAGTTCGGCCACGACCGCCGCCAATGCCTTGGCCGGATCAGCCGCCTGGCTGATCGGGCGACCGATCACCAGGTAATCGGAGCCGGCGTCCAGCGCCTGGCGCGGGGTCAGGATGCGGCGTTGATCGTCCTGGGCGCTGCCCGCCGGACGAATCCCCGGGGTCACCAGTTGCAACGACGGGTGGGCCGCTTTCAGGGCGCTGGCCTCCAGGGCCGAGCAGACCAGACCGTCCAGGCCGGCCTTCTGCGCCAGCGCCGCCAACCGCAGCACCTGCTCCTGGGGCTCGATGTCCAGACCGATCCCGGCCAGGTCCTCGCGCTCCATGCTGGTCAGCACGGTCACGCCGATCAGCAACGGTTTCGGGCCGCTGCGCTGATCCAGCACTTCACGGCAAGCCGCCATCATGCGCAGGCCACCGGAGCAATGCACGTTGACCATCCACACGCCCATCTCCGCAGCTGCCTTGACCGCCATGGCGGTGGTATTGGGAATGTCGTGGAATTTCAGGTCCAGGAACACTTCGAAACCCTTGTCACGCAGGGTCCCGACAATTTCCGAAGCGCAACTGGTGAACAGTTCCTTGCCGACTTTGACCCGGCAAAGCTTGGGGTCCAACTGGTCGGCCAGCTTCAGGGCGGCGTCACGGGTGGGGAAATCCAGGGCGACGATAATGGGCGTCTGGCAGGCGGACATGAGCGGGCTCTCAGGCAAGTCGAAATCGGCGCGCATTGTAGCGGAACGAGCGCCCGTGCGGGACCCGATGATCGGTAAATCTCATCGCCCCCCGACATGGCACTGCGCTATGCCGTAACCCCGTGGCGAGGGAGCTTGCTCCCGCTGGGCTGCGTAGCGGCCCTAAAGCCAGATAACGCGGTGTGTCAGGTAGATCAAGGTGATTGGTTTGGGGTCGCTTCGCAAGCCAGCGGGAGCAAGCTCCCTCGCCACTGGTGCTCGGACCACAAATGCTCGGCATTCAAACTATCGAGCCTGGCTTTTGCTCCAGTCCGTCAACAGGCTGTACGCCACCGCCAACAGGGTCGGGCCGATGAACAGGCCGATGAACCCGAAGGCGATCAATCCGCCGAACACCCCCAGCAACACGATGACCAGGGGCAGGTTTCCGCCTCGGCTGATCAGGTAGGGTTTGAGCACGTTGTCCACACCACTGATGATGAACGTGCCCCAGATGCCGAGGAACACCGCCATTCCGTATTCACCCTTCCATGCCAGCCACGCCGTGGCGGGGATCCAGACCAGGGGAGGCCCCATGGGGATCAGGCTCAGCAGGAACGTGACGATCCCCAGCACCAGCGCCCCCGGCACCCCGGCGATCAGGAAACCGATCAGCGCCAGCACGGCCTGGGCCGCCGCGGTGCCGATCACGCCGTTGACCACCCGTTGCACCGTACCGGCCACCAGCTCGATGTAGTAACCGGCACGGTCGCCGATCAGACGCTCCAGCAACCCGTGGACGAACACCGCCAGGCGCGGGCCGTCGCGATAGAAAAAGAACACGAATACGATGCTCAGGGTCAGTTCGAGGATGCCACCGCCGATCTGCGCACTGCGCGCCAACAGCCAGTTGCCCACCTGCCCCAGGTACGGTTTGATGGACACCATCATGGCCGCGCCCTGCTGATCGATGCTGTTCCAGATGCCGACCAGTCGCCCGCCCACCAGCGGCACGCCGGCCAGCCAGACGGGCGCTTCCGGCAAGCCGTCGACCTGCACGTCCCTGATGAACGCCGTGGCATCGCGCACATGGTCGGCCAGGTTGAACCCCAGCCACACCAGCGGCACCGCCACCAACAGCATCCAGCCCACCGTCAGCAACGCCGCCGCCAGGGATTCGCGGCCATTGACCCAACGGGTCAGCAGGCGCATCAACGGCCAACTGGCGAACGCCAGCACCGCACCCCAGAACAGCGCCGACCAGAACGGCGCCATGACCCAGAGGCTTGCGCCGAACAACACCAGGAGCAGGATCTGCACCAACAGCCGATCGTTATTGAGCATGTAGGGTCTCGAAAAAATGAACAGGACCGGGGCAACGGTGTGAACCCGCTGCCCCGAAACAGCTTAGCGCAGCAATTCCAGGTGCAATCCCGCCGCCTCGCCGCTGGCGGCCTCCATGCGCGCCGCCCGGACACCCTGGCCCGCCAGCGCCTCAAGCCAGTCCTCGGCCCGGGGACCGGCGATACTGACCCGCAGGCCCGTGTCCAGGTTCAGCGCCCGGGACAACAGGCGCAACCAGGTGTCGTCCGGCTCACCGGCAAGACGCGGCAAGTCCAGGACACCGGTGTCCTTGAGTTGGCGCAGCAGGGTGGCCGAGGTCGGCAGCAAGTCCCCCAGCGCAGCATTCGCCTCGAACTGCTCGACATGCAGGTAGGCCTTGCGATTGCCGCGGGTGATGGCATACAGCGCAATCAGCGTGTTGTCCGCGGGCGGCGCCAGGCGCAGCAGCAGGAAGGCCTGGCCGTTGTCGGCGCCATAGAGCTTGGCATTGCCGAAGACGTCGTTGGCCCACAGGCTGCTTTCGCCGCAATCGCGGGCCTGGCACCAGAACAACAGCTCGGCACCCTGTTTCTGCAACGCTTCGCGAGCCGCGGTGAAGGCCTGGGTGGCGGAATGTTCCGGCGGCAGTTCATAGGTAACCGACGTGACATTCCCACGGGCATCGACCTGGCCGTCAAAGCGCAACTGGCCGCTGATCTTGCGGATCGAGCCCATGGGGTAGACACGTTCCAGGTCGCCGGTCTGCCGGTAATCGACAATCTGGGCATCGGGCATGCGCGGCACGCGATCCAGATCGCGACTGCCCGGCACATCGACGGCGAACGACGCCGGGCTGAGGCAGGCCAGCGCCAGCAGGACGAGTGAGTGAGCGGATAATTTCATCGGATCGGCTTTGCCTGGGACACTTGAACGCAACGGGCGTCGTCGATGTGCCGCGAGGCTGGCAAACAGAGGTCTGTCATGGTTGTCTCCCTTTCAACCCGCCCAGCCTCGACAGTTGCCCGGCGCAAGTCAAGGAGCGGTGAAGAACCGATTGAAACAGTCTGCTACAAGCGCGGCACCGACCTCGTCGTTCAGGTGCAAATGATGGCCGCCCGGCAACTGCTCATGACTGAAGGGTAGACGCTCCAGCAGTTCCGGGTGCTGGGCAAGCATGCCGTCGGCCGCCACCACCAGATGCGCCGGACAACCGACCCGGGCGACGAACGCCATGGCCTGGTCCTCGGTCAGGCGCAGGGGCGATGGCAGGGTCAGGCGGTTGTCGGTGCGCCAGGTGTAGCCCCCCGGCACCGGCATCAGGCCACGCTGGGCCAGCAACTCGGCAGCCTCACGGCTGACCGCCACCAGCCCCTTCATGCGCACTTCGATGGCCCGCTCGAGGGTCTTGTAGACCGGCTTGCGTTTTTGCTGCAAATCCAACTGGGCTTGCAGGGCCATGCCCATGCGTTCGGCCGCGTTATCACCTTTGGCTGTAGGAGGAATCACCCCGTCGATCAACCCCAGGTGCGTCACCCGTTCCGGCAGAGAGCCGGCCAGTACCAGCGACACAATGGCGCCCATGGAATGCCCCAACAGGGCGAAGCGCTTCAAGCCCAGTTGCTCGGCCACTTGCAGCACATCATGGGCGTAGTCCCACAAGGCATAGCCGGCGCCCGGCGGCCGATGTTCGGAATGACCGTGACCGGCCATGTCCAGGGCAATCACCCGCAGCCCCTCAAGCTTGGGCGCCAAGCGGGCGAAGCTGTTGGCGTTGTCCAACCAACCGTGCAGGGCAATCACCGGCAAACCGTCTTCCGGGCCGAACAAGTGCGCCGCCAGTTCGATGTGAGGCAGGCTCAGGCGGACCTCCTCGACCACACTCATGCGCTGCGCCCTTCCCAACGCTGGAACAGATTCTTGAGCAGGTTGGCCGTGTCTTGTGGACGTTCGAGGGGAAACATATGGCCGCCGGGCATGCTCAGGGATTCGCCATGGAGCATGCGCCCGACCGAACGGGTGTGATGCCGCATCACCACGCGACTCTGCCGGCCGCGCACCACGGCCAGCGGCACCTTGAGCTTACGGGGCCGACCTGGGCTGGTGTGCGGCACGCCGCGGTAGATGCTGATTTCCGTGGCCGGGTCGAAGCGCAGCCGCAGTCGGTCGCCGACTTGCTGCAGGCCGTGCTGCAGGTAGGCGTCGAAACAATCCGGATCAAAGCTGCGGAACAGTGTCTTGCCGGCAAAATACTGCCGGGCGGATTCCAGGTCAGCGAACTCCTCACGCCGTCCCAGGGTCCGGCCGGCCGGGGTCAGGCGATCGATGAGCCCCAGGCGCTTGGCAGCCAGGATCACCCACTGGTCGGTACGGGTCAGCACCGGCGAATCGAGCATGACCACGCCGCGATACAACTGGGGGCAGCGCAACGCCGCGTGCAGATGCAACACACCACCCAGGGAGTGACCAACGCCCCACACCGGCGCCGGTTGCTGTTCCAGGTGATGGATCAGTTCGTCCACCAGGTTGTGCCAGTTATCGTCCACCGGAAAACGCGGGTCATGGCCGTGCAGTTCCAGGTGCGCGACCTGGTACTGCGGCGCCAATGCGGCGAACAGCTTGCCGTAGGTGGCCGAGGGAAAACCATTGGCGTGGGCGAAAAAAATCTGTTGCGACATGACAGCCGATCCATTGGGGGAACTGTGGCAGATTGTCCGCAGAACCCGACGGCGCGGCAATGACCGTAACTGACAGGAATGATGACAGTCGGGCTTGGGCTATGGGGCTATCAAGCTGTAAGCGCTGCCCCATGTGGCGAGGAGACTTGTGGGAGCAAGGCTTGCCCGCGACACAGGCGACTCGATTTCTGAAAGACCGCATCGCCGCCATCGCGGGCAAGCCTTGCTCCCACAGAGAATCCCCTCGCCACAGGGGGCGGATTAACCTCGTTTCAACGCGCCGGCGGCTGCTCGCCCAACGGCACCACCGCCATGGTCAGGCGCGACACGCAGTTGACCTTGCCCTCGTCATTGACCAGGCGGATGTCCCAGACCTGGGTGGTACGGCCCAGGTGAACCATCCGGGCCGTGGCGGTCACCCGCCCGCTGCGCACGCCGCGCAGGTGGTTGGCGTTGATTTCCAGGCCCACGCAATAGAATTTGGTGGGGTCCACACAGAGGTAGGCAGCCATGGACCCGACCGTTTCGGCCAGCACCACCGAAGCACCGCCGTGCAACAGGCCGAACGGCTGGTGGGTGCGCTGATCGACCACCATGCTGGCGGTCAGGGATTCGTCGTCGAAGGACTCGAACCGGATGTCCAGCACTTCGCTGATGGTGTTTTTACCGGCGGCGTTCAGTTTCTCGATGTCGGGGGTGGTGCGCCACAGACTCATCGTTGCCCTTCCTTTGTTGTTTTTGTTGCAATCAATCCTGCATAGCACTGTGGGAGCAAGGCTTGCCCGCGATGCAAACGCTGGGGGTGGATCAGGTGTTGCTCGTCGACACTATCGCGGGCAAGCCTTGCTCCCACATCACAGACGCCTGAGCGTCATCGCCCCGGCCAGCGGCATATCGCCTTCCAGCTCGGCCAGGCCAGCCGTCTGCACTTGCTCGGGTTGTTGCAGGTGGCCGTGCTGCAGTAAGCCCAGCAAGCTGCCCACCAACGGGTTATGGCTGACCAGCAGCACATCGTCCTGGTCCTCCAGATGCCTTAGCACCTCCGTCGGCCGGGTTTCCGGCGTGAGCCAATCGACGGTGATCAGTTCAGGTTCGAAACCCAGTGCTTCGCGCACCAGTTGCGCGGTCTGCTGGGCACGCACATAAGGGCTGGCATAGATGGCCCGCAATGGCTCGCCCATCAACCGGCCGGCGCTGAGCAACACCTCCTCGCGGCCATGCACCGTCAAGACCCGTTCCGGATCGGGGCGGACACCATGGGGCTCGGCCTCACCGTGCCGCAATATCCACAGTTTCATAGCTTCGGCTCCTCGTCACGGACGGGGTGCGGGGCCGGTGCCACGGCGTGTGGCGCTTCACCTTCCGGCGTGCGCGGGGTCGGCCAGTCGGCGAACGGCCACGGCTTCTGGTCGCTGTGGAAGGTGCCGAAGCGGCCGATCTGGGCCAGGAACTGGCTCAGGCTATCGCCGAAGTTCATCAGGCTTGCACTAGGCGCGCCGTAGATCAGTCGATAGATCAATTGCACCAGCACCACGGCGCCGAGGATGAATTGCGCCACCTGCCAGACCAGCAGATAGACCACCATCCACAGCACACGCAGCAGGATGGATTCGTATTGGGGTTGCCCTTGCGGATCGTTCATGGCTCGCTCCTGCTTGCGGTCAATAGCGGTTCAATTGAAACCGCTGGTGGAAATGAAATCGACGTCGGTCTTCGGTTCGCCACGCATCAACAGCTCGATCACCTGTTCCAGCGTGCGCCCTTCGAACAGAATCGCGTGCAGCCCGGCGACCAGCGGCATGTACACCCCCGCCTCCTGGGATTTGGCCTTGAGCACCTTGAGGGTGTTGACCCCTTCGGCCACTTCACCCAGGCGCGACACGGCCTCGTCAAGGCTCAAGCCCTGGCCGAGGGCAAAGCCGACCTGGTAGTTGCGGCTCTTGGGCGAGGAACAGGTGACGATCAGGTCGCCCACCCCGGCCAATCCCAGGAAGGTCATCGGATTGGCGCCCTGGCTGACGGCGAAGCGGGTCATTTCCGCCAGCGCGCGGGTGATCAGCATGCTCTTGGTGTTCTCGCCCATGCCCAGCGCCACCGCCATGCCGGCGATGATGGCATAGACGTTTTTCAGCGCCCCGCCCAGCTCCACCCCGAAACGGTCGGCGCTGGCGTAGACCCGAAAGGTGCGGCCATGGAGTGCGGCCTGGACCCGTTGGCAGAGCTCCTCATCCTCACTGGCGACCACCGTGGCGGTCAGCGCGTGCTCGGCGATTTCCCGCGCCAGGTTCGGACCGGAAATCACACCGATCCGCGCCTTGGGGGCGATTTCTTCGAGAATCTCGCTCATCAGCTTGAAGGTCTGGGCTTCGATGCCCTTCGTCAGGCTCACCAACAGCTTGCCGCTCAAGCGTTCGGCATGGGGCGCCAATACCGAACGCAAGGCACTGGACGGCAAGGCGACGAAGAACAGGTCGCTGCCCTCCAGGGTGGCCTGCAAATCAGTCACCGGCACCACTTCCGGGCGAATCTTGATGCCCTTGAGGTAACGCGGGTTCTCGCGATTGACCCGGATGGCCTCGGCCTGTTCCGGGTCACGCATCCACTGGCGCACCGGGTGACCATTCTCGGCCAGCAGGTTAGCCACGGCGGTACCGAAACTCCCGCCCCCCAGGACCGCAATCGGGCGCTGTTCAGTCATATGCAATCCGTTCATCCATACCAAGTGGCAATGCGGGGCATTATACGGAGCGGCCGGATGGCGACCAGCCCCGGCAACAATTACCGCCAGCTGTAGGAAGCTGACCACCAATTCCTAGGAAAATGCTGTCAACGTGAATGGAAAAGTCGTTCAGCTCAGTTAACATGCCCGTCACCCACCCATTCTCATAGGCTGTGCCGTGTCCGTTGGCCCTTCCCGTTCAGGTTCGTCCCTGCTTTTGGCACTGATCATCAGCCCGCCAGTGCTGGCCGACGACTTGTTCGTGGACAGCCAGCCCCTGCCCCAGGTGCTGACGGCCACGCGCCTCAAGCAATCGCCGGCGGCGGTGCCGGGCAGCATGACCGTGCTCGACAGCGAGCTGATCAAGGCCAGCGGCGCCCGGGACATCAGCGAGCTGCTGCGCCTGGTACCGGGCATGATGGTCGGCAACATCACCGGCAACCAGGCCGCCGTGAACTACCATGGCACCAACGCCAGCGAAGCGCGCCGCATGCAAGTGCTGATCGACGGCCGCTCGGTGTACCGCGCCGGCCTGGCCACGGTGGACTGGAGCGATATTCCGGTGGCCATGGAAGACATCGAGCGGATCGAAGTCTTTCGCGGCCCCAACACCGTCAGTTATGGCGCCAACGCGCTGATGGCAGTGGTCAACATCATCACCCGCGCCCCGGCCGACAGCCACGGCACCCGGCTGAAAATTACCCGGGGCCAGCGTGGCATCAGCGACTGGTACGCCAGTCAGGGCAGCGGCTGGGAAGGCGGCGACCTGCGGCTGTCGCTGTCAGGCCAAGAAGATGATGGTTTTGACAGCGACCGCAACGGCGCCGACTACCGCGACAGCCGCCGCCTGAACCGCTTCAACCTGTCCGTCAGCCAGACCCTGGACGAACGGCAGAGCATCGACTGGCAATTGAACGCCAAGGATGGGACCAACCAGCGGCCTTATACCTACCGCCCCGTGTTCGCCGGGATTACCGCCGCCGGGGATAACTCCGACGTCATCGCCAAGGACTACGCCGGCTCACTGCGCTGGAACCTGGACCTGGACCCCGACCACAGCCTTTATGTACAAGGCTCGATCCAGCACTGGGATCGCCAGCAGACCTGGCGCGCCTGTGACGCCGAGGTGTCCTTCAGCCCACAACTGACCGACCTGTGGCAGCTCAACCCCAACTATGCCGAGAAGCTGGCGCGCAATATCCCCAGCTACATCAACAACGGCGCGCCAACCGGCACGCCACAGGAACAGGCGCTGGCCAATCAGGTGCTCGACCAGTGGCGCAACGGTGCCTCGCAAACCCTATGCGGCGATATCGACCAGAGCGCCCGGGAATCGCGCTACGACCTGGAGATCCAGGACACCCTGAGCCTGTCCGACAGCCTGCGACTGGTCACCGGCGCCAACTATCGCTACGACCGGGCCGACTCGGAGACGTACTTCAACGGCACCCTGGACGACACCACCTGGCGCCTGTTCGGCCAGCTCGAATGGCGGGCCACCGAGCATTGGCTGTTGCAGGGTGGCGCGATGTTCGAAGACACCCGTTTGACCGGCAGTTCGCTGACTCCGCGGGTCGCGGTCAACTACCTGATCACCCCGCGCCACGGCCTGCGGGCGGTGTACTCCGAAGCCGTGCGCTCGCCGGACATGTTCGAGAACAACGTCAACTGGAGCTATCAGGTCACCAACCTGCAACCCGCCGCCTTCGGCCAGAACAGTGCCCGTTACTTCGTCCGGACCCGCGGCCCGGGCAATCTGGAGCAAGAACACATGCGCTCCCGGGAACTGGGCTACAACGGTTACTTCGTGGACTTGGGCCTGGCCGTCGACGTGAAGCTGTTCCATGACGAAATCACCGGCATGATCAGCGAGCCGCTGCGCAACAATCAGTACATTGCCAGCAACGCCAATGAATCACAGTTCTCCGGGGTCGAGACCCAGTTCGACTGGCGCATGACCAGCACCGATCGCTTGCGCCTGACCTACGCCTATGTCGACGCCCAGGCCAGCAACCCTCTCGATGAACAACTGACCGCCCGCAACAGCGGTTCGGCCGGTTGGCTACGGGATTGGGGCCAGGGCTGGAACAGCGCACTGTTCTATTACGCCGCCGACGACCTCAACGGCTATCGCTTCGAACGGGTGGACACCCGCGTCGCCCGGCGCATTCCCCTGGGCAAGGCCAGCCTGGAGCTGGCGGGCGTCCTGCAGCAGCGCCTGGACAACCAACCCATGACCTTCGTCGACAACCGCTACGACGCCCGCCATGTCGTGTACTTCAGCGCGGAGTTGTCGTTCTAGATGTCCCGGCACTCACCCTGCAAGACGCCATTTCATGGCCGCCTGAGGCTGACCCTGTGCCTGGTGTTTGCCGGGTGGCTGGCAACCTTCCAAGCCCGGGCCGCCGAAATTCTGTTGACCGGCGCCGAGGACAGCCCCGGCGTGCAGTCTTTCACCCAGGCCCTGAAAACCCTGCGCCCCGAAGACAGCGTGCGGTTTACGTCGCTGGCCAACCTGCCGACGCCGGATAAGTTGCCGGACAATGTCCGCCTGGTCCTGCTTGACCTGCCCAGCCTGGAGTGGCGCCTGCAGGATGCCCAGGGGCCGGCCACCCTGGTCCTGCGCATCAGCCGCCAGCAAGCCCGCGACCGCCTGGGCGACGCTACGCCCGCGCACCTGAGCCTGCTGTGGAGTGACCCACCGATGGCGCGGCAATTGCGGCTGATCCGCACCATCCTGCCGCAAGTGCGACGGGTCGGCGTGCTATACGACACCCACAGTGAATTCCTGCTCAAGGACATCCGACAGGCCGCGGCACCGCTGGGCCTGGTGATCGTCAGCGAACGCTGGGACGACACCAGCGACAGCCGTCCCCTGCAAAACCTGCTGGGCCAGAGCGACGTGCTGCTGGGCCTCGATGACCCCGACTTGTACAACCCCAAGACCGTGAAGAACCTGTTGCTCAGCAGCTACGCCCGGCAACGCGCCCTGATCGGGCCGAGCGCCGCATTCGTCAAGGCCGGCAGCCTGGCCAGCACCTACAGCGACCAACACGACTGGCTGGCGATTCTCGACGACCTGCTCGACCGCCCCGCCACGACCTGGCCGCGCACGTTGTATCCGGACCGTTTCAAGGTCCTGGGCAACCGGCAGGTCTCCCGCTCGCTGGGAATCGAACCGATTGACGCCGAATCCGTCGCGGCAACGCTGGCCGAAGGAGAACACCGCCCATGACCTTGCGTCGCCGTTGGGACATCAACACCCGTACCCAGCTCATCGCCCTCGGCCCGGCGTTGCTGCTGACCTTGCTGCTGATCAGCTTCTTTACCTTCGTGCGGATCCAGGACTTGCGCCAGGAGCTCAATCACACCGGTCAACTGATCGCCAACCAACTGGCCCCCGCCACGGAGTACGGGGTGATTTCCGGCAACAACGAAGTGCTGGAAAGCCTGCTCACCGCGACCCTGGCCACCCCGCACGTGCGTTTCCTGGAGGTGCAGGACAGCACCGACAAGGTCCTGGTGTACGTCGAACAACCCGAGCAGGTCCACAGCCGTGCCCAGCAGATCGAAGTCTTCCAGGCCCCGGTGCGCCTGCAACGCATTGCCCTGAACAATGATTTCCTGCAAGGCAACAGCACCGCCGTCGAAGCGTCCGGCGAAGACTACCTGGGCCGCGTGATCGTCGGCATGTCCAGTGACGCCTTCAGCCAGCGGCAACAGGAGATCCTGTTCAAGGCCGCGATCCTCGCGCTGTTCGCCCTGCTGTTTACCTTCCTGGTGGCGCGCCGGCTGGCGACCAACCTGTCCCGGCCGATCCGCGACATCGGCAACGCGGTCAAGGCCATCCAGCAAGGCGACTACAGTACCCCGCTGCCGATCGTCGATGACGCCGAACTGGGCGCCTTGTCCCGGCACATCAACAACCTGGCCGACGGCCTGGAGCAAGCCAGCCGCGAACAGCACCAGGCCATGGCGCAGTTGATCAAGACCCGCGAAGAAGCGGAAAAAGCCAACAGCGCCAAGTCCGAGTTCCTGGCGATGATGAGCCATGAACTGCGCACGCCCATGAACGGCGTACTGGGTATGCTGCAGTTGTTGGAAACCACCCGCATGACCGACGAGCAGCACGAGTACACGGCACTGGCCTCGGAATCCACCGAACACCTGCTGAAGGTGATCAACGACATCCTCGATTTCTCGCGCATCGAACGCTCGGCCCTGGAACTGGAGCACATCCCGTTCAACCTGGCCGAACTGGTGGGCAGTTGCGCGCAGTCGTTCCAGCACAGCGCCGCGCAACGCAAGCTCGGCCTGGACCTGCTGGTCCCGGACGACATGCAGGCCTTGCAGGTGCAGGGCGATCCGACGCGGATACGGCAGATCCTGGTGAACCTGATCGGCAACGCGCTGAAATTCACCGAGCAAGGCCGCGTCACCGTGCAATGCCAGTGGCAGGCCCTGGATCACGAACTGCTGTGGTTCACCTGCACGGTGCGCGACAGTGGCATCGGTATCCCCGCCGAGAGCCTGGAGCGCATGTTCGACGCCTTCCAGCAGGCCGACAATTCGATTTCCCGGCGCTACGGCGGCACCGGCCTGGGCCTGCCGATCGCCCGCACCCTGGCTGAACGCATGGGCGGGACACTGCGGGCCCAGAGCGAAGAAGGCCAGGGCTCGGTGTTCACCCTCGAGATCCCGCTGGCCCTGTCGCGCCAGACGCCACCGACCCTGGCGCCGCGCCTGCCCACCGGCAATGGCAATGGCAATGGCAATGGCGAAGGTCGCAACGTGTTGCTGGTGGAAGACAATCCGGTCAACCAGACGGTGATCGAAGCCATGCTGCGCAGCCTGGGCTTCACCGTCAGCGTCGCCACCGATGGCGCCCAGGCCGTACGCAGCGCCGAAAGCCTGATTTTCGAAGCGATCCTCATGGATTGCCGATTGCCCATCATCGATGGCTACGAAGCCACGCGGCAGATCCGCCAATTGCCAGGCTGCGACGAGGTGCCGATCATCGCCCTGACGGCCAACGCCTTGCAGGGCGACCGCGAAGCCTGCCTCGCGGCAGGCATGAACGATTACCTGGCCAAGCCGTTCAAAAGGAACGACCTGCAGCAGATTCTGCAGCGCTGGGTGAATTAGAACAGGTCGCCGGACCATCTGTGACTGGCGTGAAAGGCGAAAGTGCGGCAGTCTTAGGCACCCGAACAAGCCTCGATTGGGGCTTGAATAAAAATTTCAGTGCACAGGTGTACATTCATTTCCCGTGTGCTGTGACTTTCACTACAACGCAATAGTCTATGAGTAGGCTGTCGATTCGAGGCATGAACGCTTCGATCGGCCGGGAAGATTTGCCCCACCCTGCCGCATGGGACTATTGAGGAGCTCGCATGACCAAACAAAACGCCTTTACCCGGGAAGATCTGCTGCGCTGCAGTCGCGGTGAGCTGTTCGGCCCAGGTAACGCGCAACTGCCCGCCCCGAACATGCTGATGGTGGATCGCATCACCCATATCAGCGAAGAGGGTGGCAAGTACGGCAAAGGTGAATTGGTCGCCGAGCTGGATATCACTCCGGACCTGTGGTTCTTCGCCTGCCACTTCGAAGGTGACCCGGTGATGCCGGGCTGCCTGGGCCTGGACGCCATGTGGCAACTGGTCGGTTTCTTCCTCGGCTGGCAAGGCCTGCCGGGTCGCGGTCGCGCCCTGGGTTCGGGCGAAGTGAAGTTCTTTGGTCAGGTCCTCCCGACCGCCAAGAAAATCACCTATAACATTCATATCAAACGCGTCCTCAAGGGCAAGCTGAACATGGCCATTGCCGATGGTTCGGTAGCCGTGGATGGTCGCGAGATCTACACCGCCGAAGGCCTCCGGGTCGGCGTTTTCACCTCCACTGACAACTTCTAAGGGTTATCCGCATGCGCCGCGTCGTTATCACTGGTCTGGGCATCGTTTCGTGCCTGGGCAATGACAAAGAGACCGTCTCCGCTAACCTGCGTGCAAGTCGCCCTGGCATCCGGTTCAACCCGGAATATGCCGAAATGGGTCTGCGTAGCCAGGTTTCCGGCTCCATTGACCTTCCCCTCGAAGAGCTGATCGATCGCAAGATCTACCGTTTCGTCGGCCATGCGGCGGCCTACGCCTACCTGGCCATGAAGGACGCCATCACTGACTCCGGCCTGACCGAAGAGCAAGTGTCCAACCCGCGCACCGGCCTGATCGCCGGCTCGGGCGGCGCCTCCACCTTGAATCAGATGGAAGCGCTGGACATCCTGCGCGAAAAAGGCGTTAAGCGCGTTGGCCCATACCGCGTCACGCGGACCATGAGCAGCACCGTTTCCGCCTGCCTGGCCACGCCGTTCAAGATCAAGGGCCTGAACTACTCCATCGCTTCCGCTTGCGCCACCAGTGCCCATTGCATCGGTACCGCCATGGAACAGATCCAGATGGGCAAGCAGGACATCGTGTTCGCCGGTGGCGGTGAAGAAGAACATTGGAGCCAGTCGTTCCTGTTCGACGCCATGGGCGCGCTGTCCAGCAAGCGCAACGACACCCCGGAAAAAGCTTCCCGTGCCTACGATGCCGACCGTGACGGTTTCGTCATCGCCGGCGGCGGCGGCATGGTCGTGGTCGAGGAGCTGGAACACGCCTTGGCCCGTGGCGCGAAGATCTACGCGGAAATCGTCGGCTACGGCGCCACTTCCGACGGCTACGACATGGTCGCACCAAGCGGTGAAGGCGCCGTACGTTGCATGCAGATGGCCATGTCCACCGTCGACGCACCGATCGACTACCTGAACACCCACGGCACCTCGACCCCGGTCGGCGACGTCGCGGAAATGAAGGGTGTGCGCGAAGTGTTCGGCGACAAGGCCCCGGCCATCAGCTCCACCAAGAGCCTGTCGGGTCACTCCCTGGGCGCCGCCGGCGTTCACGAAGCGATCTACTGCATGCTGATGATGGAAGGCAACTTCATGGCCGGTTCGGCCAACATCGACGAACTGGATCCGGAAGTGGCCGACCTGCCCATCCTGACCAAGACTCGCGAAGACGCCACCATCAATACCGTGATGAGCAACAGCTTCGGCTTCGGTGGCACCAACGCCACCTTGGTATTGAAGCGCTGGCAGGGCAAGTAAGCCCCGCCGCTAACGCCACACACAAAAACGCCCCGACTGGTTCGGGGCGTTTTTTTTGCCTGCTTACACCACAAAGTTTCTGTGGAAAACGCCCTTGTGGGAGCGAGCTTGCTCGCGATGGCGCCGGGTCAGTCAGTATTGAAGTTGGCTGATCCACCGCTATCGCGAGCAAGCTCGCTCCCACACAAGCTCGCTCCCACAGTTGACTCCAATTCAGCGCACGACAAACCGCTGCTGCGTCAGCAACCGATCACCCTGGAACACCATGAACCGCCACTCCCCCGGCACCACTTCGTGGCTTTCGGTGAATTCGTAGGCCATGACATCCTGAGGCGCGCCGGGCACCAGCTTCTGGATGACCTCGAACTTGTCGTGGCGCACGCCATCGGGGGTGCGGATACCAGGGGTGAAGTACAACAGGGTCAACGGCTGGTCGTCTGCGACCTTGCCGGCCAACTGATAGCGCATGCCGAACTTGGTGCCCAGCTTCGCCGGCACGCTCTCGGTCTGGCGAATCTGCTCGTTGCTGCGCCGCAGGACCCGCTCTCCCGATTGCAGCTCCGCTTGCGGCCCTTCGAAGACGCCATATTCCACCGGGCCTTCGACACGGACTTCGGCCTGTGCCAGGCCGCAGGTCAACAACAGCGCGACCAGTGCGCTTGAACGGGTGAGGTGCATAGTGCGCTCCTTGATTGAGATGAGCGCGAGGGTATGACGCGGGCGTGACAGGCTGATGACAAAGCGATGTTGGTCTGTGGGAGCAAAGCTTGCTCGCGATGCCGGCACTTCAGACTTCAAGACCGCATGACCTTCATCGCGGGCAAGCCTTGCTCCCACACAACACCGAAAGGAAGTTATCCCGCGCCACTTTCCTCGCCACGTCTTCTGGCAAGGCATCGAGGAACGGATCGAAACTGCGCAGTTCCTTGCCCAACTGATTGAAACGCCCGACGACATCCGACCCCACCATGAAACGCTCAGGAAAGCGTTCCACCAGCTTTACCCACTCGTCCCGGGGCTTGCCCGCCTTGTCCAGCAAGTACGGCGTGAGCACGCTCCAGGACAGGTCTATGTACAGATTGGGGTAGGCCTCGAGCAGGCGGCTCAGGGTCGGCAGCAGAAAATCCAAACGGGTCTGGTGGCGATGGATTTCCATACTGGTGCCGGCATGAGCCCAGATGAAGCGCGTGTGCGGGTGATTGCGCAGCGGCTCCTCGATTTCAGCCAGGTACAGCGGATTTCTCTCACGCTTGGAGGTGATGTTGGAATGCAGCATCACCGGCAGGTCGTTCTCGGCCGCCAAGTGATAGATCCGGGTCATGGCTTCGTTGTTGGCCCGCGGGGTATCGCCCGAGGTCAGCGCTGTCAGGTCGTCATGGCGGGTGAAGACCTCGCCGATGCCTTGCCACAAGCCCGGGTAGAGATCGAGCATGCGCTGGATGTGGGCGGCGGAGTTCTTGTCGTTGGGATTGAAGCCCGACAGGAACGGATGAAAGTGCTGGCGTTGCTCCTCGGTCAGCTTGCTCACTGCCGCCGCAACAATCACATCGGTGGCGCTGTACCAGTAGGCATCCGCGTCGTCACCGGCGTAATAACGTGGACGCTTGGGCTCGTCCTCATGCCATTTCTTGGCCACCGGCACACCGGAAATCATCACATGTTCGATGCGATTGTCCGCCATCGCCTGGAGCAGCTTGGGCATGCCGGCGGTTTCCTGAAAGAAATCGACGTAATGCAGGTGCGCATCGCTGTAGGCATATTCGCGGGCCACGGCGCTGCTACTCGAAACAACCAGCAGCCAGGCGAAGATCAAACGGGTCAAAGGCACGGGCAGTCTCCAGAAGCTATAAGCAACATAGACCCCCGCCGTCCCGCTCGGGTTCAAGGCGCATCTGCCGCCTCTGCCGGCGGCGGGTTATGCTTCGTGCGACCGTTGTTCAACCTGGAAGACAACATGACCACTCCCCTGACCGTTCGCCCCCGCGCCGAAGACGTAGAAGGCCAGCCGATTCTTCGCCCGCTGCCGTCCGCCAAATGCCGCAGCGTCGGGCCTTTCGTGTTTTTCGATCACATGCTGCAAACCACCTATCCGGCCGGCAAAGGCATGAACATCCGCCAACACCCGCATATCGGCCTGTCCACCCTCACCTATCTGTTCGAAGGCAAACTCCAACACAAGGACAGCCTGGGTTCCGACCAGGTAGTGGACGCCGGGGACGTCAGTTGGATGACCGCCGGCAGCGCCATCGCCCACGTCGAGCGCACTCCAGAATCATTGCTGGGCAACGCTTTCGTCATGCACGGGTTGCAAGTCTGGCTGGCCTCGCCCAAGTCCCACGAACAAGGCCCGGGGCACTACAGTCATCACCCGGCACACAGCCTGCCGGTCAGCGAGAACCTGGGGGTCAGCATCCGCATGATCGCCGGGTCAGGCTTTTGCCTGGAATCGCCAGTGCCGGTGCTCTCGCCTACGCTGTATGCCGAACTGCATCTGCAGACCGCGACGACGTTGCTGATTCCCACTGAGCATGAAGAACGGGCCCTGTACGTGCTGAGCGGCGAGGCACTATTGGATGGCGAGCCGGTAGAAGCCCATTCCCTGGTGATATTGCCGACAGGGCAAGAGATGACGCTGTGTGCCGACAGTGACTGCCACGCCGTGCTGTTCGGCGGTGCGCCGCTGGATGGACCGCGACGGATCAACTGGAATTTCGTCGCCAGCGACCCGGCCCGGATCGATGAAGCCCGCCGGCGCTGGGCCGCTGGGGACTGGCCGACTGTGCCGGGGGAAAGCGAGCGGATCGAGCTGCCCTAGATTCAGGGTTGTCTGTCAGGCAGTCATCGCGAGCAAGCTCGCTCCCACACTGGATCGATGTCATTCACAAATGCTGTGAACACCTCGGTCAAATGTGGGAGCGAGCTTGCTCGCGATGGCTGTGTATCAAACAACAGAGATCCAGCCCCTATCTCAGTCCTTGAACACCTCACCCAACAAGTTATGCATCGACCGGAACGCCCGACCGGCGACCTTGGCGTCGTACATCATCTTGCCCGGCACATTGGCCTGCGGATCGGTAAACGAGTGCACCGCACCGCCATAGCTCAGCAGTTGCCAATCCACCCCGGCGGCGTTCATTTCATCCTCGAAGGCCGGTAGCTGCTCTTTCGGCACCAGCGGGTCGGAGGCACCGTGCATCACCAACACCGCGCCCTTGATGTTCTGCGCATCGGCCGGGTTCGGTGTATCCAGGGTGCCATGGAATGAGATCGCAGCCTTCAGCGGTGCGCCGGTACGGGCCAATTCCAGGGCGCAGCAGCCACCGAAGCAGAAACCGAACGTGGCGAGGTTCGACGCATCGACCTTTGCTTCGCCCTGGCTCTGCAGTTGTTCGAACGCGGCCTGCATGCGCTTGCGCAACAAGGCCCGATCGTTCTTGAGAGGCATCATCGCCGCCCCCGCTTCATCGGCGTTGCTCGGGCGCACCGCCTGCCCATACAGGTCAGCAATCAACACCACATAACCGTTGGCCGCCACCGACTTGGCGATCTCCTCGGCACCCGCCCCTACGCCCATCCAGTTCGGCGCCATCAACAAACCCGGGCGCGGGCCCTGTTGGTTGATGTCGTAGGCCAGGCGGCCTTCATAACTTTGACCATCGATCTGATAGACCAGCGAACGAACCGTAACCTGACTCATGACGGACTCCTCTTGGTAAATGCCTGAAATGCAACCGTGGGAGCGAGCTTGCTCGCGATTCGGTCCAACCCTCAACGATGAGTTGACTGATCGACCGTCATCGCGAGCAAGCTCGCTCCCACAAGGAACTTTCCTGCGTCAGATTAAGCTGACAGTTCAACCAACAGCTTGTTCAGGCGACGCACATACGCCGCCGGATCCTTCAAGCTGTCGCCGGCCGCCAGGGCCGCCTGGTCGAACAGGATGTGCGACAGATCGCCGAAACGCTCTTCGCTCTGCTCGTTGTCGAGTTTTTCCACCAGCGGGTGGGCCGGGTTGAATTCGAAGATCGGCTTGGAGTCCGGGACTTTCTGGCCGCTGGCTTCGAGGATCTGGCGCATCTGCAGACCCAGGTCCTGCTCACCGATAGCCAGGATCGCCGGGGAGTCGGTCAGGCGGTGCGAGACACGCACTTCACTGACGGCGTCGCCCAGGGCTGTCTTGATCCGCTCGACCAAGCCTTCCTTGCTCTTGGCGACCTCTTCGGCGGCTTTCTTGTCTTCTTCCGAATCCAGGTTGCCGAGATCCAGGTCGCCACGGGCCACATCGACAAAGCTCTTGCCATCGAACTCGTTGAGGTAGCTCATCAGCCACTCGTCGATGCGGTCGGTCAGCAGCAGCACTTCGATGCCTTTCTTGCGGAAAACTTCCAGGTGCGGGCTGTTCTTGACCTGTGCATAAGTTTCACCGGTCAGGTAGTAGATCTTGTCCTGGCCTTCCTTGGCGCGGGCCAGGTAATCGGCCAGGCCAACGATCTGCTCGCCATCGTCACCCTGGGTCGACGCAAAGCGCAGCAGGCCGGCGATTTTCTCTTTGTTGGCGAAGTCCTCGGCCGGGCCTTCCTTCATCACCTGGCCGAAGTTCTTCCAGAAGCTCTTGTACTGCTCGGGCTCGTTCTTCGCCAGTTTTTCCAGCATGTCCAATACACGCTTGGTCAGCGCCGACTTCATGGAGTCGATGATCGGATCTTTCTGCAGGATTTCCCGCGAAACGTTCAGCGACAAATCGTTGGAATCCACTACACCCTTGATAAAGCGCAGGTACAGCGGCAGGAACGATTCGGCCTGGTCCATCACGAACACACGCTGCACGTACAGCTTCAGGCCACGTGGCGCTTCGCGCTGGTACAGGTCGAACGGCGCACGGGCCGGCACGTACAGCAGCGAGTTGTATTCCAGCTTGCCTTCGACCTTGTTATGGCTCCAGCTCAGCGGGTTCTCGTAGTCGTGGGCGATGTGCTTGTAGAACTCCTGGTATTCCTCGTCTTTCACTTCGGTGCGCGGACGGGTCCACAGGGCACTGGCGCGGTTGACGGTTTCCCATTCCACTTCAGGCTTCTCTTCGCCTTCAGCAGCGGTGACTTCCTTCGGCAGCTCGATGGGCAGCGCGATATGGTCGGAGTACTTCTTGATGATGTTGCGCAGACGCCAGCCATCGGCGAACTCGTCTTCGCCGGACTTGAGGTGCAGCACGATGCGGGTACCGCGATCAGCCTTGTCGACGGTGGCGACTTCGAATTCGCCCTCGCCCTTGGACGACCAGTGCACGCCTTCGCTCGCAGCGAGGCCGGCACGGCGGCTGAACACTTCGACCTGGTCGGCCACGATGAACGCCGAATAGAAACCGACGCCGAACTGACCGATCAGGTGGGAATCTTTCTTCTGATCGCCCGACAGGTTCTTCATGAAGTCGGCCGTGCCAGACTTGGCGATGGTGCCCAGGTGCGTGATCACCTCTTCGCGGCTCATGCCGATGCCGTTGTCTTCAAGGGTGACGGTTTTCGCGTCCTTGTCGAAGCTCACACGGATTTTCAGCTCAGCGCCGCCTTCCAGCAGTTCAGGCTTGGAAAGGGCTTCGAAACGTAATTTGTCGACAGCGTCAGAGGCGTTCGAAATCAGCTCGCGAAGGAAAATTTCCTTATTCGAATACAGCGAGTGAATCATCAGGTGCAGCAGTTGCTTCACCTCGGTCTGGAAGCCCAGGGTTTCCTTTTGAGTTTCCACGCTCATGGTCATCAAACTCCAAGTGGATGGTGGTGTCCGCCTCGCTGAGATTGGCGGCGGGATGTCCTCAAGGTGGGGGCAACGCTGATGATTTCAAGGGCGATCCGGTTTTGATGGCTCCTGGATCTTGAAATGCGCCCGGGCGGTGGCGATGGGTTCGGCCTCGACGTCTTGCCAGGCGGTGATCGCAACGTTGGCCACCCGCCTCCCCTGGCGCCAGACCTGGCATTTGGCATAGGTGTCGCGAAACTGCCCGGTGCGCAGGTAATCCAGGGAAAAGTCGATGATCTTTGGCACCCCCGGCGTGCCGGTGGCGATCAACAGGTGAACGGCGGCCGACAGCTCCATGAAGCCGGCAATGACCCCGCCATGGATGGCCGGCAGTAAAGGGTTACCAATATTGTCCTTGTTGGCTGGCAGGCGAAACACCAAGGCGTCACCCTCGCGTGTGCAGTCGACGCCGATGAGTCGGGCATAGGGGATCGAGGCGAGCAGCAGCGCGTAGTCGCCCTGCTCGCAGGCGCGGCGCAGTTGTTCCTGGGTGGTATTGGTCATGGCTGGCCCACGGCGGTTATCGGAAGGGTCTTCCCCATGCCCCTGGCATGCTGGCCCAGGCGCATGAACGTGCCCACCACATGGGCGATGGGTTGCTCGGGGTCGTCCTGATAGGCGAAACCTCGGGTGAAGATCACGTCCGGGGTCACCCGATAGCATTGAGCAAAGCCGTAGACGTCCTTGTGGGGCTCGGCGGCGTGCATGTAGTCGATGCGCAGGTCCAGGGTCGGACAGACCTCGAATTGCGGCAGCACACACAAGGTCGACATGCCGCACGCGCTGTCCATCAACGAGGTCAACGCGCCACCGTGGATGATGCCCGTCAGGGGATTGCCGACGATTTGCGGGCTGAACGGCAGGATGAGCGTTAGCCCGTCACGACTGGCGCTGTGCAACTTCAAGCCCAGCACCTGGCAATGCCGCAAGGCGGATAAAAAGCGCGTGGCACGCTCAAAAATGGGATCTTCAGCCATGTCCATCAATGCCCTTGTTCGTTTAGAGGCCTGGCAACAGCACGTTCGCTAAAGTTCCGCGACCGTGCAAAGTTATATATCTGTAGCAAAAGAGGAACTTAACCTGAGGGGGGTAGCTCAAAAGGCCAGTAGTTATTTCCATAAGGAGAAACACCCCATGCGTAAGACTTTTGCTATTGCCTTGATGTTGGCCGCCTCCCTCGGTCTCGCTGCCTGCGATAAAAAATCCGAGGACAAAGCTCAAGATGCCAACCAACACGCTGAGCAAGCTCAGCAAGACATGAACAAAGCACAGGATAAAGTGAACGACGCGGCGAAAGAAAACGCCGAAGCTGCCAAAGCTCAGGCCGAATCGAACGCAGCCGCTGCGAAGGAAGAAGCACCTGCTACCGCGCCTAAAACCAACTGATACGGTTTTAGCAGCAAAAGAAAACCCGCCTGGTGCGGGTTTTCTTTTGCCTGCGATTCGGGAAAACGGCCGAGCAGTCAGGCCGCTTCCTTGCCAACCTCGGGCACTGGCACTTCCGTGGGGGTATAGACCATCACATCCAGCACATCGGAATGAAACTCGCGCTGATACAACACAAACACCACACCAGCACTCATCAACATGAATAACCAGGGGCTGACGAACCACGCCAACATGGTCATGCCGAAATAATAGGCACGCAGGCCGAAGTTGAATTGGTTGGCCGCCATGGAGATCACCCGCGCCGCCCTTAGGGCAAAGGCTTTGCGCTCCTGCTCCGACACATGCCGCTCACCGATCATCGGCGCCGAGCCAATCAGCACCGCCGCGAAGTTGTATTGGCGCATGCACCAACTGAAGGTGAAAAACGCGTAGACAAACACCAGCGCCAGGCACAGCAACTTGACCTCCGCCATGCCCTGGGAAGCCTGCTGCACCATGGGGATGTCCGCCAGCAACGATACGGCCCGATCAGACGCCCCAAGTACCGTCAGGATGCCGGCCAGAATAATCAGCGTGCTGGAGGCGAAGAATGAAGCGTTGCGCTCCAGGTTGCGGATCACGCTGGCATCGGCGATGCGGTTCTCGCGCAACAGCATGCGCCGCATCCAATCTTCGCGGTACAGGTGCATGACACTGGCCAGGCAGGCGGTATCGCGGGCCTTCCAGGTGGCGTAACGGGTGTAGCCCGCCCAGCAGATGATGAACCAGGCGGCGGCAAGCAGATGGATCAGGTTGGCTTGGATGAATGACATTCGATTTCCTGTGACGAAACTAATCTGTGGCAACTTGCAATGGACCCTGTGGGAGCGGGCTTGCTCGCGAATGCGGTGTATCAGACCGCACATTTGTAGCTGAAACACCGCATTCGCGAGCAAGCCCGCTCCCACAAGGTTTTGTGCAAGCCTTTCAAGACACTGCTTCGACGTTAGCCCACGAAAAAAGACACCGCACTCAAGAAAAATGCCCCGTATCGATTGATACGGGGCATTTCGGTTTTATCGGTGAAGCTGCTTGAAGCCGATCAGGCCAACGCTTCGCTGCGCTTGCCCAGCAGGCGATCACACACCACCGCGACGGCCAAGGTCATCACCGAAGGCACCAACCAGGCCAGGCCTTGTTCGCTCAGCGGCAAGTGGGCCAGTTGCGTCGGCATCCAGTCCGCCAGCCCGGCGCCCTTGAGCGCATCGATCAGGCCAAACAGGAACGACACCAGCATCACCGGACCAACGATGCGACCCTGCTCGTGCCAGAAGTCCTTGCAAAAGCTCAGGGCCACCAGGGCGATGCACGGCGGGTAGATCGCGGTGAGGACCGGAATCGAGAACGCGATCAGCTTGGTCAGGCCCAGGTTGGACACCAGCAGCGAAAAGGCTGCCAGGATCACGACCAGAGTCTTGTAGGACAGCGGCAGGACGCGACTGAAGTACTCGGCGCAGGCGCAGGTCAGGCCGACCGCGGTCACCAGGCATGCGAGGGAGATCAGTACCGCCAGGAAACCGCTGCCCAGGCTGCCGAAGGTGTGTTGCACGTAGGCATGCAACACCGCGGCGCCGTTGGTCGCGCCCGTGGCCACTTCGTGGCTGCCCGAACCCAGGCGGAACAAGCTGACGTAGACCAGCGCCAGGCCCACCCCGGCAATCAGCCCGGCGATGATCGCGTAGCGGGTGATCAAGGCCGGCGATTCGACGCCCCGGGAACGGATCGCGTTGACGATGACGATGCCGAACACCAAGGCGCCCAGGGTATCCATGGTCAGGTAGCCATTGATGAAACCTTGGGAGAACGGTGCCGCCACGTATTCGGGGGTCGCCACGCCGATATCGCCGGCCGGCAAGGCAAACGCGGCGATGCCGAGCACGGCCAGGGCGATGATCTTCAGGGGGGCAAGGAAACGTCCGACGGTGTCCAGCAGGCGACCCGGGTAGAGCGAGATGAAAAACACCAGCAGGAAATACACGGCGCTATAGAGGAACAGTGCCAGCGGGCTTTCGCCAGTCAACGGCGCCAGACCAACTTCGAACGAAACGGTGGCGGTACGCGGCGTGGCGAACAACGGGCCGACGGCCAAGTAGCACACCGCCGCCAGCAAGCCGCCGGCGATCTTGCCGATGGGGCTGCTCAAGGCGTCCATCGCACCACCCACCTTGGCCAGTGCCACGACCGTGATGACCGGCAGCCCGACCGCCGTGATCAAGAAGCCCAGCGCAGCCATCCAGACATGAGGCCCGGACTGCAAACCGACGATAGGCGGGAAGATGATGTTGCCAGCCCCGACGAACAGGGCAAATGTCATGAAACCAAGCGCCAGGATATCCTGGCCTTTCAACACTTTCATTAAGGAAACCACACTACTGAATCGGAATTTAGAGAGGGATTTCCCTTATGGGTAGAGGGAAATGCTGCCGATCCGTATGGGATCGACCCGTTTAGCGCGGCGCTTCCTTGTGGGCAGCGGTCGCAAAAATGGCTGCTAGCCTAACGAATTTGCGCGAAAAACGCACTGTTAAGGGGCGGACTATCCGATGCGCGACGTTCATGTGTCGCGTTTACGTATCTATTTTTCCTCACAAAACCCTGTGGCAAGGGGATTTATCTGTGGGAGCAAGGCTTGCCCGCGATGGCATCAACGTGATCTGACAGATAGAACCGAGTCGCCTGTATCGCGGGCAAGCCTTGCTCCCACAGAGCGTTGTTCACAAAGCCTTGCTCCTACACAGTCTTGTTCCCACATATCCTTGCTCCCATAGTGCCAGAAACGACAAAGGCCACCCGAAGGTGGCCTTTGTTGCTGGAACAAAAAAGTCAGCCGAAGCTTACTTCTTCATTTCCCAGCCAGTCAGCTCGGCCAGGGCCTTGCCGATGTCTGCCAGCGAACGCACGGTTTTCACGCCTGCGTCTTGCAGCGCAGCGAATTTCTCGTCTGCAGTGCCTTTGCCGCCAGAGATGATTGCACCAGCATGACCCATGCGCTTGCCCGGAGGAGCAGTCACACCAGCGATGTAGGAAACAACCGGCTTGGTCACGTTGGCCTTGATGTAGGCAGCGGCTTCTTCTTCAGCCGAACCGCCGATCTCACCGATCATGACGATCGCTTCGGTCTTCGGGTCTTCCTGGAACAGCTTCAGGATGTCGATGAAGTTCGAGCCTGGGATCGGGTCACCGCCGATGCCGACGCAAGTCGACTGACCGAAACCGGCGTCAGTGGTCTGCTTCACAGCTTCGTAGGTCAGGGTGCCGGAACGGGAAACGATACCGACCTTGCCTGGCAAGTGAATGTGACCTGGCATGATGCCGATCTTGCATTCGCCTGGGGTGATCACGCCTGGGCAGTTAGGGCCGATCAGGGTGATACCCAGCTCGTCGCACTTGACCTTGGCTTCCAGCATGTCGATGGTCGGGATGCCTTCGGTGATGCAGACGATCAGCTTGATGCCGCCGAACGCTGCTTCAAGGATGGAATCCTTGCAGAAAGGAGCTGGAACGTAGATCACGCTGGCGGTGGCGCCAGTGGCAGCTACAGCGTCTTTCACGGTGTTGAAGACCGGCAGGCCCAGGTGCTCGGTGCCGCCTTTGCCCGGTGTTACGCCGCCAACCATCTTGGTGCCGTATTCCAGGGCTTGCTGGGTGTGGAAACTACCTTGCGAACCGGTAATACCCTGGCAGATAACCTTGGTGTCTTTATTGATCAGGACGCTCATTATTTGCCCTCCGCAGCTTTAACGACTTGTTGAGCAGCGTCGGTCAGGCTGGTAGCAGCGATGATGTTCAAACCGCTTTCTGCCAGTACTTTAGCGCCCAGCTCAGCGTTGTTGCCTTCGAGGCGAACAACAACCGGGATTTTCACGCCGACTTCTTTCACGGCGCCGATGATGCCTTCGGCAATCATGTCGCAGCGAACGATGCCGCCGAAGATGTTGACCAGTACTGCGGCGACGTTAGTGTCGGACAGGATGATCTTGAACGCTTCGGTTACACGTTCCTTGGTAGCACCGCCGCCCACGTCGAGGAAGTTGGCTGGCTTGCCGCCATGCAGGTTGACGATGTCCATGGTACCCATGGCCAGGCCGGCACCGTTGACCATGCAGCCGATGTTGCCTTCCAGGGCTACGTAGTTCAGTTCGAACTTGGCAGCGTGCGCTTCGCGCGGATCGTCTTGCGACGGATCGTGGAAAGTCTTCAGCTTAGGCTGACGGTACATGGCGTTGGCGTCGATGTTGATCTTGGCATCGAGGCAGTGCAGATCGCCGTCGGCCTTGATCACCAGCGGGTTCACTTCCAGCAGTGCCAGGTCGTGGTCCTGGAACAGCTTGGCCAGACCTACGAAGATCTTGGCGAATTGAGTGACCTGCTTGCCTTCCAGACCCAGCTGGAAAGCCAGCTCGCGACCCTGGAATGGCTGTGCGCCAACCAGTGGATCGATGGTGGCCTTGAGGATTTTCTCAGGGGTATCGTGAGCGATTTTCTCGATGTCCACGCCACCTTCGGTGGAAGCCATGAACACGATGCGACGGCTCGAACGATCAACGACAGCGCCCAGGTACAGCTCTTTAGCGATATCAGTGCACGATTCAACCAGGATCTTGGTGACTGGCTGACCGTTGGCGTCAGTCTGGTAAGTCACCAGACGCTTGCCCAGCCACTGCTGTGCGAAGGCTTTGGCGTCTTCTTTGCTGCGAACCAGCTTGACGCCGCCCGCTTTACCGCGACCACCGGCGTGAACCTGGGCTTTGACAACCCATTCGCTGCCGCCGATTTTGTCGCAAGCTTCTGCTGCCGCTTCCGGGGTGTCTACCGCGTAACCGGTGGATACTGGCAGGCCGTACTCAGCGAACAGCTGCTTACCCTGATACTCGTGAAGATTCATGCTTATTACCGTCTTCGTTAGGTACTGCGCATTCGGTGCTGCACCGTGCTGGTGCCGCACCACCTGTGACTGCTGCTTGCGCAGCGTTCCGGACAACCGGTGTCGCTACGCAAGGCTGCGTCCAGCGGATATTCCGCGGTGAGTCTTGCTCGCAAGGCTCACGACGGGCCATACCGCCGTGGTTTCTTATTGTCTATTAACGCTTCTTGCGGTTGGCCACGTGGATGGCGCCGCCATTTACGGCCAGGGCCGCTTCGTGCAAGGCTTCGGACAGGGTCGGATGGGAGAAGACCATCATGCCCAGGTCTTCAGCGCTGGTGCCGAATTCCATGCCGATCGCGCCTTGCTGTACCAGCTCGGCAGCGCTCGGGCCAATGACGTGAACGCCCAATACGCGATCCGTCTTGGCATCGGCGATGACTTTCACGAAACCACCGGTATCGTTGGCTGCCATGGCACGGCCACTGGCGGCGAACGGGAAGGTGCCGACGTTAACTTCAACGCCTTCGGCTTTCAAGGCCTGCTCGGTCTTGCCAACCCATGCGATTTCCGGGTGGGTGTAGATAACCGAAGGGATCAGGTCGTAGTTCATCTGGGCTTTGTGGCCCTTGATGCGCTCGACAACCATGATGCCTTCCTCGGACGCCTTGTGCGCCAGCATCATGCCGCGGACCACGTCACCGATGGCGAAGACGCCCGGTACGGCGGTTGCGCAATGATCGTCAACGTGGATGAAGCCGCGCTCATCGATTTCCACGCCGCTGTCGGCAGCCAGCAAGTCGGTGGTCACCGGGCGACGGCCGACCGCTACGATCAGCTTGTCGAAGGTGATGGTCTGTTCGCCCTTGGCGTCGGTGTAGTTCACCACGACTTCTTCGCCGTTGACCTTCGAACCGGTCACGCGAGCGCCCAGCTTGATGTCCAGGCCCTGTTTGGTCAGGGTTTTCAGCGCTTCCTTGGACACCGCGGTGTCAGCGGCCATCAGGAAGGTGTCGAGGGCTTCGAGCACGGTCACTTCAGCGCCCAGGCGCGACCATACCGAACCCAGCTCGAGGCCGATCACGCCAGCGCCGATCACGCCCAGGCGTTTTGGCACGGTCTGGAATTCCAGGGCGCCGGTGGAGTCGACGATCACGTTCTGGTCAACCGGAGCCGGTGGGATGTCGATCGGACGCGAGCCTGGCGCCAGGATGACGTTTTCGGCTTCGATCACTTCAACCGAACCGTCTGGCTTGGTCACTTCGACTTTCTTGCCCATCAGCAGCTTGCCGTGGCCTTCGATGGAGGTCACGCCGTTGGCCTTGAACAGGGTGGCGACACCGCTGGTCAGGTTCTTGACGATGCCAGCCTTGCGGCCAACCATCGCGGCGACGTCCATTTTCACTTCACCGGTAGAGATACCGTGAACGTTGAAGCTTTCTTTCGCTTCCTTGTATTTCCAGGAGCTGTCCAGCAGCGCCTTGGAAGGAATGCAACCGACGTTCAGGCAAGTACCGCCCAAGGCCTGTTTGCCTTCCTTGTCGGTGTATTTCTCGATGCAGGCAGTGGTAAGGCCCAGTTGCGCAGCCTTGATGGCCGCTACGTAGCCGCCAGGGCCCGCACCAATCACTACCACGTCGAATTTCTGAGTCATGAGTCATTCCTTTTCGAATCAAACCGGACGATCACTTGTGATGACCGTCGAGGGACGAAACCGGTTGTTTCAGCAAGAGGCCGGTCGACAGACCGGCCCTCGCGGCGAAAATCAGATATCCAGCAGCAGACGAGCCGGATCTTCAAGCAGGTTCTTGATGGTGACCAGGAACGTCACAGCTTCTTTGCCGTCGATCAGGCGGTGATCGTAAGACAGAGCCAGGTACATCATCGGACGAATCACGACCTGACCATTGATCGCCATCGGACGCTGCAGGATGTTGTGCATGCCCAGGATAGCCGCTTGCGGCGGGTTGACGATCGGGGTCGACATCATCGAACCGAATGTACCACCGTTGGTGATGGTGAACGTACCGCCGGTCATCTCTTCGATGGACAGCTTGCCGTCACGGGCCTTCTTGCCGAAGGTGGCGATGCCGCCTTCGATTTCGGCCAGGCTCATCAGTTCGGCGTTGCGCAGTACCGGAACCACCAGGCCACGGTCGCTGGAAACCGCGACACCGATGTCGGCGTAGCCGTGGTAGACGATGTCGGAACCGTCGATCGACGCGTTGACGGCCGGGAAGCGTTTCAGCGCTTCGGTGGCAGCCTTGACGAAGAACGACATGAAGCCCAGGCGTACGCCGTTGTGGGACTTCTCGAACAGGTCCTTGTACTTCGAACGCAGGGCCATGACTTCGGTCATGTCGACTTCGTTGAAGGTGGTCAGCATCGCCATGTTCGACTGAGCTTCAACCAGACGCTCGGCAACCTTGGCACGCAGGCGGGTCATTGGAACGCGCTTTTCAACGCGGTCACCGGCAGCGAACACCGGAGCGGCGGCGGCCGGCGCGGCAGGCTTGGACGGGGCAGCGGCTGGCGCGGCTTTCTTGGCGGCAACGGCGGCCACCACGTCTTCCTTGGTCACACGACCGCCCTTGCCGGTGCCGGCAACGGAAGCGATGTTGATGCCATTCTCTTCGGCAATCTTGCGAGCAGCAGGCGCAGCGACTGGATCGTCTTCGCCATCGGCGGCTGGAGCAGCAGCTTGGGCAGCGGCAGGCGCAGCAGCGGCGGCTGGAGCGGCGGCGGCAGCGCCGCCCTCTTCGATCGAGCCCAGGACCTGGTTCGACAGAACGGTAGCGCCCTCCTCGGCAATGATTGCGCCCAGCACGCCGTCAGCTTCGGCCAACACTTCCAGCACGACCTTGTCGGTCTCGATGTCGACGATCAGGTCGTCACGCTTGACGGCCTCGCCTGGTTTCTTGTGCCAGGTGGCAACGGTGCCATCGGCAACCGATTCCGGGAATGACGGGGCTTTGATTTCGATAGCCATTATCTGTGGGTCCTTAAAATTCGGTTTCAGTCAGCGCGAAGGCGTTAAACAGTGAAGGCATCTTGCAGCAGTTTTTCCTGCTGCTCGGCGTGCATCGACGCATAACCACACGCAGGTGCAGCGGAAGCATCACGGCCGGCATATTCCAGGCCCAGGGCCTTGTTATGGTTGCCGATGCTGCGACGCAGGTGATGCTGGCTGCTGTACCACGCGCCTTGGTTCATCGGTTCTTCCTGACACCACACCACATGGGTGAGGTTGGTGTAAGGCGCGATGGCCTCCATCAGGTCCTCTTCCGGGAACGGGTAAAGCTGCTCGATACGCACGATGGCGATGTCTTCGCGGCCTTCGGCACGACGTTTTTCCAGCAAGTCGTAGTAGACCTTGCCGCTGCACAGGATCAGGCGAGTCACCTTCGCCGCGTCCAGGGTATCGATTTCCGAAATGACGGTCTGGAACGAGCCTTCGGCCAGGTCCTCGAGCGTTGAGATCGCCAGCTTGTGACGCAGCAGCGACTTCGGTGTCAGCACGATCAGCGGCTTGCGCAGCGGACGGATGACCTGGCGACGCAGCAGGTGGTAGATCTGTGCCGGGGTCGTTGGTACGCAAACCTGGACGTTGTGCTCGGCGCACAGTTGCAGGTAACGCTCCAGACGTGCCGACGAGTGCTCCGGCCCCTGCCCTTCATAACCGTGTGGCAACAGCATGGTCAGACCGCAGAGACGGCCCCACTTGTGCTCGCCGCTGGTGATGAACTGGTCGACAACCACCTGGGCACCGTTGGCGAAGTCGCCGAATTGGGCTTCCCAGATCACCAGGGCATTTGGCTCGGTGGTGGAATAGCCATATTCGAACGCCAGGACGGCTTCTTCGGACAGCAGCGAATCGTACAAGTCGAAACGTGGCTGGCCTTTGTACAGGTGTTGCAGCGGGATGTAGGTGCTGGCGTCTTTCTGGTTGTGCAGCGCCGCGTGGCGGTGCGAGAAAGTACCGCGGCCTACGTCCTGGCCGGTGATGCGAATCGGGTGACCTTCGAACGCCAGGGTCGCGTACGCCATGGTTTCGGCGTAACCCCAGTTGATCGGCAGGCCGCCGGCTTGCATCTTCTGCCGGTCTTCGTAGATCTTCGCAACCTGGCGCTGGACCACGAAGCCTTCCGGGATTTCCAGCAGCTTGGCGGACAGTTCCTGCAGGGTCTTGAGGTCGAAACGCGTGTCGTGACGCGCGGTCCAGGCGTGGCCCAGATACGGACGCCAGTCCACGAACAACTCTTTGTTCGGTTCCTTGACCAGGCTTTTTACAACGTGCAGGCCGTTATCCAGGGCATTGCGATATTCATCGACTTTTTCCTGGACGCGCTCTGCATCCAGCACGCCGCCTTGGGTCAGGCGCTCGGCATACAGTTCACGGGTGGTGCGCTGCTTGGCGATCTGCTGGTACATCAGAGGCTGGGTACCGCTAGGCTCGTCGGCCTCGTTGTGGCCGCGACGACGGTAGCAGACCAGGTCGATCACCACGTCGCGCTTGTACTGCATGCGGTAGTCGATGGCCAACTGGGTCACGAACAGCACCGCTTCCGGATCATCGCCATTCACATGGAGAATCGGCGCCTGGATCATCTTCGCGACGTCGGTTGCATACTCGGTGGAACGCGAGTCCAGCGGGTTGCTGATGGTGAAACCGACCTGGTTGTTGATCACGATGTGCACGGTGCCGCCGGTCTTGAAACCGCGGGTCTGCGACATCTGGAAGGTTTCCATGACCACGCCTTGACCGGCGAATGCCGCGTCACCGTGGATGGAGATCGGCAGCACCTTCTCGCCGGTCGGGTCGTTGCGACGATCCTGGCGGGCACGGACCGAACCCTCGACCACCGGGGAAACGATTTCCAGGTGGGACGGGTTGAAAGCCATGGCCAAGTGGACTTCGCCACCGGTGGTCATCACGTTGGACGAGAAGCCTTGGTGGTACTTCACGTCACCGGAGCCCAGCTCGACCTTCTTCTTGCCTTCGAACTCGTCGAACAGCTCGCGCGGGTTCTTGCCGAAGGTGTTGACCAGCACGTTCAGGCGGCCACGGTGAGCCATGCCGATGACCACTTCCTTGGTGCCGTAGGAACCGGAACGCTGGATCAGCTCATCCAGCATTGGAATCAGGCTTTCGCCGCCTTCCAGGCCGAAACGCTTGGTGCCCGGATATTTGGTACCCAGGTATTTTTCCAGGCCTTCACCGGCGGTGACGCGCTCGAGCAAGTGGCTCTTGATGTCGGCGGAGTACGTCGGACGGCCACGAACGCTTTCCAGACGCTGCTGGAACCACTGGCGCTGCTCGGAATCGGTGATGTGCGTGAATTCAGCGCCGATGGTGCGGCAATATGTCTGCTGCAACGCTTCGTGAATTTCGCGTAGGCTCGCTTCCTCTTTGCCGATGAACAGGTCGCCGGCACGGAAGGTCGTATCAAGGTCGGCATTGGTCAAGCCGTAGTGAGTGATCGACAGGTCTGCAGGTGCAGGACGCTGCCACAGCCCCAGCGGGTCAAGCTGGGCTGCCTGGTGGCCACGCATCCGGTAGGCCTGGATCAGTCGCAATACTTCAACTTGCTTCTTCTCGTGCTCGGAGCTCACGCTGCCGGCAGACACCGGTTGAGCGCGGCGCTGGTTCTTTGCCAGCAGCACGAAATGATCGCGAATCGTCGAGTGCGAAACATCAGTGGCAGAGTTACCGTCAGCCGGCAACTTCTGAAAGTAGGTGCGCCATTCTTCTGGCACAGCGTTAGGGTCGTGCAGGTAGAGCTCGTAGAGCTCTTCCACATAGGCAGCGTTACCACCGGAGAGGTGGGCACTGTTCCACATGCGCTGCATCACGCTTTCTTGCATGCTTGGTCACCCTCGATTAGGGGAACACCACCGGCGAAAACACCGAGCAAACTTGCAGAAGTCCGAGTGCAGCGACTAAAACAAGCCACTTAGGATCACGCTGATAGTCCGGGTACCAGCCCGGATGCCCCTGCTTGTCTCATTTCTTCAAAATAAGAACCGCCGCTTTGTGAGCGGCTGTTCTGGTTATAGCCAAGACGCGGGTTGAAGCCCGCGCCTGGCCTTTACGGGTACAGCGGTTCTACGGGTACAGCAGCTGAATCACACGCCGTTTTGCAGCAGCATGTTACGTACGTGACCGATGGCCTTAGTCGGGTTCAGGCCTTTCGGGCAGACGTTGACGCAGTTCATGATCCCGCGGCAGCGGAATACGCTGAACGGGTCATCCAGTGCGGCCAGACGCTCGGACGTCTTGGTGTCACGGCTGTCTGCCAGGAAGCGGTACGCTTGCAGCAGGGCGGCCGGGCCCAGGAACTTGTCCGGGTTCCACCAGAAGGATGGGCACGAGGTCGAGCAGCAAGCGCACAGGATGCACTCGTACAGACCGTCGAGCTTCTCACGCTCTTCCGGGGACTGCAGACGCTCGATGGCCGGAGCCGGCGTGTCGTTCTGCAGGAATGGCTTCACCTTCTCGTATTGCTTGTAGAAGATGCTCATATCGACGACCAGGTCACGGATAACCGGCAAACCTGGCAACGGACGAACCACCAGCTTGTTGCCCTTGACCACGGCCGACAGCGGCGTGATGCAGGCCAGGCCGTTCTTGCCGTTGATGTTCATGCCGTCGGAGCCGCAAACGCCCTCACGGCAAGAGCGACGATAGGAAAAACCTTCGTCCTGCTCCTTGATCAGGGCCAGCACGTCCAGCACCATCAGGTCTTTACCACCGGTATCGACCTTGAATTCCTGCATGAACGGCGCAGCGTCCTGATCAGGGTTGTAGCGATAAACACTGACTTGCAACATAGCGGTCACCCTTAATAAGTCCGGACTTTTGGTTCGAAAGTCGGAACAGTCTTCGGCGAGAAGTTCACGGCACGCTTGGCGACGCGTTTTTCACCCGGGAAGTACAAGGTGTGGCACAGCCAGTTTTCGTCGTCACGGTCTTCGAAGTCTTCGCGGGCGTGGGCGCCACGGGACTCTTTACGCACTTCTGCGGCGATGGCGGTGGCTTCTGCCACTTCCAGCAGGTTCTGCAACTCCAGCGCTTCGATACGGGCAGTGTTGAACGCCTGCGACTTATCGTTGATCTTCACGTTGGCGATTCGTTCACGCAATTGCGCCAACTGGGCAATACCCTTCTGCATGTATTCGCCGGTACGGAACACACCGAAGTAGTTCTGCATGCAGTTTTGCAGCTCGCGACGCAGGGTTGCCACGTCCTCGCCTTCGGTACGCTCGTTCAGAGCGGACAGACGCGCCAGGGCGGCTTCGATGTTGGCGTCGGTGGCATCGTCATATTCGATACCGTCGGACAGCGCTTTCTCCAAGTGCAGGCCGGCAGCACGACCGAAGACCACCAGGTCGAGCAGCGAGTTGCCGCCCAGGCGGTTGGCACCGTGGACCGATACGCACGCCACTTCACCCACTGCGAACAGGCCAGGGATGATTTCGTCCACGCCTTCGCCGTTCTGGGTGATCGCCTGGCCGTGAATGTTGGTGGCAACGCCGCCCATCATATAGTGGCAGGTTGGAACCACTGGAACCGGCGCGACGACCGGGTCGACGTGGGCGAAGGTCTTGGACAGTTCGCAGATACCTGGCAGGCGGCTGTGCAGCACTTCCTCGCCCAGGTGATCGAGCTTGAGCATCACGTGGTCGCCATTCGGACCGCAACCGTTGCCGGCGATGATTTCTTTCACCATCGAACGGGCAACTACGTCGCGACCGGCAAGGTCCTTGGCGTTCGGCGCATAACGCTCCATGAAACGCTCGCCGTGCTTGTTGATCAGGTAACCGCCTTCACCGCGGCAACCTTCGGTGACCAGTACACCGGCGCCGGCGATGCCGGTCGGGTGGAACTGCCACATTTCGATGTCTTGTACCGGCACGCCAGCACGCAGGGCCATGCCAACGCCGTCACCGGTGTTGATCAGGGCATTGGTGGTGGAAGCGTAGATACGGCCTGCACCGCCGGTCGCCAGTACGGTGGCCTTGGCGCGGATGTAGGTGGTTTCGCCGGTTTCGATGCAGATCGCGATCACACCGACGAAGGCGCCGTCCTGGTTCTTCACCAGGTCAACGGCATAGTACTCGTTCAGGAACGTAGTACCGGCTTTCAGGTTGCCCTGGTACAGGGTGTGCAGCAGTGCGTGACCGGTACGGTCGGACGCCGCGCAAGTACGCGCAGCCTGGCCGCCCTTGCCGTAGTCCTTGGACTGGCCACCGAACGGACGCTGGTAGATACGACCTTGCTCGGTACGCGAGAACGGCATGCCCATGTGGTCCAGCTCGAACACAGCGGCCGGGCCTTCCTGACACATGTATTCGATCGCGTCCTGGTCACCGATGTAGTCGGAACCCTTGACGGTATCGTACATGTGCCAGCGCCAGTCATCGTTCGGGTCGGCCGAAGCGATGGCACAGGTGATGCCACCCTGGGCGGAAACGGTGTGCGAACGCGTTGGGAAAACCTTGGTGATCACGGCAGTCTTGTGACCGCCCTGTGCCAGTTGCAGCGCTGCGCGCATGCCGGCACCGCCACCACCAATGATGATGGCGTCGAAAGAAATCGTTGGAATGTTAGCCATGGATCAGATACCCCAGAGAATCTGCACACCCCAGACGAAGTAAGCGAACATCGCAACGCCGCATACCGCCTGGAAAAGGAAACGTACGGCAGTCGCCGACTTGCCGAACGCCATTTGCGTCAGGTAGTCGGTCGCGATGGTCCACATGCCGACCCAGGCGTGAGCGCCCAGTGCGACGAGTGCCAGCAGACTGAAGATGCGCATCCAGTTGTTTGCGAACAGTTCATGCCATTGGGCGTAGCCAATGCCAGGGTTTGCCACGACATATCCAATCAGGAAAATGAAGTAAGCCGCGAGAACGACCGCAGACACACGCTGGGCCATCCAGTCATACAGGCCCGAACGCGAAAGGTTCGTGACGTTGGTTACCATATCCAGACTCCTGCCAGAACGATCAGCACCGCAGACACGGCGATAATGATTTTCGAGCCCAGCTTGCCGCCTTCCAGCGTCTCACCGATGCCCATGTCCATGATCAAGTGGCGCACACCGGCAACCAAGTGATACAGCAAGGCGGACAGGATGCCCCAAATCACTAGCTTGGCTAGCGGACTGGTCAGACACGCTTTCACCTGACCGAAGCCTTCTTCCGAATCGAGCGACTTGTCCAATGCATAAAGCATGATGGCCAGGCTGACGAAGAGGATGACACCGGAAATACGGTGAAGAATGGACGTGTAAGCAGTGACTGGGAGTTTGATGGTCCTTAGGTCTAGGTTTACAGGTCGTTGGCTTTTCACGGCTTTTTTTTCACACTGAAGAGCCCCTAACAATCAGGGCAAAGTTGTTGGGGCGCGCACTGGTCAGGTACTCACCACCCAGGGAGTGACGACCCCCAAGAAAGCAGGCCCAAAAGCCCCTGGCGGTCGGTGGCCGAGTATAGACAGTTAGGCTACTAATGACAACGCGTTCACCTTCCCCTAATAGCGCATTGCACATATGGCGCAAAAGGCGTAAACGGCAGGCAATTTCGCGGAAAAAGTGCGGTTAAAGCCTTCTGGAGCAAGACTTTAGGCAAATTGACTTTCGGATTTATCTCACTATAGTGGTGCGGGCCCTGCGTGGGGGGTCTGTCTGATGATTTCAAGCATTAATAGGAGGCCACATGGCTGACAAAAAAGCGCAGTTGATCATCGAGGGCGCAGCCCCCGTCGAGCTGCCCATTTTAACCGGCACCGTTGGTCCCGATGTAATCGACGTACGGGGCCTGACGGCCACGGGCCGTTTCACCTTTGACCCAGGTTTCATGTCGACCGCCTCGTGCGAGTCGAAAATCACCTACATCGACGGCGACAACGGCATCCTGCTGCACCGCGGCTACCCGATCGAGCAACTGGCTGAAAAATCGGACTACCTGGAAACCTGCTACCTGCTGCTCAACGGCGAGCTGCCAACCGCAGAGCAAAAGGCCCAGTTCGTCAGCACCGTGAAGAACCACACCATGGTTCACGAGCAGTTGAAGACCTTCTTCAACGGTTTCCGTCGCGATGCCCACCCGATGGCCGTCATGTGCGGCGTTGTCGGTGCCCTCTCGGCCTTCTACCACGACTCCCTGGACATCAATAACCCCCAGCATCGCGAAATCTCCGCGATCCGCCTGGTGGCGAAGATGCCGACCCTGGCAGCCATGGTCTACAAGTACTCCATGGGCCAGCCCATGATGTACCCGCGCAACGACCTGACCTATGCAGAGAACTTCCTGCATATGATGTTCAACACCCCGTGCGAGATCAAACCGATCAGCCCGGTGCTCGCCAAGGCCATGGACCGGATCTTCATCCTCCATGCCGACCACGAGCAGAACGCCTCTACGTCCACCGTGCGCCTGGCAGGCTCCTCGGGTGCCAACCCGTTCGCCTGTATCGCCGCCGGTATCGCCGCACTCTGGGGCCCTGCCCACGGCGGTGCCAACGAAGCGGTACTGACCATGCTCGATGAAATCGGCGATGTCTCGAACATCGACAAGTTCATCGCCAAGGCCAAGGACAAGAACGATCCGTTCAAGCTGATGGGCTTCGGTCACCGGGTCTACAAGAACCGCGACCCGCGCGCCACCGTCATGAAGCAGACCTGCGACGAAGTACTCAAGGAACTGGGGATCAAGAACGATCCGCAACTCGAACTGGCCATGCGCCTGGAAGAGATCGCCCTGACCGACCCGTACTTCATCGAGCGCTCGCTGTACCCGAACGTCGACTTCTACTCGGGGATCATCCTCAAGGCGATCGGCATTCCAACCAGCATGTTCACCGTGATCTTCGCCCTGGCGCGGACCGTGGGCTGGATCTCCCACTGGAAGGAAATGCTCTCCAGCCCGTACAAGATCGGCCGCCCGCGCCAGCTGTACACCGGCTACGAGTCGCGTGACATCACCCAGCTGGAAGACCGCAAGTAAGACCTGCCTTGCAATGAGGTCTTGAGCTGCACCGAAACAGCCCCTGCTTCTTATATAAGAGCAGGGGCTGTTTTGTTTGGGTCTCTTTTCATCTGATCCAGAAGCTGCATTGGCAGACCCGGCGCCATCGCGAGCAAGCTCGCTCCCACCGTTGACCGGTTGTGAACACAGAACCTGTACTCACTTGAGATCCCCTGTGGGAGCGAGCTTGCTCGCGTTGACGGCAGCCCTGCCAACCCTTAAACCCAGCACAAAAAAATACCCCAGCCTCTGGACCGGGGTATTTCTTCAAACGCACCGCTTTAACTTGAAGCTTTCAGCTTGTCGCTGCTTAGTGATTAACCGCCCCACTCGCCCCCAAACCAGTTTGCGAACGCACGAACTGCGGGAAGAACAGCGCCCGCTCGTTCGCGCCTTCAGCCGACTTGTCGGTGACGGAGAAGAACCAGATGCCGACAAACGCAATGGCCATGGAGAACAGCGCTGGGTATTCGTACGGGAAGATAGCCTTCTCGTGCCCCATGATCTGCACCCAGATGGTCGGACCGAGCACCATCAGGCCCACAGCACTGACCAGACCCAACCAGCCGCCAATCATGGCGCCACGGGTGGTCAGCTTCTTCCAGTACATCGAGAGCAGCAGTACCGGGAAGTTGCAGCTCGCCGCGATGGAGAACGCCAGGCCCACCATGAACGCGATGTTCTGCTTCTCGAACAGGATACCCAGGCCGATCGCCAGCACCGCCAGACAGATGGTGGTGATTTTCGAGACGCGAATCTCATCCTTCTCGTTGGCCTTGCCTTTCTTAATCACGCTGGCATACAGGTCATGAGACACCGCCGAGGCACCGGCCAGGGTCAGGCCCGCTACCACCGCCAGGATGGTCGCGAACGCCACCGCCGAGATGAAGCCCAGGAAGATGCTGCCGCCAACTGCGTTGGACAGATGCACCGCCGCCATGTTGTTGCCACCCAGCAAGGCACCTGCCGCGTCCTTGAAGGCCGGGTTGGTGCTGACCAGCAGAATCGCGCCGAAGCCAATGATGAAGGTCAGGATGTAGAAGTAGCCGATGAAGCCAGTGGCATACAGCACGCTCTTGCGCGCTTCCTTGGCGTCGCTCACGGTGAAGAAGCGCATCAGGATGTGTGGCAAGCCAGCGGTACCGAACATCAGCGCCAGGCCCAGGGAGAAGGCCGAGATCGGATCCTTGACCAGGCCGCCGGGGCTCATGATTGCCTCGCCTTTAGGGTGAACCTTCACCGCTTCGGCGAACAACATATTGAAGTCGAAGTTGACGTGCTTCATAACCATCAGGGCCATGAACGACGCACCCGACAGCAGCAACACCGCCTTGATGATCTGCACCCAGGTGGTGGCCAGCATGCCGCCGAACAACACGTAGAGGCACATCAGGATACCCACCAGGATCACCGCAACGTGGTAGTCCAGGCCGAACAGCAGCTGGATCAGCTTGCCGGCACCGACCATTTGCGCGATCAGATAGAACGCCACCACCACCAGCGAGCCGCAGGCGGACAGACTGCGGATCTGGGTTTGCCCGAGGCGATAGGACGCCACGTCGGCAAAGGTGTATTTCCCCAGGTTACGCAGGCGCTCGGCGATCAGGAACAGGATGATCGGCCAGCCCACCAGGAAGCCGATGGAGTAGATCAAGCCATCGTAGCCGGAGGTGAACACCAGTGCGGAAATCCCCAGGAAGGACGCCGCCGACATGTAGTCGCCTGCGATTGCCAGGCCGTTCTGGAAGCCGGTGATCTTGCCGCCGGCCGCATAGTAGTCGGCCGCCGAGTTGTTTTTCTTGGACGCCCAGTAGGTGATATATAAAGTCGCGCCGACGAAGGCCACGAACATCAGGATAGCCGCGACGTTGAGGGGTTGTTTCTGCACGGCACCCGTCAGGGCGTCAGCCGCCCAGGCACCCGGTGCAAACGCTGCGACGCTCAAAAGAGCCAGTAGACGCCGGATCATTGCTGAGCCTCCTTGAGAATCGCATTGTTCAAGTCGTCGAATTCGCCGTTGGCGCGTCGCACGTAAATGCCGGTCAGGACGAAGGCCGAGACAATCAGGCCGACGCCGATGGGGATACCCCAGGTGATGGTGGACTCAGGCGTGATCTTGGCCCCGAGAATGTGTGGCCCGTAGGCGATCAGAAGAATGAAGCCGGAATACAGCCCAAGCATGATCGCCGAGAGAATCCAGGCGAACTTTTCCCTTTTTCTCACCAGCTCCTTGAAGCGCGGGCTGTTTTGAATCGAGAGGTAAATGCTGTCGTTCATTGTTTTTATCCTCGCAGCACAGATTTAATTGGAACAGCCCTACTCTATGCGGCTCAAGGCCAGGTTCCAGACGACCTTAGTATTAGAACGACATGACGGTGCTGCCGGTTTCCCGCACATTTTCGCAGTTGCCCTCCTGTGGGAGCGAGCCAGCTCGCGATGGCGGCGCTACATTCAACATGACTGCAAGCAGATACGCCGCTACCGCGAGCCAGCTCGCTCCCACAAGGGAATTGTGGAGAAACCAGGAATTGCGGGCACAAAAAAAACCGCATGACACACGGTCATGCGGCTTTCGGAACAGCTAAACCAGGCCGATTACTTGCCGGTCCACTCCTTCACGCGGTCCGGGTGCTTGGCGACCCAGTCCTTGGCAGCGGCGTCTGGCTTGGCACCCTCTTGGATCGCCAGCATGACTTCGCCGATCTCGTCTTTCGACGCCCACTGGAATTTCTTCAGGAACTCGGCCACTTCCGGGGCCTTGGTGCCCAGCTCCTTGCTGCCGATGCTGTTTACAGTCTCAGCCGCGCCGTAGACGCCTTTCGGGTCTTCCAGGAAGCGCAGTTTCCACTTGGCGAACATCCAGTGCGGCACCCAACCGGTGACGGCGATGGATTCGTTTTTCTTCTCGGCACGAGTCAGCTCGGCGATCATGCCGGCGCCGGAACTGGCCTTGAGTTGATAACCGGTCAGGTCGTAATCCTTGATCGCCTGTTCGGTCTTGAGCATCACGCCTGAACCGGCGTCGATGCCGACGATGCGCTTCTTGAAGGAGTCGTCGGTCTTGAGATCCTCGAGCGACTTGGCCTTGACGTACTCCGGCACGATCAGGCCGATTTTTGCATCCTTGAAGTTGGGGCCGTAGTCGACCACGTTGTCTTTGTTCTTGGTCCAATAGTCGCCGTGAGTCACCGGCAGCCAGGCCGAGAGCATCGCGTCGAGTTTGCCGGTGGCCACGCCTTGCCACATGATCCCGGTCGCGACCGCTTGCAGCTTCACGTCATAACCGAGTTTTTGCTTGATCACTTCGGCGGCCACGTGGGTGGTCGCGACGCTGTCGGACCAGCCGTCAACGTAACCGATGCTCAGGGTTTTGGTTTCGGCGCTGGCCAAGGTGGAACTGATGGCCAGTACCAGTGCGGCACCTGCGCCCAAGAGTCGTCGCATCTTCATCGTTACTTCCCCGAAAGTGCTGCGCCCGACGGATGCCGGACGGCGTCAACGTATTGTTATGATGCTCAGCGCCCCCATCACGCTCGCCCTCAAACCGGTCTGAACGCCAGTGGAGTACTGACAGGATCGATCATCAACCTGTGCCGTTCCGGAACCTGCTCTGCCTGCGACGTCGAAGCAACGAGAAACGACATCAGAACGCCAGCTAATGATTACGGGCAATTGGCGCCCCTCTCACGCGTGAGATTCGCAGGCCAAATCCGGCAAATGCCAGATAACTAGCCGCCACTGCTCATGACCGTGTATCGTCCCGCTACTATCGCACCCCGTCCGTGCCTGTTTTGTGCCCGTCATGGCACTTGGCTCCGCTTCGGTGGTCATAGCCTGCGAACTTCATTCGGCACCTTCCTCTAAGGGATCCAGTCATGCTCCGTTCCTTGCGCTTCGCTGCCCTCCTCGGCGGCCTTATCCTGAGTGCGTCCGCGCTGGCGGCAGATATTGACGCCGCCAGCTATGGCTACCCCTTGACCAACCCGTTCGAGGCAACCATCGCCACCACCCCGCCGGACCTGCGTCCGGAGTTGCCACTGATCGAAGACATCAATCAGGCGGACCACAGCCTGACCCTGCGCCCGGAACGCGAGTTCATCCTGCCGGACAACTTCTGGCCGGTGAAAAGCCTCACCTACCGCATGGCCACCCAGGACAAGCCCGCGCCGCTGATCTTCCTGATCGCCGGCACCGGTGCGCGCTTTGACAGTAGCATCAATGAATACCTCAAGCGGCTCTATTACAAGGCTGGCTACCACGTTGTGCAGTTGTCCTCGCCCACCAGCTTCGACTTCATGAGCGCCGCCTCACGCTTTGCCACCCCGGGCATCAGCAAGGAAGACGCCGAAGACATGTACCGGGTAATGCAGGCGGTACGCGCGCAAAACCCGAAAGTGCCCGTCACCGAGTACTACCTGACCGGCTACAGCCTCGGCGCCCTGGACGCGGCCTTCGTCGCCCACCTGGACGAAACCCGGCGCAGCTTCAACTTCAAGAAGGTGCTGTTGCTGAACCCGCCGGTGAACCTCTACACCTCGATCACCAACCTGGACAAACTGGTGCAGACCGAGGTCAAGGGCATCAACAGCACCACGACCTTCTATGAACTGGTGCTGAACAAGCTGACCCGCTACTTCCAGCAAAAAGGCTACATCGACCTCAACGATGCCCTGCTCTATGACTTCCAACAGTCCAAGCAGCACCTGAGCAACGAGCAGATGGCGATGTTGATCGGCACCTCGTTCCGCTTTTCGGCGGCCGACATCGCGTTCACCTCGGACCTGATCAACCGGCGCGGCCTGATCATCCCACCCAAGTTCCCGATTACCGAAAGCACCAGCCTGACGCCGTTCCTCAAGCGTGCGCTGCAATGCGACTTCGACTGCTACCTCACCGAGCAGGTGATCCCGATGTGGCGCGCGCGCACCGACGGCGGCAGCCTGCTGCAACTGGTCGACCAGGTCAGCCTGTACGCGCTCAAGGATTACCTGCACGACAGCTCGAAGATTGCCGTCATGCACAATGCCGACGACGTCATTCTCGGACCGGGCGACCTGGGCTTCCTACGCAAGACTTTTGGCGATCGCCTGACGGTTTATCCACTGGGCGGTCACTGCGGCAACCTTAACTACCGCGTCAACAGCGACGCCATGCTGGAGTTTTTCCGTGGCTAAATATCTGCTGCTTATCGCTGCGTTAATGAGTGCGGGCATGGTCCACGCCGACAACAGCAAAGCCAATGCGCCTGTGGTGGTGGATTCGGACGGTTTCAAGGAACCGCTGACCAAGCTCAAGTTCAACCCAGGGCTGGACCAGCGCGAGTTCGAGCGCTCGACCCTCAACGCGTTGAACGTCTATGACCCGCTGGAATCCTGGAACCGCCGGGTCTATCACTTCAACTATCGCTTCGACCAATGGGTCTTCCTGCCCGTCGTCGATGGCTATCGCTACATTACCCCCGGCTTCGTGCGCACCGGCGTCAGCAACTTTTTCAACAACCTGGGGGACGTGCCGAACCTGATGAACAGCCTGCTGCAATTCAAGGGTAAGCGTTCAATGGAAACCACGGCGCGACTGCTGCTCAACACCACCGTCGGCATCGCCGGCCTGTGGGACCCAGCCACCGCCATGGGCCTGCCGCGCCAGAGCGAAGATTTCGGCCAGACCCTGGGCTTCTACGGCGTGCCGGGCGGCGCGTATTTCGTGCTGCCGATCTTCGGCCCGTCTAACCTGCGCGACACCTCCGGCCTGCTGGTGGACTACACAGCCGAATCGGCGATCAACTTCCTGAACGTCTCTGAAGTCAGCTCCAACCACCCGGAGTTGCTGCTTCTGCGCGGCGTCGACAAGCGCTACCAGACCAGTTTCCGCTATGGGCAACTGAACACGCCGTTCGAGTATGAAAAGGTGCGTTACGTGTACACCGAGTCGCGCAAGTTGCAGATTGCCGAGTAACTTTCGGCCACCCCAAAACCCACTGTGGGAGCGAGCTTGCTCGCGATAGCGGTCTACCAGAAAGCATTAATGCTGACTGTCAGGCCTTCATCGCGAGCAAGCTCGCTCCCACAGTTGTTTTGGGTTGTCAGGGTTAGCCTTTCAGCGCCTTCCAGATTTTGCCAATCGCCAGTACACCCACCAAAACCGCTGCCCCCGCCACAATCCCCGCCACCGCATTGAGCAACGTCGGCACGATAAACCCGGCACCACCGGCGCTGGCCGTCACGCCTTCGATCCAATGGTGCACCGCCGGCACGCCATGGGTGAGGATGCCACCACCCACCAGGAACATCGCTGCGGTGCCGATCACCGACAGGCCTTTCATCATGTAGGGTGCCGCGCTCAGGATGGCGCCGCCGATGCTTTTGGCGGCCTGTCCTGGCTTCTGGGTCAACCACAAGCCCAGGTCATCGAGCTTGACGATGCCCGCCACCAGGCCATAGACACCGACGGTCATGATGATGGCGATGCCCGACAGCACGATCACCTGCTGGGTCAGCGCCGCATCCGCGACGGTGCCGAGGGTGATGGCGATGATTTCCGCCGAGAGGATGAAGTCGGTGCGTACCGCGCCCTTGATCTTGTCCTTTTCAAAGGCCACCAGATCGACCGCCGGATCCGCCACCGCCTCGACCAATTGCGCATGTTCGGCCTGGTCCTCGGCCTTGCTGTGAAGGAACTTATGGGCGAGTTTTTCAAACCCTTCAAAACACAGGTAGGCGCCGCCCACCATCAACAACGGCGTCACCAGCCAAGGGACGAAGGCGCTGATCGCCAGCGCCGACGGCACCAGGATCAATTTGTTGATGAACGACCCCTTGGCCACTGCCCACACCACTGGCAGCTCCCGCTCGGCACGCACACCCGACACTTGCTGGGCATTGAGCGCAAGGTCATCGCCGAGCACGCCGGCGGTTTTCTTGGCGGCCATCTTGGTCATCAACGCAACATCGTCGAGCACGGTGGCGATGTCGTCGATCAGTACCAGCAAACTGCTTCCAGCCATGGGGGGGCTCCTTGAATAATAATGTTGCGCAGCATACCGCGAGCCGCGGTGCCTGGTGGCCTGTACGGTTAATTCGAGTACTCAAGTTCGAGTGCCAGTGATTGCCAGGCAAGGCGCCATGACGAGTCGTAGCCCGCTACGGCGAGGAATGGTAACGCAGCTTGGCAAGCACTGGCGCCGAAGTTGAGTGCACGAATTAGCCACACAGGCCACTAGGGGCATTCTTGAGCGCCGCGCGAAGCCGGTGCTACCATGCGCCACCGCCAGAACAGGCAAGGAACCCCTGGGTTTATGAGCACAATCCGCGAGCGCAACAAAGAACTGATCCTGCGTGCCGCCAGCGAAGAATTTGCCGACAAGGGCTTCGCCGCGACCAAGACCAGCGACATCGCGGCCAAGGCTGGCCTGCCCAAACCCAACGTCTACTACTACTTCAAATCCAAGGAAAACCTCTACCGCGAAGTGCTGGAGAGCATCATCGAACCGATTCTCCAGGCCTCGACACCGTTCAATGCCGACGGCGTACCCGGTGAGGTGTTGAGTCACTACATCCGTTCCAAGATCCGCATCTCCCGCGACCTGCCCTTCGCTTCGAAAGTCTTCGCCAGCGAAATCATGCACGGCGCCCCCCACCTGAGCCCCGACCTGGTGGAACAACTCAACGCCCAGGCCCGGCACAACATCGACTGCATCCAGACCTGGATCGACCGCGGCCAGATCGCCCCCATCGACCCCAACCACCTGATGTTCAGCATCTGGGCCGCCACCCAGACCTATGCCGATTTCGACTGGCAGATCAGCGCCGTGACTGGCAAGGCGAAGCTGGATGAGGCGGATTACGAAGCGGCGGCGCAGACGATTATTCGGTTGGTGTTGAAGGGGTGTGAGCCAGACTGAAATACCGCAGTGCCCCCATTCGCGAGCAAGCCCGCTCCCACAGTTTCGCGGTGCTCACATACTTTATGCTCACCACAGGCTCTGTGGGAGCGGGCTTGCTCGCGAAAGCGGCAACTCGATTTCGAGTCAAAGCCAAATGGCATCCCACAGCGGATAATCGCCAAGCCGCTTCACCAGGCCTGCCCGTAGCGGGTTAGCGACGACATAGCGCGCCATTATGATCAACTCGTCCTCCCGCCGCAGGGCTCGGTCATGAAATCCTTGCTGCCAAAGGCTTCCAGCCCTTCCTGCCGCCTCGTTGACCCCCTTGGCACTGATGGATTTCACCTGACACATCAACTGCCCCAAAGACCCTCGATGCAGTCGAATCAACCAATGGACATGGTCAGGCATGACGACAAAGGCCAAGGAGTCCGCAATACCCTGCTCCTGGACCTTCCTGAACTGATGAATGACGACCCTCCCCAAGCCATAGTCTTCGAAGACCGGTTCGCGCTCCAGTGTATTGGCCGTCAATAAATAGATGCGGTTTTGCTCTGCATAGCGACCAATGCGCAGGCGGTGTGAAGCTGAGCGTGCAGGCATTCCGTTGCTCTCCTTTCCCAATGAAGTTCTGAAAGGCTAGCGCTGTGAATGCAACATCATGGTCAGACTTATTAGCCAGATGTGTCTGGCCGATTGCCTTCGCGAGCAAGCCCGCTCCCACAGGGGATTTGCGACGCTCACACATTTTGTGTCGATCGCCAGGCCCTGTGGGAGCGGGCTTGCTCGCGAAGGCGCCAGTCCGGTCACCACAGAATCAAGCAACCACCCCCACATCCGCCCTCAACTGCACCGCCTCCACGGCCCTGACCGCCACCTGCTCATCCACATCCGATACATCACCGCTGACACCAATCGCCCCCAGCACCCTCCCGTCCTGATCCCTGATCAACACCCCACCCGGGGCCGGTACGACGCTGCCCTGCCCCAATCCATTCAACGCGGCAAAGAATGCCGGGCGTTGCTGGGCGTCCTGGGCGAGCAGGCGCGAGCCTTTGCCCAGGGCGATGGCGCCCCAGGCCTTGCCGATGGCGATTTGCGGGCGAAGCAGGCTGGCGCCATCTTCGCGCTGCAAGGCAACCAGGTGTCCGCCACTGTCCAGGACCGCGACGGTCAAGGGCGCTGCGCTGATTTCACGACCCGCGGCAAGGGCTTGCCCGGCCAGGTTGACGGCGATTTTCAAGGTTAAAACGCTCATGGGTGCTGTCCTTCTTTTGTTATGGGAGAGCCTTGCGGGCTTCACTTTCAGAAAAACCGAACACCACAAATAGAACACAACACTCTATACTTTTGTATACAATAATTCTCACAAAGCACCTTTACCGACAAAAGACCTCAGCAAAACCTGGCCTTCCGACGAATGAAACAGGTGCTTGAGGAAAGGGATTGACCTGTGTCGTTAGCCGTGAATACACTCTGCACAAAGCCACTTGTATACAATTACAAAACGTAAGAGGCACAAAATAATGAGCAAAATGAGAGCAATCGAAGCCGCCGTTCTGGTGATGCGCCGTGAAGGCGTGGACACGGCCTTCGGCATCCCGGGTGCCGCGATCAACCCGCTGTACTCCGCCCTGCAGAAGGTGGGTGGCATCGATCACGTCCTCGCTCGCCACGTTGAAGGCGCCTCGCACATGGCCGAGGGCTACACCCGGACCAAGGCCGGCAACATCGGCGTGTGCATCGGCACCTCGGGCCCGGCCGGCACCGACATGGTGACCGGGCTCTACAGCGCTTCGGCCGATTCGATCCCGATTCTGTGCATCACGGGGCAAGCCCCCCGCGCCCGTATGCACAAGGAAGACTTCCAGGCTGTGGATATCACCAGCATCGTCAAACCCGTGACCAAGTGGGCCACCACCGTGCTGGAACCGGGCCAGGTGCCATATGCCTTCCAAAAAGCCTTCTTCGAGATGCGCTCCGGCCGCCCGGGCCCGGTGCTGATCGACCTGCCGTTCGACGTGCAGATGGCCGAGATCGAATTCGACATCGACGCCTATCAACCACTTCCGCTGGCCAAACCCGCGGCCAACCGCGTGCAGATAGAGAAAGCCCTGACGATGCTCAACCAGGCTGAGCGTCCATTGCTAGTGGCCGGCGGCGGCATCATCAACGCCGATGCCAGCGACCTGCTGGTGGAGTTCGCCGAGCTGACCGGCATCCCGGTTCATCCCCACCTTGATGGGCTGGGGCACCATTCCCGACGATCATCCGCAGATGGTCGGCATGGTCGGCCTGCAAACGTCCCACCGCTACGGCAATGCCACCTTGCTCAAGTCGGACGTGGTGCTGGGCGTTGGTAACCGCTGGGCCAACCGCCACACCGGTTCGGTGGACGTCTACACCGAAGGCCGCACGTTCATTCACGTGGACATCGAGCCGACCCAGATCGGCCGCGTCTTCACCCCCGACCTGGGCATCGTGTCCGACGCCGCCTCGGCCCTGACGGTGTTCATCGAAGTGGCCCGCGAGTGGCAAGCCGCCGGCAAGCTGAAAAACCGCAGCGCCTGGCTGCAAGACTGCCAACAACGCAAGGCCAGCCTGCAACGCAAGACCCACTTCGATAACGTGCCGGTCAAGCCACAGCGGGTGTACGAAGAAATGAATCAAGTGTTCGGCAAGGACACCTGCTACGTCAGTACCATCGGCCTGTCGCAGATCGCCGGGGCGCAGTTCCTCCACGTCTACAAGCCACGCCACTGGATCAACTGCGGCCAGGCCGGTCCCTTGGGCTGGACGATTCCGGCAGCGCTGGGGGTGGTCAAGGCCGACCCGAGTCGCAAGGTCGTGGCGCTGTCGGGCGACTATGATTTCCAGTTCATGATCGAAGAGCTGGCGGTGGGTGCGCAGTTCAAGCTGCCCTACATCCATGTCGTGGTAAACAACTCCTACCTGGGCTTGATTCGCCAGGCCCAGCGCGGATTCGACATGGACTACTGCGTGCAACTGTCCTTCGACAACCTCAACGCCCCGGAACTCAACGGCTATGGCGTGGACCACATCGCCGTGGCCGAAGGCCTGGGGTGCAAGGCGCTGCGGGTGTTCGAACCGGCCGGTATCCAACCGGCCCTGCGCCAGGCCCAGGCGATGATCGAGGAGTTCAAGGTGCCGGTGATCGTCGAGATCATCCTGGAGCGGGTGACCAACATCTCCATGGGCACCGAGATCAACGCCGTCAATGAGTTTGAAGACCTGGCGCTTGTGGGCAACGATGCACCGACAGCCATTTCGTTGCTCGATTGACCGATCGGCATCCCTGTGGGAGCGAGCTTGCTCGCGATGACGGCGCTACATTCAACCCGGATGCAAGCAGACACACCGCTATCGCGAGCAAGCTCGCTCCCACAGGGGGCCTGCCAACTTTCTACAGGAGACCACCATGCCGCGTTTCGCCGCCAACCTGTCCATGCTGTTCACCGAGCAGGATTTCCTCGCCCGTTTCGAAGCCGCCGCCAAGGCCGGTTTCAGTGGTGTCGAATACCTGTTCCCCTATGACTACAGCTCCGCCGAACTCAAGGCCCTGCTCGACGCCAACGGTCTGATCCAAGTGCTGTTCAACCTGCCGGCCGGCGACTGGGCCAAGGGCGAGCGCGGCATTGCCTGCCTGCCGGACCGCGTCGAGGAGTTCCGCGCCGGTGTCGACCTGGCCATCGCCTACGCCCAGGTATTGGGCAACACGCAGGTCAACTGCCTGTCGGGGATTCGCCCACAGAACTGCAGTGAAACCCTGGTGGAAAAAACCTTCGTCGCCAACCTGAAATACGCGGCCGAGAAGCTGCAGGCCAAAGGCATCAAGCTGGTGATGGAAGCCATCAACACCCGCGACATTCCCGGCTTCTACCTGAACAACACCGCCCAGGCCCTGTCGATCCGCGAGCAGGTGGGCAGCGCCAACCTGTTCCTGCAATACGACATCTACCACATGCAGATCATGGAAGGTGACCTGGCCCGGACCCTGTCGGCGCACCTGGGCGAAATCAACCACGTACAACTGGCGGACAACCCGGGCCGCAACGAGCCGGGTACAGGGGAAATCAACTACCGCTTCCTGTTCGAACACCTGGACCGCATCGGCTACCAGGGGTGGGTCGGCTGCGAATACAAACCACTGACCACCACCGAAGCGGGCCTGGGCTGGCTGAAAACCCACAACGCGATCTGACCCAACTCTTTCCCCCTGGGGGAGCGAGCTTGCTCGCGATGACGTCAGTAAAGCCAACATCACCGGCACTGACCCACCGCTATCGCGAGCAAGCTCGCTCCCACAGGAAAGCAGTCCCTCATTTGCCTGAAGCAGCGATAACAACAAGAGGATTTCCACATGGCTAAAATCGGATTTATCGGCACCGGCATCATGGGCCACCCCATGGCACTGAACCTGCAAAAGGCCGGTCACAGCCTGTTTCTGTCCCAGCACCACGACGCAGCCCCAGCCGACCTGCTGGCCGGTGGCGCGGTGGCGTTGGCCAACCCGAGGGAAGTGTGGCCCAGGAAGCCGAGTTCATCATCGTCATGGTCCCGGACACGCCCCAGGTCGACGACGTGCTGTTCCGCGCCGACGGCGTGGCGGCGGGCGTGGGCGCGGGCAAGGTGGTGATCGACATGAGCTCGATCTCCCCCACCGCCACCAAGGCGTTCGCAGCGAAGATCAATGAGGAAGGCGCGCAGTACCTCGATGCCCCGGTGTCCGGCGGTGAAGTCGGCGCCAAGGCCGCGACCCTGAGCATCATGGTCGGTGGCGACAGCGCCGCCTTCGAGCGTGCCCTGCCGCTGTTCCAGGCCATGGGCAAGAACATCACCCTGGTGGGCGGCAACGGCGATGGCCAGACTGCCAAAGTGGCGAACCAGATCATCGTCGCCCTGAATATCCAGGCGGTGGCCGAAGCGTTGTTGTTGTTCGCCGCGAAAAACGGTGCCGACCCCGCCAAGGTCCGTGAAGCGCTGATGGGCGGTTTCGCATCGTCGAAGATCCTCGAAGTGCATGGCGAACGCATGATCAAGGGCACCTTCGACCCAGGCTTCCGCATCAGCCTGCACCAGAAGGACCTGAACCTGGCCCTCCAAGGCGCCAAGGAACTGAACATCAACCTGCCCAACACCGCCAACGCGCAGCAAGTGTTCAGCACCTGCGCGGCCATTGGTGGCAGCAACTGGGATCACTCGGCGCTGATCAAGGGGTTGGAGCATATGGCCAATTTCTCCATCCGCGACAACTGACACACCGCCCCCCTTGTGGGAGCGGGCTTGCTCGCGAAGGCGGTGTGTCAGTCAACACTTCATTGACAGATAGATCCCCTTCGCGAGCAAGCCCGCTCCCACAGGAGGCTGCGTTGCCCTTCAAATAACAAGAATCCAGGGAGCCCGCCATGTCGGTCGATCCGCAACAACTGCTGCGCGAGCTGTTTGCCACAGCCATCGACGCGGCCCATCCGCAGCACGTCCTTGAACCCTACCTGCCCCGCGACCGCAGCGGCCGGGTGATCGTCATCGGCGCCGGCAAGGCCGCGGCGGCCATGGCGCAGGTGGTTGAGCGCTGCTGGCAGGGCGAAGTGTCCGGCCTGGTGGTGACCCGCTACGGTCACGGCGCGCCCTGTCAGAAAATCGAAGTGGTGGAAGCCGCCCACCCGGTGCCAGACGCCGCTGGCCTGGCCGTGGCCCAGCGAGTGCTGGGGCTGGTGAGCAACCTCAGCGAAGACGACCGGGTGATCTTCCTCTTGTCTGGCGGCGGTTCCGCCCTGCTCGCCTTGCCGGCCGACGGCATCACCCTGGCTGACAAGCAATCGATCAACAAAGCCCTGCTCAAATCCGGCGCGACCATCGGCGAGATGAATTGCGTGCGCAAGCACCTCTCGGCGATCAAGGGCGGGCGCCTGGGCAAGGCCTGCTGGCCGGCGACGGTGTACACCTACGCGATTTCCGACGTACCCGGGGACCTCGCCACGGTCATCGCTTCCGGCCCCACCGTGGCCGACCCCAGCACATCGGCCGAAGCCCTGGCGATTCTCCAGCGCTACCACATCGAGGTGCCGGCGTCGGTGCGCAACTGGCTGCAAAGCCCGGCATCGGAAACCGTCAAGCCCGGCGACCCGAGCCTGGCCCGCAGTCATTTCCAACTGATCGCCCGCCCCCAGCAATCCCTGGAAGCCGCAGCGGTGAAGGCTCGCCAAGCCGGTTTCAGCCCGTTGATCCTCGGCGACCTGGAAGGCGAATCCCGGGAGGTGGCAAAAGTCCACGCCGGCATCGCCCGGCAAATCGCCCTGCACGGCCAGCCACTGGCGGCACCGTGCGTGATTCTCTCTGGCGGCGAAACCACCGTCACCGTGCGCGGCAATGGCCGTGGCGGGCGCAATGCCGAATTCCTGCTGAGCCTGACCGACAGCCTCAAGGGCCATCCCGGCATCTACGCGCTGGCCGGTGATACGGACGGTATCGACGGTTCCGAAGACAACGCTGGCGCCCTCATGACCCCGGACAGCTATCGTCGCGCCGCCGAGCTAGGCCTGAACGCCAGCGACGAGTTGGATAACAACAACGGCTACGGCTACTTCGCCGCCTTGGATGCGCTGATCGTCACTGAACCGACCCGCACCAACGTCAACGACTTTCGCGCCATCCTGATCCTCGAGAACCCCAACCATGACGCCTGATAAAAAGGTCAAGATCCTCGCAACCCTCGGCCCCGCCACCCGTGGCATCGATGACATCCGCGCGCTGGTGCAGGCCGGCGTGAACATCTTCCGCCTGAACTTCAGCCACGGCGAGCATGCCGACCACGCCCAGCGCTACCAGTGGATTCGTGACGTCGAGCAGCAGCTCAATTACCCCCTGGGCATCCTGATGGACCTGCAAGGCCCGAAGCTGCGGGTTGGCCAATTCGCCGACGGCAAGGTCCTGCTACAACGGGGCCAGGCCCTGCGCCTGGACCTGGACCCGACACCGGGTGATCAACGCCGGGTCAACCTGCCCCACCCGGAAATCATCGCGGCCCTGGAGCCCGGCATGGACCTGCTGCTGGACGACGGCAAGTTGCGCCTGCGCGTGACCGCCAGGCACCGCGACGCCATCGACACCGAAGTGCTCAACGGCGGCGAGCTGTCGGACCGCAAAGGCGTGAACGTGCCCCAGGCCGTGCTCGACCTGAGCCCGTTGACCGCCAAGGACCGGCGCGACTTGAGTTTCGGCCTGGAACTGGGCGTGGACTGGGTGGCGTTGTCGTTCGTCCAACGCCCCGAAGACATCCGCGAGGCTCGTGCGCTGATCGGCAACAAGGCGTTCCTGATGGCGAAGATCGAGAAGCCCTCGGCGGTGAGCCAACTGCGGGAAATCGCCGAATTGAGCGACGCGATCATGGTCGCCCGTGGCGACCTGGGGGTCGAAGTCCCGGCCGAAAGCGTGCCGCAGATTCAGAAAAATATCATTGGCACCTGCCGCGCCCTGGGCAAACCGGTGGTGGTGGCGACCCAGATGCTTGAGTCGATGCGCTTTTCCCCGGCGCCCACCCGTGCCGAAGTCACCGATGTGGCCAACGCCGTGGCCGAGGGCGCTGATGCAGTGATGCTGTCGGCGGAAACCGCCTCCGGTGATTACCCCCTCGAAGCCGTGCAGATGATGAGCAAGATTATCCGCCAGGTGGAAAATGGCCCCGACTACCAGGCGCAGCTGGACGTCAGCCGGCCGAAAGCCGAGGCCACGGTGTCGGATGCCATCAGCTGCGCGATCCGACGCATCAGCAGCATCCTGCCGGTGGCGGTGCTGGTGAACTACAGCGAATCGGGCAGCTCCAGCCTGCGGGCGGCGCGGGAACGGCCGACGGTGCCGATCCTCAACCTCACGCCGAACCTGCAGGCCGCCCGCCGCCTGACGGTAGCCTGGGGCGTGCACTCGGTGGTCAATGACCGGTTGAAGCAGGTGGATGAAGTCTGCTCCACCGCCCTGGAAATCGCCCAGGCCCAAGGCATGGCCCAGCGCGGCGATACCTTGCTGATCACCGCGGGCGTGCCGTTCGGGCAGCCGGGGTCGACCAATTCGCTGCGCATTGAGACGTTGCTCTAGCGTTTGTACTGGCCTCATCGCGAGCAAGCTCGCTCCCACAGGGGTTTGTGATCGCCGCAAATCCAGTGTGGGAGCGAGCTTGCTCGCGATAAGGGCAACTCGGTCCATCAGACATACCCATCATGCCTAACACCCACTGCCCCGACTGGGCCACCGCCCTGCTAAACGGCTTCAGCCAAATCTTCCTCCAGCGCCATCCGCTGTGCGGCCTGCTGTGCCTGCTGGCGATCCTGCTCACGGCGCCCGCCCTGTTCGGCGGCGCGTTGCTCGGCGGGGTGGCCGGGTTGCTGACGGCCCAGCGACGCGGTTACGCCAAGGCCGACCGGCAAGCCGGGCTGTTCAGCTACAACGGCATCCTGCTGGGCTTGCTGCTGAGCCTCGCGTTGCCCTGGTCCGTGCTGTTGCCGCCGTTGATCCTCGCCGCAGGCGGCCTCAGCGCGATGCTGACCCAGCAGTGGCTCAAACGCACCCGAGGCCCTCGCTGCCTGCCCGCCTACACCGCGCCCTTTGTCGGATTGGCTTGGCTACTGACGGGGTTCACCCTGCCGTCATCCCCCGCCACCGCGATTGAAATGACGATACCCAACCTGCTGGCCGCGCTTCTGAGCGGACTGGGCCAGGTCATGTTTCTCGGCCACCCGGCGGCCGGTGCGCTGATCGCCGCCGGCCTGCTGCTGGCCAACCGGCGCGCCGTCGCGTGGGCATTGTTCGCTTCCGCCGTCGGCCTGGCCTTCACCTTGTCGCAACATGAAAACGCAACCGCCCTCTCCGGGCTGGGCGGCTACAACCCGGTGTTGGTAGCGCTGGCCCTCAGCCAACAACGCCGCCCATGGCTACCACTGACGGGCATCTGCCTGGCGGTCGTGCTCACGCCAGGTTTTATCGCCCTTGGCCTGCCGCCCCTGACGGCACCGTTCATCCTGGCCTGCTGGCTGATCCAGGCCACCAGCCGGGCGTGGCACCAGGCCAGCCTCGACAGCGCGCCTTGCGCTCTACGGGGCAATCACCCTAGGCTTCGCTGATTCCGGTTCAGGCGACGAGTATGGACAGCAGCAACTGGCGTGAACGCCTCTACGTGATCATTTTCCAGACCGACACCGTGGCCGGCCGGCGCTTCGACAGCACCCTGCTGTTGATCATCCTCGCCAGCCTGGTGATCGTGATGCTCGACAGCATCGACAGCGTGCACAAAAACTACGCGACCCTGCTGGCCGCTATCGAGTGGGGCTTTACCTTCATCTTCATCGTCGAGTACGGCCTGCGCCTGTATTGCTCGCCCAAGCCGCTGCGCTATGCCTTCAGTTTCTACGGGCTGGTGGATCTGCTGGCGATCGTGCCGGGGATCCTGGCGCTGTACTACAGCGATGCCCAATACCTGCTGATCATTCGGATCATCCGCATGCTGCGGATTTTCCGCGTGCTCAAGCTCAGCCCTTACCTCAAGCAGGCCAACTACTTGATGGCGGCGCTGCGCGGGAGCAAGCAGAAAATCATCGTGTTCCTGGTCAGCGTCTCGACCCTGGTGACCGTCTTCGGCACGCTGATGTATGTCATCGAAGGGCCCGAGCACGGTTTCACCAGCATTCCCAAGGGCATCTATTGGGCTATCGTGACACTGACCACCGTAGGCTTCGGCGACATCGTGCCCAAGACGCCCCTGGGCCAAGTGGTGTCGTCTCTGGTGATGATCACCGGTTACTCGATCATCGCCGTGCCAACGGGTATTTTCACGGCTGAACTGGCCACGGCCATGCGCGGTGACCAGCTCAAGCACGATTGCCCGGTGTGCAGCAAAAACAACCATGAACATGGCGCCGCCTTCTGCTCCCGTTGTGGCAATGCGCTGTTTAAAAAATTGGAATAAGCAAAGCACTTTTTGATGCTTGAAGGTCTATAGGCTTGCAGCTAGTGTGCTGGCTAATTGCCCGGAACCCCCGTTAATAAAAAGGAATTCGCAGTGAAGAACTTCTTTGGCGCCTCCCTTCTCGCCGCTGGCCTGACCTTCGGCAGCCTGGCCCACGCCGCCCCGACCCTGCTCAACGTTTCCTACGACGTGATGCGTGATTTCTACAAGGACTACAACGCCGCCTTCCAGAAGCACTGGCAGGCCGAGCACAACGAAAACATCACCGTGCAGATGTCGTTCGGCGGCTCCAGCAAGCAGGCACGCTCGGTGATCGATGGGCTGCCGGCGGATATCATCACCATGAACATGGCCACCGACATCAACGCCCTGGCGGACAACGGCAAACTGGTGCCCGAGAACTGGGTCACCCGCCTGCCGAACAACAGCGCGCCGTTCACCTCGGCCACGGTATTCATCGTGCGCAAAGGCAACCCGAAAGCACTGAAAGACTGGCCCGACCTGCTCAAGGACGGCGTGCAAGTGATCGTGCCCAACCCGAAGACCTCCGGCAACGGTCGCTACACCTACCTGTCGGCCTGGGGTTACGTGCTGAAAAATGGCGGTGACGAGAACAAGGCCAAGGCCTTCGTCGGCAAACTGTTCAAGCAGGCGCCAGTACTGGACACCGGCGGTCGCGCCGCGACGACCACCTTCATGACCAACCAGATCGGCGACGTGCTGGTGACCTTTGAAAACGAGGCGGAAATGATCGCCCGCGAGTTTGGCCGCGACCAGTTCGAAGTGATCTACCCAAGCGTTTCCGCCGAGGCCGAGCCACCGGTCAGCGTGGTCGACAAAGTCGTCGAGAAAAAAGGCTCCCGCGAAGCCGCCGAGGCGTACCTCAAATACCTGTGGTCGCCTGAAGGCCAGGAAATCGCCGCCGCCAACTACCTGCGCCCACGGGACCCGGCGGTGCTGGCCAAATACACCGACCGCTTCCCGAAAGTGGACTTTTTGTCCGTGGAAAAAACCTTCGGCGACTGGCGCACGGTGCAGAAGACTCACTTCAATGACGGTGGGGTTTTCGACCAGATCTATAGCGGGCAGTGAGGCACTGATCGCATAGGGTTGCCAGAGAGCTTTTGTGGCGAGGGAGCTTGCTCCCGCTGGGTGGCGAAGCCACCCTGAAAACGATGAGCGCTTCGCACTCAAGTGGGAGCAAGCTCCCTCGCCACATAAAGCGCTCATCACAGCAACCATCATCAACCACAAGCATGTCTGGTATCAGCCACAAAGCCTGTTCCAGAGCAGCACAACTCTTTAGCCTCACGCCATCTTTCCTGTTCACTGACGAGATTGCCATGAGTGCCCACCCCGCAACCCTGACCCGAGGCATGGTCCTGCTGTTCGCTTTTTGCTGCGGCGCCATCGTCGCCAACATCTACTACGCCCAACCCATCATCGAACTGATCGCCCCCGATGTCGGCCTGAGCAGCACCATGGCCAGCCTGATCGTTTCGCTGACCCAGATCGGTTATGCCCTGGGCCTGTTTTTCCTGGTGCCGCTGGGGGACTTGCTGGAGAACCGGCGGCTGATGATCATCACCACGCTGGTGGCGATTGCCAGCCTGTTGGGGGCGGCGTTCACTGACCAGCCGAATGTGTTCCTGCTGGTCTCGCTGCTGGTGGGGTTCAGTTCGGTGTCGGTACAAGTCCTGATTCCGCTGGCCGCGCACCTGGCGCCGGAGGAATCCCGGGGGCGGGTCGTCGGGGGGATCATGGGCGGCCTGCTGCTGGGGATCCTGCTGGCGCGGCCGATCTCCAGCGTCGTGGCCGATCACTTCGGCTGGCGGGCCATGTTCATCATCGCCGCCGCGTTGATGGCCGCGATCAGCATCGTCCTGGCGCTGACCGTGCCCAAGCGCCAGCCCGACCATAGCGCTTCCTATGGCCAACTGCTGGGTTCACTCGGCACCCTGCTGCGCCAACAACCGCTGTTGCGGCAACGGGCGTTCTACCAAGCCTGCATGTTCGCCACGTTCAGCCTGTTCTGGACTGCCGTGCCGCTGGAACTGTCACGCAACCATGGCCTGTCCCAGACTGAAATCGCCCTGTTTGCCCTGGTCGGCGCCATCGGTGCCATCGCCGCGCCCATCGCCGGTCGCCTGGCGGATGCCGGCCATACCCGCAACGCCTCGCTGCTGGCGATGCTGTTCGCCAGCCTGAGTTTCCTGCCGGCGTTCATCCATCCGCTCTACAGCGTGATCGGCCTGGCGGTGACCGGCGTGGTCCTGGATTTCTGCGTGCAAATGAACATGGTCCTGGGCCAGCGCACCATCTACGCCCTCGATGCCAAGAGCCGCAGCCGGCTGAATGCGTTGTACATGACCAGCATCTTCGTCGGCGGCGCCTTCGGTTCATCGATTGCCAGTGCGGTGTACGAGCACGGCGGCTGGTTGTGGGTGGTGATCGTCGGCAGCGCCTTCCCGCTGTTGGCCTTGCTGCGCTTCTTGAGTGCCTCGCGCAAGCCAGCCCTGGCCACGGCCTGAAACCCCACGCATAAAAAAATGCCCGTTCGCTTGAAGCGATCGGGCATTTTCATTGGAGCGGTCAGATCCGCACGTTGCCCCGCGGCCCGGCAATCGCCCAGATGATCAGGCCCAGGACCGGCAACAGCAGGATCAGCAGCACCCAGAGGATTTTCATCCCGGTTTCCGCGCCACTCTTGAGGACATTGATGATCGCCCAGATATCGAGCGCCAGGATAATCAGGCCGACCAGGCCGTTGAAGGTGGAACCCATGGTGTCGCTCCCAAATGGTGATGTGCACCCTTAGGATAGCGGGCCCCCGGCATGGGTTCCGTTTTATATGTGAACCGCGACCTTGAGGGCTTCCAGGGCCGGCGCGGCGGCGATGCCGACTTCGGCACACAATTCCAGCACTCGCGGCACGTCGTTGCCGTACACCAGCACCATTTGCAACTCATCGTCGAGCAACTGGCTGAAGTTCATCAACACATAGCCACCGTTTTCCTTGTTCAAGCTGCTCATCTGGATCTGGATACGGTTGAGCGCGGTCAGGGCTTCGGTTTTCGCCAATTGCTTGGGCTTGAGGCTGAACGCCACGCCAGGGCCGAACGAGGCAACGATCTGCTCGAACAGGTCCACGTAGGTGTCCGCCTGGAACAGCACGGTGTCTGGCAGGCTGCCCGCCACCACCCATTCCCCCAACGGGATCGGGAAGGTGTCGTCGTAGTTGATATCGGGGTTGGCCGTCAGGAAAGCCGCCGGATCGGCGTAGGCCTGGGCCGCTTCGTCAGCGATTCGTTCAATGTCAGCCTCGCCAAGGCAGCCGGAGCTGATTTTGCCGATGAGTTCGATGAGGGCGGCTTTCATGGGGATGAATCCTGTGGCGAAGGGTGTTTTGAGGGCGGGCAGGATAGCGCATTCGCATGCGGATTAGGATTGGAGAAGGACCTGTGGTGAACGAGCATTTTGTGGGAGCAAGGCTTGCCCGCGATGAAAACAACGCGGTTTCTCTGGAAACGAGGTGCCTGTATCGCGAGCAAGCTTTGCTCCCACAGCCTATCAGCCCAACATCTTTTCCAACTGCGCCGTGGTGTCCACCGCGCCCATGGTCCGGGCGGCATCAAGGGCCGAGACGCCGTTGGCATCCTTGGCTTTCGGGTCGGCGCCTTTGCCGATCAGGTAGTCGACGATTTCCACCCGGTTGAACATCGCCGCCATCATCAAGGCGGTACGGCCATCGAAGGAGGCGCCTTCCACTTGCGCGCCGCCGTCCACCAGCGCCGCGACCACGGCCAGGTCGCCCTTGAACGCCGCGCCGGCAATCGGGCTCTGGCCGTTGTCGTTGCGGATTTCCGGATCGGCTTTGTGCTCCAGCAACACTTTCACCGTTTCCACATGCCCGTGGTAAGCGGCCAGCATCAACAGGGTGTCGCCCTTGTGGTTGCGCAGGTTGGGCGGCAGGCCCTTGCTCAGCAGCGCGGCCATCATGGCCGCGTCGCCCTGGCGTGCGACGTTGAACACCTGCTCGGCAAACTCGGCAGCCTCTTCCGGGGTCATCTGGCGGCTTGTATCGGACATGGGAAACTCCACTCGGCTCTTCGCAAAGCGGCTAGTTTCCCGAGGGACCTGGGCGCTGTCATCCCTTTTTTCACTGTGCCCGCCATAGCCAGAATCAATAACGCAATTGTCCGTCCTGAATCCGGGTCGCCAATTGTCGGTCGACCCGCACGTACGTATCAGTGCCCGGCAGCCAGGCATAGACCGGCTCATCCCCCATGATGCACGGGTCGAACCCTTCAGCCTTGAGGCGCGTTTTCTGGTACTTGAAGGTGCCGGTGGTATCCATCTTCACCTTGATGCGCAGGAACAGCGGCACGGCATAAGCGGGCAATTTACATTGCAGGAATTGCAGCAACTCGCTGAAGTCCAGGGTCGCCAGGGATTCGGACGGGGTGATCGCCGCCATGCCGGCACGGCCATTGGTGCCATTGATCTCCACGCCATAAGCCACCGCCTCGGCCACCTGCGGGTGTTGCAGCAAAACGTTTTCGACTTCCGTGGTGGAGACGTTTTCGCCTTTCCAGCGATAGGTGTCGCCAAGGCGGTCAACAAACCGCCCATGCCCGAAGCCGATGTTGCGCAGCAGGTCCCCGGTGTTGAAATAACGGTCGCCCGGCGCAAAGGCATCCCGGCAGATAGTCTTTTCGGTCAAGGCCTGATCGGTATAGCCGTCCAGTGGCGCCTTCTCGTCGATCCGCGCCAGCAGCAGTCCCGGTTGGCCCCTGGGTACTTTTTGCATGTGCCCTTGCAGGTTGCGCAACGGCAGGCCACTGGCATGGTCGTACTGCACCAGCTCCCAGCCCATCAGGGAGAACCCGACGGTGTTGTCGAAATTCAGGATGTTGGTGAAACCGATATTGCCGTCGCTGGCTGCATATAGCTCGCAGATATGATCGATACCGAAACGCGTCTTGAAGGCCGACCAGGCCCCGGGCCGCAGGCCATTGCCGATCATTTTCTTTACGCCGTGGTGGCGGTCATTGGCAGCGACAGGCTGGTCGATCAGGTAGCGGCACAACTCACCGACGTACCCCAGCGTGGTCGCCCGGTAGCGGCGTACGTCACTCCAGAACTGGCTGGCGCTGAACTTGCGTCGAATCGCGAACCCCGATGCCCCACAGATCGCCGCCCCCCAACACACGCACAGGCCCGTGGCGTGGTACAGCGGCAAGGTGCAATAGACGACATCGTCGGGCTGCATGTCCAGGGCGATCAGACCGAAGCTGGTGGACGTGCGCATCCAGCGACCGTGGCGAAACACCCCGGCCTTGGGCAGCCCGGTGGTGCCCGAGGTGTAGAGGTAAAAACACGGATCGTTGCAGAAAACCTCCCGGCTGCACGCCGGGTTATCGTCCGGGTAATCCTCGCAACCGGCCAACAGGTCGATGAAACCGGACGGGGCATCGGTACTGTCCTGATCCGCCAGCCACCAGGCCCTGCTGCTCGACAGTGCGGTGCGCGCTCGCACATCGTTGAAAGCCGCGACCCGCTCATCCCCGACCACTACCGCGACCGGGTTGACCAGGGCCAGGCTGTGCACCAACGCATCACCGGTTTGCGAGGTGTTGAGCATGGCGCTGACCGCGCCAACCTTGGCCATCGCCAGCACGCTGATCAACAGCTGTGGCCGGTTCTCGATGAAGATCGCCACGCAATCGCCCTTGCCGATGCCTTGGGCCAACAGGTAATGGGCGATGCGATTGGCCTGCGCGTTGACCTGTGCATAACTCAACACCGTATCGCCACACAGCAGTGCCGGCCCCTGGGGATTGCGTTGGGTGGCCTGCTCGAAACACCAGCCCAGGCCACATGGCTGGGTCGGGTCCTGGACATTGGCCAGCTTCATGCCCTTGACGATCCGGGGTACGACTCTGGCGATGGCGGGCAGCTTGCGCAGCATCATGCCCCAGGTAATGGCGTCGCTGGGTGTACGACTCATGGTGTTCTTCCCCGTTCGACCTCGTGGGTCTCGGTTCTTGTTATCGGGCTGGCGGTGATTTTGGCTCGAAAGTACGCTGGCGATTGCGGCGCTGTACATGCGGTTTTTGCAATGTTTTGTATCCGCTGCCGGAGCCAGGAGGTGCGTGAGCGCCGGAAAACGATTTGGTTCCAAAAATCGTTGCTCGACCCCGCAAAATGCAGGATGCACGATGAGCATTCATGCAAGATGCACGAAAGCGAAAATAGAGAAAAAACATAACGTATTGTTTTTAAAGTATTTTTTATAAGAGCAAATGCTGGCACAGACAGTGCAACCACCTCTCCACGGTTTGCCACACCATGGAGCAGTCAACTATGAACATGATTCAAGAAAAGTTTGCATCCCTGTTTTCCAACTACGAAGTGACCACTCAGCCCCGCCCGGATGGCGGCATTTTGCTGACCTTGCGTAATAGTGACGGCAAGCTGTTCAAACGCACGATTTCCTATGCTCAATTGCATGCTGGGGATCAGTTGTCCTGGGCGATCAGCGCGATTCGTCGTGACTTGGCTGAACAGGCTAGCGAGTTGCCACAGATCACCTTGTTGCAGAGCCAGCATCGGTTTGCGCTGCCGACTTACCATAGCGCTTGAGTCTGCTGGAAAATCCGCTTTGCTGTTCACTTGGAAACGGCGCTTTTTCAGAGATGGGAAGCGCCGTTTTTTTGTGCGTTGGGAGAGGCTGCTTTGGTGTGTATATCCATTTCTGCGGTAACGGCTACTGACGGTTCCGCTTTTACAGCGGCTCACTTTTGAAGAGCGCAAAAGTAACCAAAACGCTTTTGCCCCACCACTCGGTGCCTCGCTTAGGCTCGGCATGCCTGAACGAAGGCATTGCTCCGTGGGCAACCCGGCATGGATGCCGGGTTAGCCGCGCTGGGCCATGGATGGCCCTTCGCGGCGGCCCACGGAGCAATGCCGGAGTGAGGGCACACCGAGCCTAAGCGAGGTGCCGAGTGGTGGGGCAAAGCGTTTTTGGTTACTTTTGGCGCTCTTCCAAAAGTGACCCGCCGTAAGGGCGGAACCCTAAGCCGCCGTTACCGAAATAACGGATATACACACCAACCCTAAGAACGCGGTCAATCCTCCAGACGAGGAAACCGGCGAGCAATATCATCCCCAGTAAGCTCAGCAACCAACCCCTGCGAACCACCAGACAAACGAATCGAAACAAAATACGGCCGCTCTCCCCCGTCAAACCAATGCGCCGTACCGGCAGGCACCGTGATCAAGTCATTCCTCTCACACAGCACCGCATAGACATAATCGCCAATGTGCAGGTTAAACAACCCCCGACCAGCAACGAAAAATCGTACTTCGTCCTGGCTATGGCGGTACTCATCAAGCACCCCTGCTTGTTCCGGATGATCGCAGCTGACACTGACCACATCGACCGCAACATAACCGCGCTCAGTCATCACCCCATCGATCCGAGCCTGGTAAGCCGCAATAATCTCCTCCTCACTGGCCCCAGGCTGAATGTTCGCCGCCGCTTCCCAGCGATCAAAGCGAACACCTTGCTCAGCCAAGGTCGCGGCAATGTCCTCAAAATGAGTCAACACCTTGTTCGGAATCTCAGGGCTCGAAACGTGATAGACGGACAGGCTACTCATGACAATGGCTCCAGCAAATTAACGGTTCGAAGGCTCATGGCCGGTCCTCTTGCATACGTGTCGCAATGATAACGGCTGCCGCGAAGGCCGCGAGGCTGGCAAGACTGAACGTCCAACTGGCGCCCAGGGCGTTCCAGCTGTACCCGGAGTACAACGCGCCCAAGGCCCCGCCCGTGCCGGCCAACGCTGCATACAGCGCCTGCCCCTGGCCTTGCTGGCGAGGGCCGAAGCTGCGTTGCACGAAATGGATGGCGGCGGCATGAAAGCTGCCGAAGGTCGCCGCATGCAGCACCTGGGCAAACAACAACACCCAGAGAAACTCGGCCAGCGAGCCCAACAACAGCCAGCGCAACGCCGCCAACAGGAAACTCGCCAGCAGTACCCGGCGCACGGAAAACCGCGCCAGGATCCGGCTCATCAGCAGGAAGACCAACACTTCCGCCACCACACCGACCGCCCAAAGCATGCCGATCAAGCCGCGACTGTAGCCCAGGCGTTCGAGGTGCAGCGTCAGGAAGGTGTAATACGGCCCGTGGCTCACTTGCATCAGGCCCACGCAGGTGTAGAACGCCAGTACGCCAGGGTTGCGCAGTTGCCGCAGGAAGCCCTCCCCCGCGACTCGCGGCCCCTGCAGTGGCTGGGCGTTGGGCACCCAGAAGCTGGCGAGGACGATGCCGGCCATGATCAACACCAGCGCCAGCGGGTAGATGTCCAGGCTCAGCCATTCGAACAAGCGGCCGAGCACGACCACGGTGATGATGAAACCGATAGAGCCCCACAGGCGGATCTGGCTGTAGCGCGAGGCCTGCCCGCTCAAGTGGGCCAGGGTGATGACTTCGAATTGCGGCAGCACCGCGTGCCAGAAGAACGCGTGCAGCGCCATGACCATCGCCAGCCAGGCGTAGCTTTTGTCGATGAAGATCAGCGAGAAGGTCAGCAGCGTACAGATCGCGCCAAAGCGCACGATCGCCAGGCGTCGGCCGGTGTAATCCCCCAGCCAGCCCCAGATGTTCGGCGCCACGCAGCGCATCAGCATCGGGATCGCCACCAGCTCGCCGATGCGCGCCGCGTTGAAGCCCAGGTGATCGAAATACAGCGCCAGGAACGGCGCCGTCGAACCGAGCAGCGCGAAATAGAACAGATAGAAGCTGGAGAGCCGCCAGTACGGCAGTGCCGCCATGGTCGTCAGGCCACGGCGGCTGGCAGGCAGGCCATCAAAGTTGTCCCAGCACCGGGGTGCTGACGCGGACGTCGGCGTTCTGGCCGCGATGACGCAGCAGGTGATCCATCAGCACGATGGCCATCATCGCTTCGGCGATGGGCGTGGCACGAATGCCGACGCACGGGTCGTGACGGCCCTTGGTGATCACATCCACCGGGTTGCCATGGATGTCGATGGAGCGCCCCGGCGTGGTGATGCTGGACGTCGGCTTCAAGGCCAGGTGCGCCACGATCGGCTGGCCCGAGGAAATGCCGCCAAGGATGCCGCCGGCATTGTTGCTGAGGAAACCGTCCGGGGTCAGTTCGTCACGGTGCTCAGTGCCGCGCTGGGCGACGCAGGCGAAACCGGCGCCGATCTCCACGCCCTTCACCGCGTTGATGCTCATCAGCGCGTGGGCCAGCTCGGCGTCGAGGCGGTCGAAGATCGGCTCGCCCAGGCCCGGCATCACGCCTTCGGCCACCACGGTGATCTTCGCGCCGACCGAATCCTGGTCCCTGCGCAGTTGGTCCATGTAGGCCTCGAGTTCCGGCACCTTGTCCGGGTCGGGGCAGAAGAACGCGTTCTGTTCCACCGAATCCCAGGTCTTGAACGGTATTTCGATGGGGCCCAACTGGCTCATGTAGCCACGAATCACGATGCCCTGGCTGGCCAGGTATTTCTTGGCAATTGCCCCGGCCGCCACGCGCATGGCGGTTTCTCGGGCAGAGCTGCGGCCGCCGCCACGGTAGTCGCGCTCACCGTATTTATGGTGGTAGGTGTAGTCGGCGTGGGCCGGGCGGAACAGGTCCTTGATGGCCGAGTAGTCCTTGGACTTCTGGTCAGTGTTGCGAATCAGCAGGCCAATGGCGCAGCCGGTGGTGCGCCCTTCGAACACGCCGGACAGGATTTCGACTTCATCGGCTTCCTGGCGCTGGGTGGTGTGGCGGCTGGTGCCGGGCTTGCGGCGGTCGAGGTCACGCTGCAGGTCGTCCAGGGAAATCTCCAGGCCCGGCGGGCAGCCGTCGACAATGGCGACCAACGCCGGGCCATGGCTTTCGCCCGCGGTGGTGACAGTGAACAGCTTGCCGTAGGTATTGCCGGACATGCAGGGTGCTCCGTGAAAAACGCTGAGAGACTCAACCTTGGATTCGTAGTGGGCGCCAGTATACGCAGGCTCCCCGCGTAGTTCATCCTCGAACCTTATCGGCGACCACCAGTCCAACCGGCACCTTCGCAACTAATGGCGTGATGATGTTAAAGCTGCTTGCCTTAAGCCTTGCCGTGTTCACCGGCCTGTTTTCCTGCCTGGCCCAAGCCACGGTGCTGCAACGCCCGATCAGTCTCGACACCGGCAGTGGTGAGCTTTTCGGCTCGTTGTTGCTGCCCAAGTCCGACACGCCCGTGCCGGTTGTCCTGATCATTTCCGGGTCCGGTCCTACGGATCGCGACGGCAACAACCCCGAGGGCGGGCGCAACGACAGCCTCAAGCGCCTGGCCTGGGTCCTGGCCAGGCACAACATTGCCAGCGTGCGCTATGACAAACGCGGTGTGGCCGCCAGCCTCGCGGCGACACCGGACGAGCGCAACCTGAGCGTCGAGGCCTATGTGGCCGATGCCGTGGCCTGGAGCCACAAGCTCGCCGCCGATCCACGCCTGGGCCCGTTGATCCTGCTGGGCCACAGCGAAGGCGCGTTGATCGCCAGCCTCGCGGCGCCCCAGGCCAACGCGGCGGCGGTGATTTCGCTGTCCGGCAGTGCCCGGCCGATCGACCAGGTGCTGCGCCAACAACTGAGCAACCGCCTGCCACCACCGCTGATGTTACGCAGCAATGAGCTGCTCGACAGCCTCAAGGCCGGGCAGCTCGACAACAACGTGCCGGCGCAATTGCAGGTCATTTTCCGCCCCAGCGTTCAGCCCTACCTGATCTCGTTGTTCCGCCAGGACCCGGCCCGGGCCTTCGCCGCGTTGAAGATGCCTGCCTTGATCATCCAGGGCAGCAACGACATCCAGGTCAGCGTCGATGATGCCCGGCAGTTGAAAGCCGCCAAGCCCGACGCCGAGCTGGCGCTGATCGAGGGCATGAACCACGTGATGCGCATCGTGCCCAACGACGTGAAACGGCAACTGGCCTCCTACAAGGACCCCGACCTGCCCCTGGCGGCCGAGCTCGGTACGCGGATTCTGCGTTTTATTGACTCGTTAGCCGCCCGTTAAGCGGTTTTAGTCGCAACTAGCCCTCCAGTCCTGGCAAAAACGGCCGATAGCACTGTGTCGGATAGCGCAATGGCTACCGACCCGCCGGCCTGGACAGGACTTTGCCGTTATGACTGAAACTCAAACTTCCCCCGACACCGCTGCCGAAGCCCCCGCCTCGACTGCGGTGGAGCTGCCGTGGGCCGACGTGCACACCGAGCATCACAAGATGCTCCGGCTGGCACCGCTCAAGACCGACCGCGCCACCGGTGTGCGGCCGCTGCGGTTTGTCGAGTTCAGCTACGTCGAGCGCCACAGCAAGGAACGCAGCCTGCTGCGCATGACCATCCAGTTGCCGAACCAGCGGGTGCGCAAGGAACAGAATCACCTGGACGTCTGGGCCGACCACGTCGAAAAACGCCTGACTTTTTCCCCGGACAACCTGCAAGTCGAGCCGTTGAACCGTGGCATCGGCCGTTTCCTGGCGGCCCAAGGTATTACCTGGGCCAAGAAACGCTGGTCGGCCTACCAGGTTGAAGGCTCCGACCTGGATAACAAGGACGCCCTGAACGAAGACACTCGCCTGCGCCGCGACCGCTTTCTCAAGGCCCAGGGTTTCGAGGTGGCCTACGCCGATGCCCAACACCTCAAGGGCAGCATCAAGCCGACCCAGGTCGGCGATTTGATCGGCGACTGGAACACCGAGAAGCTGCAGTTCGTGACCATCCTCGAAGCTGCGCAGATGCTGCAACAAGCCGAGCAGAACCTGGCGGAACAGGAAGTCAAACTCAAACAGCAGGAAGAAAAGGTCACCAAGTTCAAGCGCGAAGACACCGGCCTGCGCTTCACCATCACCTGCCTGGTGGCTTTCGCCATGTTCCAGGCGGGGTTGCTGATCTGGATTGCGACGCGGCATTGAACCCAACAGCGCGTGAGTAACCCTGTGGGAGCGAGCTTGCTCGCGATAGCGGTGAATCAGTCAACTTCCATGCTGCTGATCCGACGCCATCGCGAGCAAGCTCGCTCCCACAGTAGGGTTGCGGCGGAAAAATGCGGACAATCCCGTGGCGAGGGAGCTTGCTCCCGCTCGGCTGCGCAGCAGTCGTAAATCTGGCAAGTACTATTTTGAGCCTTTGAAGCCACAAAAGCGGTCGCAGCAATCAAACCCGCGAAGCAAACACCGCCTGATACTGGCGGCACTGCTCGGCACTGAGCATGAACACGCCATGGCCACCACGCTCGAAGTCGAGCCAGGCGAAATCGACTTCCGGGTACAGCGCCTCGACGTGCACCTGGCTGTTGCCCACCTCGACAATCAACAGCCCTTTCTCGGTCAGATGATCGGCCGCCTCGGCCAGCATCCGGCGAACCAGGTTCAAGCCGTCGTCGCCACAGGCCAGGCCCAGCTCCGGTTCGTGCTGGTACTCCTGCGGCATGTCGGCGAAATCTTCCGCATCAACGTAGGGCGGGTTCGACACGATCAGGTCGAAACGTTGCCCCGGCAGACCTTCGAAACCATCCCCCTGAACGGTGAACACGCGCTCGTCGACGCCGTGGCGCTCGATGTTCTGGTTGGCCACTTCCAGTGCTTCGAACGACAGGTCGGCCAGCACCACCTCGGCCTCCGGGAATTCATAGGCACAGGCAATGCCGATGCAGCCGGAACCGGTGCACAAGTCGAGAATCCGGGCCGGTGCCTGGCCCAACCAAGGCTCGAAACGGTTTTCGATCAGCTCACCGATGGGCGAGCGCGGAATGAGCACGCGCTCATCGACGATGAACGACATTCCGCAGAACCAGGCCTCACCCAACAGGTAGGCCGTCGGGATGCGCTCGGCAATGCGCCGACGCAGCAGACGCTGCACATGCACCAGTTCTTCGTCTTCAAGACGGCAGTCCAGGTAGCTGTCGGCGATTTCCCACGGCAGGTGCAACGCACCCAACACCAGTTGCCGAGCTTCATCCCACGCATTGTCGGTGCCATGGCCGAAAAACAGATCCTCCCCATGGAAACGGCTGACGGCCCAACGGATATGGTCGCGCAGGGTACGGAGACGGGAAGTGATCACGGCGGCAAACTCCAGAAAAATCGACGGGCGAGTCTACCAGCCAAACGCGGCCCCACCCAAACACGCCTCGATGGCGAACGAAAAGCGCTGGACCAATCGTAGGATTTATCCGTTTTTTGCACCGCCTATTGAACGAGACGAGCATCTTGACAAGGCTGTAGGCCAGCAACGGCGGCCCTTGCGATGGAAGCGATTCACAGAACCGCTCAGCCAGAGGACAATGTCGCAAAAGCCCCACTCGAAGGAGCCCCAGAATGTCCGTTCCAAAAACGATGTTTCAACTCAGCGGCCGTGGTTATGCAGCGGCCAATCTGAGTCAAGCGACCTTGATCATCATCGATGCCCAGAAGGAATACCTCGCCGGGCCCCTGGCCCTGAGCGGCATGGATGCAGCCGTCGCGAACATCAAGCAACTGCTCGGCGCGGCCCGTGCAGCCGGTCGCCCGATCGTGCATGTGCGCCACCTGGGCACCCATGGCGGGCTGTTCGATCCACAAGGCGAACGCGGGGAGTTCATTGCCGGCCTCGAACCCCTGAGCGACGAAACCGTGGTCGAAAAGTTGCTGCCCAGCGCCTTCCACGGCACCGAGCTGAAAAAGCGCCTGGAAGACTTCGGCCCCCTGGACCTGATCGTGTGCGGGTTCATGAGCCATTCCAGCGTCAGCACCACCGTGCGCGCCGCCAAGAACCTGGGCTTTCGCTGCACCCTGGTGGAGGACGCCTGCGCCACGCGCGATCTGCCGTACAAAGGCGGTGTCCTCAGTGCCGAGCACGTTCAGCAGACCGAAATGGCGATCATGGCCGACAACTTCGCCACCCTGGCCCTGACCCGCGACTTCATCTGATGCGCCTTGATGAGCGGCCCTCCCTGCCGCTCATCCGCAAAAGCCTCTCATTTGCTGCAATTACCCTAGCCTCAGGAACAACCCGAATATCTTCCGGTCGAAGGGCCGATACCCATTGAGGAAGGTCGGAATGAAGTTATCCGATGGTTTTGACGCACGTCGCTTGCGGCCCAAGGGCCCGAGCAACTGGCGGTTTCGTTTTGGCGCGGCGATCGCTGCGCTGCTGGCAACACTCGGTGTGCTGCTGGCCATGGCCGGTGCGGCCAGCTTGCTGGGCCGTCCACCCGCATTGGGCGAGTTGAATGCCACCCCACTGGGTTCGGCGATCATCCTGGCAGTCGGTCTTTTCGTGTTGCTGTTGGGCGTCTGGCTCTGGCGCCGCTGCCGCCGTCGCGCCCGCCAATCCCTGGAGCTGGCCATGGCTCCGCACCTGATGAAAAAGCACGACTGATCCGCCACTCGACGTTTTGTCGCGCCTGATCCCGCCAGAGTTGGGTAAACTGGCCGGCTTCGCGGAGGCTGACATGCAAGACGACGACTTTTCCCTGTTCAAAAGTGCGATCCAGGGCGTAAAACCGATCAAACACGACCGTGCCGAGACCGGCAAGCCCAAGGCCGATCGCGCGCAAATCGCCAAGCTGCGCCAAGCCGCCACCGTGCGCACCGACGCCACGACCGTGGACGGTTTGTCCGATCAGTTCGTGATCGACGTCGGCCCGGAAGACGAGTTGATGTGGGCGCGCGACGGCGTCCAGGAAAGCCAGATGCGCAAGCTGAAGGTCGGCCAGATCCCCTTCGAAGGCAGCCTAGACCTGCACGGCATGAGCGTCGAAAAGGCCCGGGAAACCCTTTGGGCGTTCCTGGCCGAAGCCACCAAGTTCGAAATCCGTTGCGTACGCGTCACCCATGGCAAAGCCGTGCGCCTGGACGGCAAGCGACCGATGATCAAGAGCCACGTCAACACCTGGCTGCGCCAGCACCCGCAAGTGCTGGGCTTCACCTCCTGCCAAGCGAAACACGGCGGCGCCGGGGCGGTCTACGTGATGCTCAAGCGCACCATGATGGAAGGTCGCGACGAGTAGCCCTCGCTTGCCGAGCTTGCAGCGCCGTGTCCGCCACCGTACCCTTGCCCTTTGCGTAAAATCCCATCCCACAGGTAGTTTCATGTCTCTGGAACAGAATTACACCGCGATTCTCGGCCAACTGGGCGAGGACGTTTCCCGCGAGGGCCTGCTCGACACGCCCAAGCGCGCTGCCAAGGCCATGCAGTACCTCTGCCGCGGTTATGAACAGACCCTGGAAGAAGTCACCAACGGTGCCTTGTTCAGCTCCGACAACAGCGAGATGGTGCTGGTCAAGGACATCGAGTTGTACTCGTTGTGCGAACACCACCTGCTGCCTTTCATCGGCAAGGCCCACGTGGCCTATATCCCGAGTGGCAAGGTGCTGGGGCTGTCGAAAGTCGCGCGCATCGTCGACATGTATGCCCGTCGCCTGCAGATCCAGGAAAACCTCAGCCGCCAGATCGCCGACGCGGTCCAGCAAGTGACCGGCGCCTTGGGCGTGGCGGTGGTGATCGAGGCCAAGCACATGTGCATGATGATGCGCGGTGTGGAAAAGCAGAATTCCTCGATGATCACTTCGGTGATGCTCGGCGAGTTCCGGGAAAACGCCGCCACTCGCAGCGAATTCCTCAGCCTCATCAAGTAACCCGTCGCTTGAAGAAAACCGGCGTTGATCGCCGGTTTTTTTTCGCCCGGTGAAAAATCAGGTAAGCTGCGCGCCCTCTTCTTCCCTGCCGCGAGGCTGAATACCGTGATCGTCAAAGCGCTTCGAGTTGGCTTGGGCCAGCTCATTATCTTCATCGACTTCATCACCCGCCCCGGCAAGAAACAGCGCCCGGCCGCGGCCCAGGCCCAGGTCGACCAGGCCGCCCGCAGCCTGACGCTGTATCAATTCCACGCCTGCCCGTTCTGCGTGAAGACCCGCCGCACCCTGCGCCGTCTCAACGTGCCGGTGGCCCTGCGCGATGCGAAAAACAACGAACAGGATCGCCAGACGCTGCTGGAGCAAGGCGGCAGGATCAAAGTGCCGTGCCTGCGTATTGAAGAAGATGGCAAGACCACCTGGATGTATGAGTCCAAGGTGATTATTGAGTATCTGGATAAGCGGTTCTCTGCAGCCTGATGGTTTTGTGGTGGCTGGGGAGGCCCCCATCGCGAGCAAGCTCGGCTCCCACAGTAGGCCTTGGTGAACGCTAGATTTGTATTCACCACCGTCCCCTGTGGGAGCCGAGCTTGCTCGCGATGGGGCCCGGACAGCCACCACAAAGCCCCTGATATCAAGCCGCTTTTACCGCCAACGCCTCCCGCACCACCCCCGCCAACCGCTTGAGCCCTTCATCCAGCCGCGCCGGATCAATGTGGCTGAAGTTCAAGCGCAGGTGCCCTGGATGCTGGTCCGGTTCAGGAAAGAACGGCTCCCCCGGCATGAACGCAACGTCGGCCGCCAGTGCGGCGGCGAGCAAGGTGCGGGTGTCCAGCGGTTGCCTGAGGGTCAGCCAGAAAAACAATCCACCCTGGGGTACGTTCCAGTCCGCGATATCAGAGAAATGCTTTAGCAACGCCACCTGGAACCGATCGCGACGGTCCCGGTAGAAATCCCTCAATTCACTCAAATGGCTGCGGTACTGCTCGGTGCCGATCCATTGCAGCGCCTGCCACTGACCGATGCGATTGGTGTGCAGGTCCGCCGATTGCTTGAGCCGCAGCAGGTGCGGGAACAAATCCGGGCTGGCGATCAGATAGCCCACCCGCAGCCCCGGCAACAGGGTTTTCGACACGGTGCCGGTGTAGATCCAGCTGGCTTTCTTCAAGCGACTGACGATCGGCGTGGCACTGCCGCCATCGAACGTCAGCTCGCGGTAGGGTTCGTCCTCGATCAGGGTGACGCCGAACTCATCCAGCAAAGCTGCCACCGCGTCGCGCTTGGCCTCGCTGTAGCGCACCGCCGAGGGGTTCTGGAACGTCGGAATCAGGTAGATGAACGCAGGCCGATGCCGCTCCAGCCGGGCCCGTAACTGATGCAGATCCGGGCCATCGGCCTCCAGGGGCACGGTGATGCAGTCGGCGCCGAACAACTGGAAAATCTGCAGCGCCGCCAGATACGTCGGCGCTTCGAGCATCACTTCGGTGCCCACGTCAATGTGCAACTTGGCCGCCAGGTCGAGGGTTTGCTGGGAGCCGCTGACCACCAACACCTGACTCGCCTCACAGACCACGCCCAATGCCCGCGCCTGAGCCGCCAGGGCTTCGCGCAGGGCCGGTTCGCCTTCGCTCATGCCGTACTGCCCCATGGACAACGGCATGGCCGCCCATTCCACCTTCGGCAGCATGGCTTCGGCTGGCAGGCCGCCGGCGAACGACATCACTTCAGGGCGCTGCGCCGCCGCGAGGATTTCTCGAATCAAAGAACTTTTGAGGCGCGAGACACGTTCGGAAAAAGCCATGGGGTCACCTGTAGCGGGTCGCTGGAAGAATGAGTCAAACTGATTGACCGAAATTACTCCGACCTCTCTGGATACGTCAATATGCTTGACCTTAAAAACCCAACCTCCCAACAAATGGCCATGGAAGCGTTTTTCTTCGGTTATCAGGCGTTCACCGCCAAGGCCGATGAAAATGCTCGAGCGTCGTGGGTTGAGCAGGGTCCACCAGCGCATCGTCTTTTTCATCGCCCGCTATCCGTCCTTGAGCGTGAAGGAATTGCTGGCCCTGCTCGGAGTGAGCAAGCAGGCGCTGAACATGCCGCTGCGACAGTTGATGGAAATGCACCTGGTGAACAGCGTTGCGTCCGAGACTGACAAGCGTAAGCGGCTGCTGGAACTGACGGCCGAGGGCGAGCGGTTCGAGCAGGCGTTGCGGCGCGAGCAGGTGAAATTGCTGGAGCGGGTGTTTGCCGAGGCTGGGGAGGCGGCGGTGAATGGGTGGTTGGCGGTGAACCTGGCACTGGGCAAATCCAGTGACTGAAGGCACCTGATCCGACGCTATCGCGAGCAAGCTCGCTCCCACAGGGTTCATGGTTGAACCCAATTCTTGCATTCACCCCACCCCACTGTGGGAGCGAGCTTGCTCGCGATAGCGTCCGCATGGGTGATATATCCCTATCGCCAGACATTTCGTCGACAACACAGAAAACATTATTTGCATTATTTGTATACAAAAGCATAATTCGCTTCGTGCGAGTTCCTGACCAACAGGTCAACATACTTCGCCAGCCTTACCTGCCTCAACGCATCGCGGCCACCCCCAGGGCGTTTGCGGTGCTGGAAATAACAATAAGACTCTTGAGGAGTACTCGCTGTGGAAAGCCGCAAACCCGACGCCCGGACGCTGGACCTCTCGCCGCCACTACGCAGTGGCTGGCTGGAACGCCTCTTCAAACTCAGCTTGCATGGCACCACGGTGAAGACCGAGTTGATTGCCGGCCTGACAACCTTCATCACCATGGCCTACATCATCTTCGTCAACCCCAACATCATGGCCGACGCCGGCATCGATCACGGTGCCGCGTTCGTCGCCACCTGCATCGCCGCCGCCCTGGGCTGCCTGTTGATGGGCCTGTACGCCAACTGGCCGGTGGGCCTGGCACCGGGCATGGGCCTGAACGCCTTCTTCACCTACACCGTGGTCGGCACCATGGGCTACAACTGGGAAACCGCGTTGGGCGCGGTGTTCATTTCCGGTGTGCTGTTCATGTTCTTGACCCTGTCACGGGTGCGCGAGTGGCTGCTCAACAGCATTCCGGTGAGCCTGCGCTTCGCCATGGGCGCGGGGGTCGGGTTGTTCCTCGGGCTGATCGGCCTGAAAACCGCCGGGATCATCGTCGACAGCCCCGCCACCCTGATCAAGCTTGGCTCGTTGCGTGAACCCGGTCCGTTGCTGGCCGCGGTGTGCTTCCTGATGATCGCCGTGCTCAGTTATCACCGCGTGTTCGGGGCGATCCTGATCAGCATCATTGCCGTGACCCTGGCCGGTTGGGGCCTGGGACTGGTGCAGTACAACGGCGTCATGTCGACCCCACCGAGCCTGGCCCCGACCTGGATGGCGATGGACGTGGCCGGGGTGTTCAACATCAGCATGATCAGCGTGGTGCTGGCCTTCCTGTTCGTGCACATGTTCGACACCGCCGGCACCTTGATGGGCGTTGCCCAGCGCGCCGGCCTGGTGAAGGCCGATGGCAAGATCGAGAACCTGTCCCGCGCCTTGAAAGCCGACAGCGCCTCCAGCGTATTCGGCGCCATGGTCGGTGTGCCGCCGGTGACCAGTTACGTGGAAAGCGCCGCCGGTGTGGCCGCCGGTGGCCGCACGGGGCTTACCGCCGTGACCGTCGGTGTGCTATTTATTGCCGCCATGTTCTTCGCACCGCTGGCCGGGATGATCCCGGCCTATGCCACGGCCGGGGCCTTGATCTACGTCGCCATGCTGATGATGGGCGGCATGGCCCACATCGAATGGGACGAACCAACCGACAGCATTCCAGCCATCGTCACGGCCATCATGATGCCCCTGACGTTCTCGGTCGCCGACGGTATCGCCCTGGGGTTCATCACCTATGTGGTGCTCAAGGCCGGCACCGGAAAACACAAGGAAATCTCCGTCAGCCTGTGGGTGCTCTGCGCGATCTTCATCGCCAAGTTCATCTTCTTGTAAGCGATACCGTATCCACCTGCCTCACCCCTCGGGTGAGGCTTTTGTACATCAGGAGCAAAGCAATGAATCTGGAAACCTGGCTGTTGTTCAGTGGCGCCGCCTTGGTGGTGATCCTCATCCCCGGCCCGTTGTCGTTGTTGATGATCGGCAATAGCCTGAACTACGGTCTGCGCCGCTCGTACCCGGCATTCCTCGGCGGGGTGATCGCATCGATCTGCCTGCTGAGCGCTTCGGCGCTGGGGCTCGGCGCATTGTTGATGGCCTCGGAGCAGTTGTTCAGCGCCCTGAAGATCGTCGGTGCCCTGTACCTGTTTTACCTGGCCTGGCAGAGCTGGCAGCAATCGCGCCAACCCTCCCAAGGCGCCGAAGTGCCCCAGGCCGCTGCCGTCCCGCGCTTTCGCGCCCTCTTCGGGCGGGCGTTCGTGTTGGGTGCGAGCAACCCGAAAGACATCCTGTTCTTCGCCGCTTTCCTGCCGCAATTTTTGAGCGCCGAACACGCGTTCCTGCCACAACTGCTGATCATGATCGCCACCTGGACCGTACTCGACCTGCTGTGCAAGCTTGCCTACGGCCTCGGCGCCCATGGCGCGGCGCGGTATTTGCGCACGGGCAGAGGCCAGAGTTGGTTCAACCGCATCAGTGCCGGGCTGTTTGGCGGCGCGGGCGCAGCGTCCTTACTGTCCAGCCACTGAGTACCGGTGACCTTTTTTGAGCCGCGGCGCTGGTAAAACGGCGCAACAACCCATTGATATACACCCGTCAGAAAAACACCTTACATAGAAGGCCATTCATTATCGTTGAACAAGGAAGTTCACAATGGCCAAGGTTTTTTACCCCGGTTCCGTTTCTCACGAGCACGCCGTCGTCGTGACGGATCTAGGCTTTCATGCCAATGATCATTCTGTCGAGACACTCGATTTCAAAGCAGGCAATGAAACCCTGATCGGCCCGGAACATAAGCGAAGACAAGCCCAACTCGAAGTGGTCGATAAACTGTATGGCCCGCTGCGTATCGGCTCCGTGACGGTCACTCGTTTAGCCCTGGATGCGCTGGGCGTGACGACCAATGGCCAGCCCCTGAACGGCGACAATACGTTTTTCCGCACCCCCAATCGTTTTTTCCTGAATACGTTGCGGTTCAACCCGGTTGATGTCGAAACCCGTATAAAGCTGATCGACAACGCCAACGACTACCGCTTGCCAACACTGCTGTTCGAAATTGCCAGTGAGCGCTCCTCTATCGCCCCGCCGTTGCTCAATGACCCTCCTGAAACACAACCTGAATCAGCCCATTATCGAACCACGCTCGAAAAGCTTTTAAATTCTGCCCAAAAACTCAATACCGCTTCGCTTGCAGAAAAAACATTTAAGTGGGTAAACAGATCCAAGAGCAACATCCTGATTCCCACAGGGTTCGGACTCCAGGCCTTTGGCATCTACAGCGGCCTGCGTGGATTGCAAGATGCCATCCGCAACAAGAACGGTTACCAGGCCGTCTTCAATGGGGCCAGCGTGAGTGCCGAGGTCGCCTCGATCGGTGTCGAGGCCGCGCTGACCCGGCAAGCCACGCACATGCTCAAGGCCGGCCAAAGTTCCCTCGGGAGTTTCGCCAAAACCTCGTTTGCCTTACGGCTGGGGCGTGGCAGCGGCTTGATTGCCAGCGTGCTGACACTGCCATTCGATATCGTCGCGGCCATCGACGCTTTCAAGGCTGCCGCCAACGCCACCGGCAATGAAGCCACGGATCATTACGTCAACGCCGCCTTGAGCATCACCAGCGCCGCCATGTCCGTGATGATCGGCGCAGCGGCATTGGCGGGTTTTACTTCCGCCGGCCCCGTGGGCCTTGCCGCGGGATTGATCCTCGCGGTTGGATCACAAGTCTGGGGGGCGATTCGTGAAGTCGATGAAATCGACAACTACATAGAACTCACCGTGCATGAGCGCCTGCGCACAGGTTGGTTCGCCTTCTGGACCATCAGCCCCGATGAAGCCATCCAAGAGCGCTATACCATCGCCAAGGCGACCGCTGAACACACGAAACAACTTCGGGCCAATGCCATGAAGTTATTGCAAGGCACCTTGAAAAACAGCACCGAAGCCATCGTAAACGGAAAGTTCAGCGTAGAACTCGAACAGGTGACTTACAACACTTGGAATTGGTGGACGGGAGAACGCTACCAGGCGACCCGAGTGCGCCCCAGGATCACGGACAGCGACGACTTCATCGATGCCCGCGACGGGGTCACTGCCGATACCCCCGGGGCCGTGCTGGGTACTTCGGCGGAACACAAAGGCATCCACTGGTATATCGGTGGTGGCAACGACACCATCATCGGTCCGAAAAGCAAACCGAACGTTTTCCATTACGGCGCAGGTGTTAAACAGCTGACCGGGGGTGAGAAAGACGATGTTTTCATTTTCGAGGGTTCAACGCAGAGCCTCACGGAAAACCCTCCTTCACCCAATCGATTGGTCGGTGGCGCAGGCAGTGACACCGTCATTTTATCCGGTCGCTCTCGGGATACCGAGGCACAACAGCTTGGTTATCACGTCGACCTGGAGGCCGGGCAGATCACCCTCATCACCCAAGCCAGCCAGGAAAAAGACACCGAGGACTATCGCCATGCGGTCCTGGAGAGCATTGAACACGTAGAAATACTGGAGGGGGGTCGCAACATCATCAAGGGCACCGCCGGCCCCAACATCATTAAATCCCGCGGCGACGATGCCATCGAGGCCGGTGCAGGCGATGACCAGATTTTCCTCCTGGGCGCCAACAACCGCGACGCAGACGGTGGGCCGGGCAACGATGTCTACGCCATCGCCCATAAGCCGGGCCGCGTATCCATCAGCGAGGACGGCATCGGCAATAGCGTCATTGCCGTGGACTGGAGAGCCGACCTGATCGAAGGCTGGAAGATCGAAGGGGACAACCTGGTGGTGACCTCGGGCTTTGACGCAGATGACTGGCAACTGCGTGAAGTCATCATCAAAAAGGTCTACCAGCCCGACGACGACATACGATACCTCCAGAACAACAAACTGACCTTCATCACAAAGGATGGCTATCACTTGGTGCCCGACCTGCCCGACACCCTGGAGCAGAGCCAGTCCCTCGCCATTGAAGCGGTCATCACCCAGCAGGGAACACCTCGCAACCCGATTATCCTCAATAACCAGAAAACGCACCGGGTCGCACACGACAAGGACACGAGCTATTACCTGTCACGCCTTACCGTGGCGACGACGCTGCAGGTAACACAACGCAGCGACTTCACCACCACGGTGCATCTGGATTATGCCAGCACCGAGCTGACGCGGATCGAGGCCCATTACAACGTCCTGGTCACTCACGACGATGATGGTTGGGACACCGTAAAGTATGGGGAATGTGGCCTGACGATTTATTTCGGCTCACGCCACGTGGTCTTGAAGAACCTGGCCAGCTCCGATGAGCGTTACAGCGCGCAAAATACCCGCACGAAGCGACGTGCATTTTCCGCCCTGGGCTCCAACCACCTCGTTACCCTCATCATGAAGGACGGCGTGTCCTACCGCCTCGTGCAACCGGCACCCGACTATGGCCTGCTACTGAACGAGACATTAATTGGTCAATCGCCGGTGAACTGGACAACCGACGTGGCATTACCGCTCACGGCGACCCGAAAGCAATATGTCTATCTTCCTCCTTCGGACAAGCCCCCCTATTACATGCGCAACCGAGCCACCTGCGCCCAGCTTACCTCCCCCTCGGAGCAAACCGGCATTGAAGTCCTGATCGGCGAAGGCGCCACCTACCTGGTGCACCTGAGCCCGGACATGACGCTACGGTTATCCACACCCGGCGCCCTCGCGGGGGCCAATCCCCGGCTGCCCCAGGCCTCGACCTGGGAACTTGACGCTACGCGCCTGGGGCATGTCGAGATCAATCTTGCTTCCAACCGGTTGCAGCTGGGCACAACGATTATTCATCTCCCCACGTATGAGGCTGAAGACCTTGTCGACAAGATACGGGTCATCACCGCCCAAGGCGTCGTTCATGCGGTCGATACCCTGTTTGAACGGGTGTATGTCGAGGCGCTCGACGCTCGGTATTTCACTTTTGCGCTCGCCCCCTCAGCGGCATGGCCCAGCGAACTGGCCGCCTTCGCTGCCAGGGAATTGAGGGTGCTGAACATTGCCGTCAGGGACGGCACTCGCGGCGGTCTGACCTACAACCTGAAAACCCGCCAATGGACCCTTGAGACCGATAAGGCTCGCCCCATCGTTGCCCAGGACCTGAGAAAAACCAATCTTTGCGATCACCATCTCAGCCTCTATCAGGACTTGGCGCGCGAAGGCCTCAGCCAGACGCCGCCCGCAAACGATGGCGCACTTCGCTTGCTACGGGAAAAGTGCGTGGCCCTGGTGGAAAGCCTCACGCCGGGCAATTCGAAGTTCATGGTGCAAACCCTGACGCTCAGCCTGGCCTTTGGAATGAGCGCGGCTCAATTAAGCGGGCTTCTTGCATTGCATGGGTTCTTACCCGCCTATTTATAGCCCCATATACATATGTACTGCACAGGCTTGAGCCGTTTCCAGGAACATCTCAAGCCAGTGACCTGTCGGTGCGTCAATCGCAAGGCAGGGCATGCTCCACGACGAATGAATGACTCATTCATCACTTTCCAAACCTGAAGGAACAGGAATCCCAATGAGCCCAAAACTAAACACCCGCCCCAAGCTTCCAACCTCGCCCCCCGACACGCCCCATTCAAGTCGCGATACGTCACCGGAAACACTGCCCAGAAGCCCCGCCCGAGGCGAGGGAGGCGACCTGGCCCCCGTCACGCCGCCCGGACGACAACCTGACGCCGCAGAACCCCAGTCCCCCACCATCCAGATAGCCGAAATCACCTCACAGACACCCGGCCATGAGTCAACCATGGCGGTGCCGCTGGAGCACTATCTTCTTTCACCCGAACTGGTCCCCATGCTATCGGAGCCCGACGCAACCTCGGGCATCCGCACATTCAGGACACGTACCTATGTGGATCTAACGGAAGGCGGCACAGTGCTGTTGGGGCGCGATGCCGAGCAGAATTACCGGGCCCGACTAGGCACCGAACTCATCGCCTCCGGGCCACGCCTCGAACAAGTGGAAGGCAGCCTGCTGTGGCGTCTTGCGCACCGCGCCGAGCCGGATGCCGCTGACTCCATACTGACGATTACCCGCCGCAGACCGGCGGAAGATGAGCCCTCGGACGTCATTGAACCCAAGCGTCAGCACACGTCCCCTTCACCAAGCGAAGCCACCTTGGAGAGCGCCCCCGCCTTCGCTAAAAACTGGGGAATCGAGCCAAGGCTCACGGTACCCGACTTCCTGACCATAGACGGTGTTCACTACAAGGTAGTGACGCGCGCCGACGCCCGCGAGTATCCGATCGCCTACGTCCAGCAACCCACCCATTCACCGTATGATTTTGACGTACTGGAGGCGACCATCAGGCATACGCCCGACGAGCAACCCCGAAGCGCGATACGCGTGCCTCCTGACAATCGCTGGCAAATCGATGCGAGGCTGCCCTTTGACAAACCACTGACGGATTACGTCAGGGAGGCGTTTCCAGAAGTCACCACCGTCACCCTGGAAAATATCGCCAGAAAGCAATTTACCCTCGCCAACAGCTCGTCTTTTGCCGACGCGGCAGGCTTGACCGCGCTCCGGCAGATTTTCAGCAGTTGGAAAGACGGCACCCCGTCCCCGCACCCGGAATGGAGTGATCCATTATTGATGCTACCCGTGCTTCGCGCCGCTTCAGGCAGCGTCAGCAGCACTGCACGCTCGCTCGATCTGCCGAATCCAACGTCAAGAATGTCGTTGGATCGGCTGGATTTCGACCCTCAGCGATTCACCCAGCAGTGGGATTATTTCGTCATGACTTACTCCCCGTTGGACCTCAAGCGCTTCATGGCCAACCTCATGACCCGTAACGGCTATGCAGTCTTTGAACCCAATTCTTTCAATAGCTTTCCGGCGTTGGTATTCCGGCGCACAGGGCATGACTATGTATTTTTCATGAGCTTGCATCGCACCCGGATCCCGAAGATTTCCCTGCCGGCACACACCAGCCCAAACACAACCGGCATCAGCCTGGAAACCCAGGTCGGCGAACACGCCGCGAACGTTGTCAGGGAGGCCCACCAGAACAACAAGATCATCTGGCTCAAGGGCGGTTCGCAAATCCGGCCAAACCATCCGGACACCGTTTTCATCGTTCGGGATGACGACGCCAGGCTGTAAGTCTGCAGGCAAAAAAAAGCCCGCAGTGTGAGCGGGCGAAAACCAAAGAAGCGCCATGCGCAGTCGCTTCCAGGAGAGGCAGCTGCTTGGGGGATCAGCTGCCTCGATAGGTGGAATAGGCGTAGGGCGAAATCAGCAGGGGCACGTGGTAATGCTCCTGCTCGGCCGAAATACCGAAGCGCAGCACCACCACATCCAGGAACGCCGGATCGGGCAGTTGGACGCCACGGGCGCGGTAGTAATCGCCGGCGTGGAATTGCAGTTGATAGACCCCCGAACGGTAGTCATCCCCTTGCAGCAGCGGCGCGTCGCAGCGCCCGTCGCTGTTGGTCAGCGCACTGGCGACACAGTGCAGTTTCGAACCTTCCACGCGGTACAGCTCGATCTTGATCGAGCTGCCCGGGCAGCCGTGTGCGGCATCCAAAACGTGAGTAGTCAAACGTCCCATTGCTTATGCGCGCCTCGCTGCACTGCAGTCCGGCCCGACGCCTCCTGAATCAGTTGAAAGACAGGCCGCACCGTTTCGGAGCACGAAACGCCACGGCGATGTGCGAATTAAGACACTTTAAAAGAAAATTGTACACAATAAAAAATAAACACTTCGCCCATGGACTGCGCGACGGCGCGTCAGCCCCAGGCTCAAGCAAACCAAATGAATACAAGATCCTCCTGACGATTCACTGACCAAGTGGGCAGGTTTCTTGCAGTGTAGACAACACCAGGGACACAGTGAAAAATGCAGAAAATCAGGCTTACAAATCGCGCATAAAGTTGTATACAATCATTCCATCGTCGTGACGCCAGCCTGAACCACATCGCCAGGGCGCCACCTACATGGTTCGAACAAGAAGGAAAACTGCAGTGAGCGCTGACTACCCACGCGACCTGATCGGTTACGGCAGTAACCCTCCCCACCCCCAATGGCCGGGCAATGCCCGCATCGCGTTGTCCTTCGTGCTCAACTACGAAGAAGGCGGCGAGCGCAACGTCCTGCATGGCGACAAGGAATCCGAAGCGTTCCTTTCGGAGATGGTCGCGGCGCAACCGCTGCAGGGCGAGCGCAACATGAGCATGGAATCGCTGTATGAGTATGGCAGCCGTGCCGGTGTCTGGCGTGTCCTCAAACTGTTCAAGGAATTCGATATTCCTCTGACCATTTTCGCCGTCGCCATGGCCGCCCAGCGCCATCCGGAGGTGATTCGCGCCATGGTCGCCGCCGGTCACGAAATCTGCAGCCACGGCTATCGCTGGATCGACTACCAATACATGGATGAGGCCCAGGAGCGTGAGCACATGCTCGAAGCGATCCGCATCCTCACCGAAATCACTGGCGAGCGTCCGCTGGGCTGGTACACCGGCCGCACCGGCCCGAACACCCGCCGGCTGGTGATGGAGGAAGGCGGTTTCCTCTATGACAGCGACACCTACGACGACGACCTGCCCTACTGGGAACCGAATACCCCCAACGGCAAGCCGCACCTGGTGATCCCCTACACTCTCGACACCAACGACATGCGCTTCACCCAGGTGCAGGGTTTCAACAAGGGCGACGATTTCTTCCAATACCTCAAGGACGCTTTCGACGTGTTGTACGCCGAAGGCGCCGAAGCCCCGAAGATGCTTTCCATCGGGTTGCATTGCCGGCTGATCGGCCGCCCTGCGCGCCTGGCCTCCCTCAAGCGGTTTCTCGAATACGTCAAAGGCCATGAACACGTCTGGTTCAGCCGTCGTGTCGACATCGCCCGCCACTGGCAGCAAGTCCATCCGCATCAAGGGGCTTCGAAACCAGGAGCCTCGAAATGACCGCCTTCCAGACCCTCAAGCCCTCCACCTTGAGCCGTGAAGCCTTCATCCGGGCTTTCGCCGATATCTACGAACATTCGCCATGGGTCGCCGAAAAGGCGTTTGACCTGGGCCAGGATCCCTCGATCGACGAGATCGAGACCCTGCACCAACGCATGAGCGACATCCTGTTGAGTGCCGATCACGCCAGCCAACTGGCGCTGATCAACGCTCACCCGGACCTGGCCGGCAAAGCCGCCGTCCAGGGCCAACTGACCGAAGCCAGCACGAACGAACAGGCCGGCGCCGGTATTCACCAATGCACGGCCGAAGAGTTTCAACGCTTCACCGAGCTGAACGACGCCTACAAGGCCAAGTTCAAGTTTCCCTTCATCATGGCGGTAAAAGGCAGCAACCGGCACCAGATCCTCGCGGCGTTCGAAACGCGCATCCATCACTCGGCAGACGCCGAATTCAAATGCGCCCTGGCAGAGATCAACAAAATCGCGTTGTTCCGATTACTGACCCTTTAGCGAGCAGTCCTGAACCCAGGAACCTGCAAGCATCCCCAGCCAACTTATTTAAAGGCAGACAAGAAGAATGAAAGCTTACGCCGTACCTTTCGAGAAGTTCGTCAACCTGGCCGACGCCCGCCTGGGCACCAAGATCATTTCGGTCACCGATGACTGGTTCGCCGACGCCAACCGCCTGTTCCAGCCGACCCCGGCCGTGTGGAAGGAGGGCGTGTTCGATGATAACGGCAAGTGGATGGACGGCTGGGAGTCGCGGCGCAAGCGCTTCGAAGGCTACGACAGCGCGGTGATCCGCCTGGGTGTGGCGGGCTCGATCAAAGGCGTGGACATCGACACCTCATTCTTCACCGGCAACTACCCACCGTCGGCCTCCCTGGAAGCCTGCTTCCTGACGGAAGGCGAACCGGACGAAAACACCCAGTGGACTGAAGTGCTGTCGGCCGTCGAGCTGCAAGGCAACAGCCACCACTACCACGAAATCAGCAACGACCAGGCCTTCAGCCACCTGCGCTTCAACATCTACCCCGATGGCGGCGTGGCCCGGTTGCGGGTCTACGGCATTCCGTACCGCGACTGGTCGGCGGTGGGCGACAACGAACAGATCGACCTGGCCGCCGCCCTCAATGGTGGCCGCGCCCTGGCCTGCTCCGACGAGCACTTCGGCCGCATGAGCAACATCCTCAACCCGGGTCGTGGCGTGAACATGGGCGACGGCTGGGAAACCGCCCGTCGCCGTACCCCGGGCAATGACTGGGTCATCGTCGCCCTGGGCCATGCCGGCGAGGTCGAGAAAGTCATCGTCGACACCCTGCACTTCAAGGGCAACTATCCCGACAGCTGCTCGATCCAGGCCGCGTTCGTCAAGGGCGGCACCGACAGCCAGATCGAAACCCAGTCGCTGTTCTGGCGAGAACTGCTGCCGAGCCAGAAACTGGAAATGCACGCCGAACACACCTTCGCCGAGCAGATCAAGGCCCTGGGACCGATCACCCATATCCGCCTGAACGTGTTCCCGGACGGTGGTGTGAGTCGCCTGCGGGTGCTGGGCAAGGTCGCAAAATAAGGGTGAACCCAAATCGCGAGCAAGCTCGCTCCCACATTTGAAATGCATTCCCCTGTGGGAGCGAGCTTGCTCGCGATGGCGGCACAACAAACAACACAGAATTCAAGGTAAGAAGACCAGCATGCGCACACTCAAGATCGAACCGTTGACCAAAGAAGCCTTCGCCCCGTTCGGTGACGTGATCGAAACCGACGGCAGCGATCACTTCATGATCAACAACGGTTCGACCATGCGCTTCCATCGCCTGGCGACGGTAGAAACCGCCACGCCGGACGATCAGGCGATCATCAGCATCTTCCGCGCCGACGCGCTGGACATGCCGCTGACCGTACGCATGCTGGAGCGCCATCCGCTGGGCAGCCAGGCCTTCATTCCGCTGCTCGGCAACCCCTTTCTGATCGTGGTCGCGCCACTTGGCGATGAACCTGTATCAGGCTTGGTCCGCGCCTTCGTCACCAACGGCAGGCAGGGCATTAATTACCATCGCGGCGTCTGGCACCACCCGGTGCTGACGATCGAAAAGCGGGATGACTTCCTGGTGGTTGATCGCAGTGGCACAGGCAATAACTGCGATGAGCATTTTTTCAAAGAGGATGAGTACTTGATCCTCGCCCCCCACCAATAAGAGAAGGTCCGATCACGCGAAAACAAGCGTGACGGGCGAGAGGTAAAGACTGTGGAAGCACATATGCTGGAATGGCTGAACCTGAGCGTTCGCTGGGTTCACATGATCACTGGCGTGGCCTGGATCGGCGCGTCGTTCTACTTCGTCTGGCTGGAAAACAACCTCAATCGCGTCAACCCCAGGAGCGGCCTGGCCGGCGACCTGTGGGCCATCCACGGTGGCGGTATCTACCACCTGGAAAAATACAAACTCGCGCCGCCGTCCATGCCGGACAACCTGCACTGGTTCAAGTGGGAAGCCTACTTCACCTGGATGTCGGGCATCGCCCTGCTGTGCGTGGTGTTCTATTGGAACCCGACCGTCTACCTGCTGGCCCCCGGCAGCGGCTTGAGCGGCCCCGAAGGCGTGGCCTTGGGCCTCGGTTCGTTGCTCGTCGGCTGGTTCGTCTATTCCTTCCTCTGCGACTCGGCCCTGGGCAAGCGCCCTGCCTTGCTCGGCTTGATCCTGTTCGTGCTGTTGATCGCCGCGGCCTACGGCTTCAGCAAGGTGTTCAGCGGTCGCGGTGCCTACCTGCATGTCGGGGCGGTCATCGGCACGATCATGGTCGGCAACGTGTTCCGCATCATCATGCCGGCACAACGTGCCTTGGTCGCGGCCATCGCCGTGAACCGCACGCCGGATCCAGCGCTGCCAGCCAAGGGGCTGTTGCGTTCGCGCCACAACAACTACTTCACCCTGCCGGTGCTGTTCATCATGATCAGCAACCATTTCCCGAGCACCTACGGCAGCCAGTACAACTGGCTGATCCTGGCCGGGATCGCCGTGGCGGCGGTGTTGGTGCGGCATTACTTCAACACGCGCCATGACAGCAACCGGTTTGCCTGGACGCTGCCGGTCGGCGCCCTGGCGATGATCTGCCTGGCTTATGTCACCGGCCCCAAGCCCATGCCCAGCACACCGGAGGTGGCCAAGGCGCCCGGCGTGATCGAGTACCAACCGTTGCCGGAAACGGCAGTAGGCGGTGGCGCGAAACCGGCGACGGCCCCCGCCGCACCGGCAGCTGCGCCCACTCAGGCCGCCAACGCCCAGGGCCCTTCGTTCGAGAAGGTCCACAGCGTGATCCAGGAACGCTGCTCGGTCTGCCACTCGGCCAAGCCCACCAGCCCGCTGTTCAGCGCCGCCCCAGGCGGGGTGATGTTCGATACGCCGCAGCAGATCCAGCAACAGGCCGCGCGCATCCAGGCCCAAGCCGTGACCAGCCAGATCATGCCGTTGGGCAACATCACCCAGATGACCCAACAGGAACGCGATCTGATCGGCGCGTGGATCAACCAGGGCGCCCACACTAACTGAGCCACGCGCTCCAACACCGTTAAACGTCATACCGCTGACAGGTCGACCGGCACACCACCGGTCCCCCGTCAGCGACTGCCTGCGCCTCAACAATAAAAACAAGAGCAAAGCACCCGATGACCACGCCCCGCCATCACGCCCCAAATTCGCCGCGCATGCGCTGTTGCAGGGCACTTGAGCCTTCCAAGGCAAGCCCGTATCCTGCGCGGCCGTTTGAAACAGGCCGACCACAAAATCCCTTCAGATCCTGACCGGATCGCCAGCTTGTTGCGGTGTTGGCGGACATAAACGCGCCCCTGAAAACAGCTTTCCGACTGATCAAAAAACCGCAGGGCAAGCCTTTTCCGGTTTTTTCCGGACTTGGCTCAGCGCTTGCTATCAGCATTCGCCACGCTCAAAAAGCTGACCGAACGGATGTTTTTAATCCATGGAAAAAGGCGCCACACCAGAGCGCTGACCTGAAAAAAAGCGGTACCACTTACCTTTGGGAGCAAACCGAATGAAACGTACGTGCACCAGCCTGATACTCGCAGGATCCTTGCTGGCCGCAGGCCAGGCGATGGCCGACGATCTGTTCCAGTGGCAGAACAACAGCCTGACCTACCTGTACGGCAAGGATTTCCAGATCAACCCGCGTATCCAGCAGACCGTGACCTTCGAACACGCCGACGCCTGGAAATACGGGGACAACTTCTTCTTCCTCGATCGGATCTTCTATAACGGCCAGGATGACGGCCAGTCCGGCCCGAACACCTACTACGGTGAGTTCAGCCCGCGTCTGTCGTTCGGCAAGATCTTCGACCAGAAACTGGAACTGGGTCCGATCAAGGATGTGCTGCTGGCCATGACGTATGAATTCGGGGAAGGCGACAACGAGTCTTACCTGATCGGCCCGGGTTTCGACCTGGCGATTCCCGGCTTCGACTACTTCCAACTGAACGTCTACAACCGCCAAACCGAAGGCCCGCGCGCCGGCGACAACGTTTGGCAGATCACCCCGGTCTGGGCCTATACCGTGCCGGTGGGCTCATCCGACATCCTGATCGATGGTTTCATCGACTGGGTGGTGGACAACGACAGCAACTCGAAGGGCACCTACCACGCCAACCTGCACATTGTCCCGCAGATCAAATATGACTTGGGCAAAGCGTTGAAGCTCGGCGCCAAGCAGTTGTATGTCGGGGTGGAATACGACTACTGGAAGAACAAGTACGCCATTGAAGACAGCGACGGGTTCAAGACCAACCAGAGCACGACCACCTTTTTGCTGAAGTATCACTTCTGATCCCGGAATCAATATCGCAGACAATCCCCTTGTGGGAGCGAGCTTGCTCGCGATAGCGGTGGGTCGGCTTGCATTGATTTTGAATGTACCGCCGTCATCGCGAGCAAGCTCGCTCCCACATGGGTTTGTGTGCTGGGCTCAGCTTAAGCGTCCACCGCCAATCCCTTGTGGGAGCGGGCTTGCTCGCGAAGGCGTTGGGTCTGCTTGCATTGATGTTGAATGTACCGCTGTCTTCGCGAGCAAGCCCGCTCCCACACGGGTTGCATGCCAACCACAGGTTTAGCATCCACCACAAATCCCCCTGTGGGAGCGAGCTTGCTCGCGATAGCGGTGGGTCGGCTTGCATTGATGTTGAATGTACCGCCGTCTTCGCGAGCAAGCTCGCTCCCACACGGGTTGCATGCCAACCACAGGTTTAGCATCCACCACAAATCCCCCTGTGGGAGCGAGCTCGCTCGCGATGGCGGTGGACCTGCGTGCATCACGCCTCAGGACAACCCCAGAAACCGACTCAACGCCTCACGCTGCGCCAACGCATCCTGGCGCCCGAGCTCGATCAGTTCGCTGCAATACCCCGCCTCGAACAGCATGTAGCTCAGCACCCCCGCGCCACTGGTCTTGGTCGCGCCCGGCCCGCGCAAAAATACCCGCAACGCTCGCGGCAATTCCTGGCGATGGCGGGCGGCGATTTCGTCGATGGGCTGGCTTGGCGAAATCACCAGCACGTCCACCGGTGCCGCGCCGAGGGCATGGGCCGGGACGTCATCGGGCAGCAAGTGGCTGAACCCGTTCAGGCGCTCCAGCAACTCGATGTCACTTTCCAGGCTGTCGATGAACGTGCTGTTGAGCATATGGCCGCCGATCTGCGCCAGGGTCGGTTGCAGGCCGGTGTAGCTGCGTTCGGAGGGATCCTGCCCGCCACCACCACGGGGGTTGCCACTGACGCCGATCACCAGCACGCGATTGGCCCCCAGGTGCAAAGCCGGGCTGATGGGCGCCGATTGCCGCACCGCGCCGTCGCCGAAGTATTGCGGACCGATCTTGACCGGCGCGAACAACAGCGGAATCGCCGAACTGGCCAGCAAGTGTTCCACCGACAACTGCGTCGGCACACCGATACGCCGGTGGCGCAGCCAGGCATCGATGGTGCCGCGGCCCTGATAGAAGGTGACGGCCTGGCCGGATTCATAACCGAATGCCGTCACCGCCACCGCCCGTAGTTGCTGCTCGGCGATGGCCTGCTCGATACCCGAGGCGTGGAATTGGGCCTCGAGCAGTTCGCGCAGCGGCGAACTGTCGATCAGCGCCACCGGCAACTTGGCTCCCAGGCCCAGCAGGCTGTGAGTGATGAAACGCATTGACTGGGCGATCACGCCCCGCCAGTCGCTGCGCATGACCTGATGGCTGCGCACCGCTTGCCAGAACGCCGTCAGCCGCTCGATGGCAGTCTTGAAGTCCATCGCCCCGCTCGCCAGGCTGACCGCATTGATCGCCCCGGCAGAGGTGCCGACGATCACCGGAAACGGGTTATCCGCCCCGTCCGGCAGCAATTCGGCAATCGCCGCCAATACCCCCACTTGATATGCCGCCCGAGCCCCGCCGCCGGAAAGAATCAAACCTGTAACCGGTTCAGCTGGGGTCATCGCAATGCTCCGTGCTCAAGGTGATATCAAAAAAACTCAGCCGCGTTTGTCGTACAGCTTGGGCTCACCCGGTGGACGACTCTTGAAGCGCCGGTGGGCCCAGAGATACTGCTCGGGACAATCGCGCACCGACTGCTCGACCCATTGATTGATGCGCAGGCAATCGGCTTCCTCGGTCTCGCCCGGGAAATCGGTGAGCGGGGCCTGAATCACCAAGCGATAGCCACTGCCGTCGGCCAGGCGTTCCTGGATGAAAGGTACCACCAGCGCCTTGCCCAGGCGGGCGAACTTGGTGGTGGCGGTGACCGTCGCCGCCTGGATGCCGAACAACGGCACGAACACGCTTTGCTTGGCACCATAGTCCTGGTCCGGCGCATACCAGATCGCCCGCCCGGCCCGCAGCAGCTTGAGCATGCCGCGCACGTCGTCACGCTCCACCGCCAGGGAATCGAGGTTGTGCCGCTCACGACCGCGGCGCTGGATGTAGTCGAACAGCGGGTTCTTGTGCTCGCGGTACATGCCATCGATGGTGTGCTGCTGGCCGAGCAAGGCCGCACCGATTTCCAGCGTGGTGAAATGCAGAGCCATCAAGATCACGCCCTTGCCCTCGCGCTGGGCCTGTTTCAGATGCTCCAGCCCTTCGACGTGGGCCAGTTTCGCCAAACGCGAGCGCGACCACCACCAGCTCATGGCCATCTCGAAAAAGGCGATGCCGGTGGAGGCGAAATTTTCCTTGAGCAAACGCTTGCGCTCGGCAGCGGACTTTTGCGGGAAACACAGTTCCAGGTTGCGACGAGCGATGCGCCGTCGGTCGCCGGCCACCCGGTACATCAGCGCCCCCAATGCACGACCGACCCGCAGCAATAACGGATAAGGCAATTGCACGATCAGCCACAACAGCCCCAGGCCGCACCACAGCAGCCAGAAACGCGGATGAAAAAATGCAGCTCGAAAACGCGGGCGATCCATTACAGCTTCCATTAAGACATGGGCCGCGCATTCTACATTGTTCGACCCGGGTTGCGGCTGGCGGACGATCTCGTTATAAGTCTCGGCACTTTTAGTGACAAGCCGTTGTACGCCGACCATGAGCCAAACCGAACCGCTAGACCAAGATCCCGTGTTCCAGCTGAAGGGCAGCATGCTCGCCATTACGGTGCTGGAACTGGCCCGCAACGACCTGGAGAGCCTTGACCGGCAATTGGCGGCGAAAGTCGCCCAGGCCCCGAACTTCTTCAGCAATGCCCCCCTGGTGCTGGCCCTGGACAAGCTGCCGGCCGGCGAAGGCTCAGTGGATCTGCCAGGCCTGATGCGCATCTGCCGCCAGCACGGTCTGCGCACCCTGGCGATCCGCGCCAGCCGCATCGAAGACATCGCCGCTGCCATCGCCGTGGACATTCCGGTGCTGCCGCCGTCCGGCGCCCGGGAGCGCGTGCTGGAACTGAGCCCGGCCGAAGCGAAGAAAACCCCGGAAAAACCACCGGAGCCCACCATCAAGCCAACGCGGGTCATCACCTCGCCCGTTCGCGGCGGGCAGCAGATTTATGCCCAGGGTGGCGATCTGGTCATAGTGTCCTCGGTCAGCCCGGGAGCGGAACTTCTGGCCGATGGCAACATCCATGTATACGGCCCGATGCGCGGTCGAGCACTGGCCGGCGTCAAGGGTGATACCAAAGCCAGGATCTTCTGTCAGCAATTGAGCGCTGAGCTGGTTTCCATCGCCGGGCAGTACAAGGTCTCCGAGGATTTGCGCCGCGACCCGTTGTGGGGGGCCGGCGTCCAGATCAGCCTGTCGGGCGACGTGTTGAACATCATTCGGCTTTAACGGATACTGCCGCATTTTCCAAGCATCTCTAAAACGAGCGAAAACGGCTTAAACGACGTAGGAAAAAGGATCAGGCAGTGTTTACCGGAGGTAGACCCCGCCCGACAGCCGATTCCAGCCAAGCCTGTCCAATTGCAGCGGTTTTCCAGAGATGTTTTTCAGGGGCTGACAAAGTCCTTTTTCCTTAGGGGTGAAACACCTTGGCCAAGATTCTCGTGGTTACATCCGGCAAGGGTGGTGTGGGTAAGACCACCACCAGCGCCGCTATCGGTACCGGCCTCGCTCTGCGCGGCCACAAGACAGTCATCGTCGACTTCGACGTCGGCCTGCGTAACCTGGACCTGATCATGGGTTGCGAGCGTCGCGTGGTCTATGACTTCGTCAACGTGGTCAACGGCGAAGCCAACCTGCAACAAGCCCTGATCAAGGACAAGCGCCTTGAGAACCTCTACGTGCTGGCCGCCAGCCAAACCCGCGACAAAGACGCGCTGACCCAGGAAGGCGTGGAAAAAGTCCTGATGCAGCTCAAGGAAGACTTTGAGTTCGTGGTCTGCGACTCCCCGGCCGGTATCGAGAAAGGTGCCCACCTGGCCATGTACTTCGCGGACGAAGCGATTGTCGTGACCAACCCGGAAGTGTCGTCGGTCCGTGACTCCGACCGTATGCTGGGCCTGCTGGCGAGCAAATCCCGGCGCGCCGAGAAGGGCGAAGAGCCGATCAAGGAACACTTGCTGCTGACACGCTACAACCCGCAACGGGTCAGCGATGGCGAGATGCTGGGCGTCGAAGACGTCAAGGAAATCCTCGCTGTCACCCTGCTGGGTGTCATTCCGGAATCCCAAGCGGTACTCAAGGCTTCCAACTCCGGCGTGCCGGTGATTCTCGACGACCAGAGCGATGCCGGCCAGGCATACAGCGATGCCGTCGATCGCCTGTTGGGCAAGACCGTGGAGCATCGTTTCCTCGATGTAACGAAGAAAGGTTTCTTCGAGCGCCTGTTTGGAGGTAGGTAATGAACCTTTTTGACTTCTTTCGTGCCAACAAAAAGCCCAGTACCGCCTCGGTCGCGAAAGAGCGTCTACAGATCATCGTGGCGCACGAACGCGGCCAACGCAGTACCCCTGACTACCTGCCAGCCTTGCAGAAGGAACTGGTGGAAGTGATCCGCAAATACGTCAACATCGGCAGCGATGACGTGCATGTGGCACTGGAAAGCCAGGGCAGTTGCTCGATCCTGGAACTCAATATCACCCTGCCGGATCGCTGATCGCGCCGGCGGGAGCCACGGCGGCTCGGGTCCCAAAGTCCTTCTCCCTGTGGGAGCAAAGCTTGCTCGCGATAGCCTCAACCGGATCTAACAGACAGACCGTGTTGTTAATCGCGAGCAAGCTTTGCTCCCACAGGGTCAGGAAAAAGGGCCCGAGCCGCCGTTGGCGTTTGTAACGAGACTGTTTTCAATGCCCCTGTCCAACATCCGCATCATTCATCAGGACGCCGCTGTCCTGGTGGTCGACAAGCCGACCCTGTTGCTTTCCGTGCCCGGCCGGGCCGACGACAACAAAGACTGCCTGATCACCCGCCTGCAGGAAAACGGCTACCCGGAAGCGCGAATCGTGCACCGACTGGACTGGGAAACCTCCGGCATCATCCTCTTGGCCCGTGACCCGGACACCCATCGTGAACTGTCCCGACAATTTCATGATCGCGAAACCGAAAAAGCCTACACCGCGCTGTGCTGGGGTCAGCCGGAACTGGACAGTGGCAGCATCGACCTGCCCTTGCGCTACGACCCGCCGACCAAACCTCGGCACGTGGTGGACCATGAACAGGGCAAACACGCCCTGACCTTCTGGCGCGTACTGGAACGTTGCGGCGATTGGTGCCGGGTCGAATTGACGCCGATCACCGGGCGCTCACACCAATTGCGCGTGCACATGCTGTCCATCGGTCACCCGCTGCTGGGCGACGGTCTCTATGCCCATCCGCAAGCGCTCGCGGCCTGGCCACGCCTGTGCCTGCACGCCAGCATGCTCAGCTTCACCCATCCGCAAAGCGGCGAGCGCCTGCGCTTCGAGTGCCCGGCACCGTTCTGAGGGATGTATCCGCAAGCAGGCCACAAAACCTGTGGGAGCGAGCTTGCTCGCGATAGCGGTGGGTCAGTTTGCATTGATGTTGAATGTGCCGGCCTCATCGCGAGCAAGCTCGCTCCCACAAGGGATTTGTGGTGAACACAAGCTCTGTACACGCCTGCGCTCCAATGTGGGAGCGAGCTTGCTCGCGATGAGGCCCGCACATTCAACACGGATATCACCCACTTCCCACCCTCCCCATCGACTACCAATACGGTAAACTCCCGCCCATTGCTGTCTGGAGTTTCTTATGCGCGCAGAGTTGAACCAAGGCCTGATCGACTTCCTCAAGGCCTCCCCTACCCCGTTCCATGCCACCGCCAGCCTGGCCAAGCGCCTGGAGGCGGCCGGCTATCAGCGTCTTGACGAACGCGAGACCTGGACCACCGAGGCCAACGGTCGCTATTACGTCACGCGCAACGACTCCTCGATCATCGCCTTCAAGCTCGGCCGCCACTCAGCGCTGAACGACGGCATCCGCCTGGTCGGCGCCCACACCGACAGCCCCTGCCTGCGGGTCAAGCCGCAGCCGGAACTGCAACGCCACGGGTTCTGGCAACTGGGTGTGGAAGTCTACGGCGGCGCGCTGCTGGCGCCGTGGTTCGACCGCGACCTGTCCCTGGCCGGGCGCGTGACCTTCCGCCGCGATGGCAAGGTCGAAAGCCAGTTGATCGATTTCAAGGCGCCGATCGCCACGATTCCAAACCTGGCCATTCACCTCAATCGCGAAGCGAACCAGGGCTGGGCCATCAACCCGCAGAACGAACTGCCGCCGATCCTCGCCCAGTTCGCCGGTGACGAGCGCGTCGATTTCCGGGCCGTGCTCACCGATCAACTGGCCCGCGAACACGGCCTGAACGCCGACGTGGTGCTCGATTACGAGTTGAGTTTCTACGACACCCAAAGCGCTGCGGTCATTGGCCTGCACGGCGATTTCATTGCTGGCGCGCGCTTGGACAACCTGCTGTCGTGCTACGCCGGCCTGCAGGCCTTGCTGAACGCCGACACCGAAGAAACCTGCGTATTGGTGTGCAACGATCACGAAGAAGTGGGCTCGTGCTCGGCCTGTGGCGCCGACGGCCCGATGCTGGAACAGACCCTGCGGCGCCTGCTGCCCGAAGGTGAAGAGTTCGTACGGACCATTCAGAAATCCCTGCTGGTGTCGGCGGACAATGCCCACGGCGTGCACCCCAACTATGCCGACAAGCACGACGCCAACCACGGCCCCAAGCTCAACGCCGGGCCGGTGATCAAGGTCAACAGCAACCAGCGCTACGCCACCAACAGCGAAACCGCCGGGTTCTTCCGTCACCTGTGCATGGCCGAAGAAGTGCCGGTGCAAAGCTTCGTGGTGCGCAGCGACATGGGCTGCGGCTCGACCATCGGCCCGATCACCGCCAGCCAACTGGGCGTGCGCACCGTGGACATCGGCCTGCCGACCTTCGCCATGCATTCGATCCGTGAACTGTGCGGCAGCCATGACCTGGCGCATTTGGTGAAGGTGCTGAGCGCGTTCTACGCGTCTCGCGAGTTGCCGTAACCACCCAGAAGGCATGATGAACCCTGTGGGAGCAAGGCTTGCCCGCGATGAAGGTGATGCGATTTTTCCAGAAATCGAGTCACCTTCATCGCGAGCAAGCTTTGCTCCCACACAGCGCTCGCCTCGGGATTGAGGGGTGTGCTGACATACATCAGCCCCCCCAGCCAAACCCCAACTAGACTGTCCTTATCCCTCCCCGACAAGGCCGTCGTCATGATCTCGATGTCTTCGTTCAACGCCATGCTGGTGCCCATCATCGCCGGCATGATCCTGCTGGCCATCGGCTTCAACTTCCGTGACAAGAACTTCGGGGTCTTTGCCATGTGGATCGGCATGCTGCTGATCCTCGCCACGGTAGTGATCAAGATCCTGGGCAAGCTCAACGAGTCGCTCTGAACCTGCCTCAAACCGGCGCTTGCTCCGGCACATCCACGCCGACATGGATCGCATCGTGTCGCCAGAACTCCAGGTCGCAGTCGATCAGCCGCTGGTGCTGGTCATAGTTGACCCGCGCGATGCGCAGCCCGGGGCTGCCCACCGAAACTCTCAACGCCGCTGCCGCTTCCGGCTGTAAAGAGGTGGGCACGATCTCGAACTTCACCCGGCCGTAGTGCAGGTCGTAATGGCGGGCGTACAGCTCGGTGATGGACTGGTTGAGGTCGAATTCGAGGATGTCCGGAAAATACTGTGGGTTCAGGTAGTGCTCGACATACAGCACCAGCCGCTCATCGATGCGTCGTACGCGGCAGATCTGGATCACGCTGGACAACGCCGGCAGTTGCAACCAGGCACACACTGCCGCCGAAGCCGGTTGCAAGCGCGCCGAGATCACTTGGGTAGAAGGCACACGCCCCTGGGCCGCGACCATGGCGTGAAAATGGCTGCGCTGCATCAGGTTGTAGGCCAGGCGCGGCGGCGAGACGAACCAGCCCCGGCGCTCTTCCCGATAGATCTGCCCCTGGGCTTCGAGCTGCAACAACGCCTCGCGCACGGTAATCCGCGTGGTCCCGAACAATTCACTGAGCTTGCGCTCGGCCGGCAACTTGCTGCCGGGCGCCAGCAACCCGTGATCGAGTTGCTCTTGCAGGACCTGTCCGATGGCTGTCACCGCTTTGGTTGCATCGATGCGCATCAACGTTACCTATCTGGACTAGACCAGCACTGTTTCGGGGCAGGATCGACGGTCCGTCGATCCGCTTCTGGGTCCAACAAGCCTAGGCACTGCACATGACTGGCAGATGACAGAGCCGCCGAACGGTCGTTTTTCGAGCGTGCAAATTAACGGCCAAGTCCTTGCAGATCAGCTGTTTAACCATGGTCTACGCTTAATTCGCAGCCAATCTCCACGAGCCAGGCATTTCCCGCCCCCTGCGACACCGACATCAAAATGTCACAGGGCTCGCCTACATTGGCTCAGGTATTGCTGACCTAGACCAACACAACCGCAATCGCAGCGTTGAAAACGCCCATAGGAGCTTCGGATGAAACAGCTTTTCCTGGCATCACTGTTAGGCTCGACCATTGCCATGTGCACCGCCGCCATGGCCGCTGACACCGATCTGAAAACGTTGGAAGCCGCTGCGAAAGCGGAAGGCGCCGTGAACAGCGTCGGCATGCCCGATGACTGGGCAAACTGGAAAGGCACCTGGGACGACCTGGCCAAGATCTATGGCTTGAAACACATCGACACCGACATGAGCTCGGCCCAGGAAATCGCCAAGTTCGCCGCCGAAAAAGACAACGCCAGCGCCGACATCGGTGACGTCGGCGCGGCGTTCGGCCCGATCGCGGTCAAACAGGGCGTGGTCCAGCCGTACAAGCCAAGCACCTGGGAACAGGTCCCCGCCTGGGCCAAGGACAAGGACGGCAACTGGGCATTGGCCTACACCGGCACCATCGCCTTCATCGTCAACAAGAAGCTGCTGCACGGTTCCGAAGTGCCGACCAAATGGGGTGACCTGAAGACCGGCAAATACAAAGTTTCCATCGGTGACGTGAGCACCGCCGCCCAAGCCGCCAACGGCGTGCTGGCTGCGGCCCTGGCCAACGGTGGCGACGAGAAAAACGTTCAGCCGGCGCTGTTGATGTTCGCCGAAATCGCCAAGCAAGGGCGCCTGTCCATGGCCAACCCGACCATCGCCACGATGGAAAAAGGTGAAGTCGAAGTCGGCGTGGTCTGGGATTTCAACGGCCTGAGCTACAAGGCCAAGATGGCCAATCCGGATGATTACGTCGTGCTGATTCCGTCCGACGGCTCGGTCATTTCCGGCTACACCACCATCATCAACAAATACGCCAAGCACCCGAACGCCGCCAAGCTGGCCCGTGAGTACATCTTCAGCGACGCCGGCCAGATCAACCTGGCCAAGGGCAACGCCCGTCCGATCCGCGCCGAGCACTTGAAACTGCCGGCAGAGGTCCAGGCCAAGCTGCTGCCGAACGAGCAGTACAAAGGCGTGACCCCGATCAAGGATGCGGATGCGTGGGAGAAGACTTCCAAGGCACTGCCGCAGCAGTGGAATGAACAAGTCATCGTCGAGATGAAGTGAGGCGCTAGCGCCCGCTCGGCTATCCACTGGCAATCCAACTGTGGGAGCAGGCCCTGTGGGAGCGAGCTTGCTCGCGATGGCAGCGGATCAGTCAGCATTGAGGTTGACTGATACACCGCTATCGCGAGCAAGCTCGCTCCCACAGAAGCTCGCGCCCACATCAGGTTCCTGAAGGATCCGAGTTTTCTGGTATCTGCCCGGAGTCCCGGTACCCATGAAGCACAACGTCATCCTGGTGGTGCTCGACGGTCTCAACCATGAGGTCGCCCGGCATGCCATGGGGCATTTGCAGGCTTACGTCGGCGCAGGACGCGCGGCCCTCTACAAACTGGAATGTGAGTTGCCCGCCCTGTCCCGCCCGCTCTACGAATGCATCCTCACTGGCGTCGTGCCCATCGACAGCGGGATCGTGCACAACAACGTCACGCGCCTGTCGAACCAGCGCAGCATTTTCCACTATGCCACCCAGGCCGGCTTGAGCACGGCGGCCGCGGCGTACCACTGGGTCAGCGAGCTCTACAACGTCTCGCCCTTCGTCGCCGGTCGCGATCGTCACACCGACAACCCCGACCTGCCGATCCAGTACGGGCATTTCTATTGGAATGACCACTACCCCGATTCCCACCTGTTCGCCGATGCCGAACACCTGCGCCAGCGCTACTTGCCGAACTTTTTGCTGGTGCATCCAATGAACATCGACGACGCCGGCCACAAGCACGGCCTCGACACCCCGCAATACCGCAACAGTGCGCGCTCGGCCGATATCAACCTGGCGGTCTACCTGCAAGCCTGGCTCGATGCCGGTTACCAGGTGCTAGTGACCTCCGACCACGGCATGAACAGCGACCGTTCCCACAACGGCCTGCTGGCCGAAGAACGGGAAGTGCCGCTGTTCGTCCTGGGTGACGGCTTCAGTCTCGATCCCGCTGCCGCGCCGAGGCAGACCGAACTGTGCGGCACCATTTGCCAATTGCTCGGCGTCGACCACGACAAACCCTATTGCCAGGAGTTACTCAAGTGAACGCCATGACGCGCGGCAAATGGCTGGCAGCGTTGTGCCTGGTGCCCTTCGCGATTTTCTTCATCGTGTTCCAGATCGCCCCGCTGCTCTGGGTGCTGGTCAACAGCCTGGAATCGGAAGAGTTCGGCTGGGGCCTGGCCAACTTCAGCAAGATCTTCAGTTCCAAGTTCTACCTGCAAGCGATCCAGCACAGCCTGGAGATCAGCTTCTGGTCCAGTGTGTTCGGCATCGTCATCGCCGTGCTCGGCAGCTATTCACTGCGCCGTGTGGATTCGCGGCTGCGCAACTTCGTCAATGCCTTCGCCAACATGACCAGCAACTTCGCCGGCGTGCCCCTGGCCTTCGCCTTCATCATTTTGCTGGGGTTCAACGGCAGCATCACAATCATGCTCAACCAGGCGGGGATCATCGAGGATTTCAACCTGTATTCGAAAACCGGGCTGATCATCCTCTACACCTACTTCCAGATTCCCTTGGGCGTGCTGCTGCTCTACCCGGCTTTCGACGCCCTGCGCGAAGACTGGCGCGAATCCGCCGAGTTGCTCGGCGCCAGCGGCTGGCAGTTCTGGCGGCACATCGGCTTGCCGGTGCTGACCCCGGCGCTACTGGGCACCTTCGTGATCCTGCTGGCCAACGCCCTCGGTGCCTATGCCACGGTCTACGCGTTGACCACCGGCAACTTCAACGTACTGCCGATCCGCATCGCCGCCATGGTCTCCGGCGACATTTCCCTCGACCCGAACCTGGCCAGCGCCCTGGCCGTGGTGCTGGTGGCGTTGATGACCGTGGTGACCATCGTCCATCAGTTGCTGCTCAAGAGGAGCTACCATGTCTCGCGCTGAACCGGGCTCCGTCGGGCTCTATCATCGGGCGGTGGTGTACCTGCTGTTCGCCATCCTGCTGCTGCCCCTGGCCGGCACGCTGGTCTACTCCATCGCCAGCAGTTGGTCGGCCACCGTGCTGCCCAGCGGCTTCACCTTCAAATGGTATGTGCAGTTGTGGAGCGATCCGCGTTTTCTCCACGCCTTCGGTCAATCGCTGCTGGTCTGCGTCGGTGCGCTGGTGCTCTCGGTGGTGTTGATCCTGCCGCTGCTGTTCGTGGTGCATTACCACTTCCCCAAGCTCGACGCACTGATGAACATCCTCATCCTGCTGCCCTTCGCGGTGCCGCCGGTGGTGTCGTCGGTGGGGCTGTTGCAACTCTATGGTTCCGGGCCGCTGGCGATGGTCGGTACGCCGTGGATCCTGATCGGTTGCTACTTCACCGTCGCCCTGCCGTTCATGTACCGGGCGATCACCAACAACCTGCAAGCCATCAACCTGCGCGACCTGATGGACGCCGCCCAACTGCTCGGCGCCAGCACCTTCCAGGCGGCGTTCCTGGTGGTGCTGCCGAACCTGCGCAAGGGCCTGATGGTGGCGCTGCTGCTGTCCTTCTCGTTCCTGTTCGGCGAATTCGTGTTCGCCAACATCCTCGTCGGCACCCGCTATGAAACCCTGCAGGTCTACCTGAACAACATGCGCAACAGCAGCGGCCATTTCACCAGTGCCCTGGTGATTTCCTACTTTTTCTTCGTACTGGTCCTGACCTGGGCGGCCAACATCTTGAACAAGGACAAAAGCCAATGAGCTACGTCAGCGTCCAACACCTGCAAAAAAGCTATGCCGGCACACCGGTGTTCAGCGACATCAACTGCGAGATCGGCAAGGGCGAGTTCGTCACCCTGCTCGGCCCTTCCGGTTGCGGCAAATCCACGCTGCTGCGCTGCATCGCCGGCCTGACCGCGGTGGATGCCGGCCAGATCATCCTCGACGGGCAGGACATCGTCCCGCTGAGCCCGCAGAAACGCGGCATCGGCATGGTCTTCCAGAGCTACGCCTTGTTCCCGAACATGACCGTGGAGCAAAACGTCGCCTTCGGCCTGCGCATGCAAAAGGTAGACGCCTCGGACAGTCGCCAGCGCGTGCTGGAGATCCTGCGCCTGGTGGAGCTGCACGATTTTGCTGCCCGCTATCCCCATCAACTCTCCGGCGGCCAATGCCAGCGCGTCGCCCTTGCCCGCTCCCTGGTCACGCGGCCGCGCCTGTTGCTGCTGGACGAGCCACTGTCAGCCCTGGATGCGCGGATTCGCAAGCACTTGCGCGAACAGATCCGACAGATCCAGCGTGAATTGGGCCTGACCACGATCTTCGTCACACACGATCAGGAAGAAGCCCTGACCATGTCTGACCGGATTTTCCTGATGAACCAGGGAAAGATCGTACAAAGCGGCGATGCCGAAACCCTTTACACTGCGCCCGTCGATGTCTTTGCCGCCGGCTTCATCGGCAACTACAACCTGCTGGACGCCGACAGCGCGAGCAAACTGCTGCAGCGGCCGGTGACCGGTCGCATCGCCATCCGCCCGGAGGCCATCGAGCTGAGCCGCAGCGGCCAGGCCGATGCGCTGATCCGCAGCCACAGCCTGTTGGGCAACGTGATTCGCTACCGGGTCGAGGCTCGTGGCGTGGAGTTGGTGGTGGATGTACTCAACCGTTCGGCCGCCGACCTGCACCCCGATGGCGCACGGTTGGCACTTTCCATCGATCCGTCGGCGCTGTGTGAGGTAGCCTGACGGCTTTGTTGATTTTGAAGCTGATCTTGAAAAGGGAAACACGCTGATGGCCTTGGCAATTTTTGATCTGGACGAAACCCTGATCCACGGCGACTGCGCCACCCTCTGGAGTGAACAGATGGGTCGCCTGGGCTGGGTCGATCCCGAGTCGTTCATGCGGCGCAACAACGAGCTGATGGACGCCTACAGCCACGGCAAGCTGAGCATGGAAGAGTACATGGACTTCAGCCTGGAACCGATGATTGGCCGCACGCCCGAAGAGATCGAGCATCTGGTGGCGCCGTGGGTGGAAGACTTCATCGAGCCGATCATCTTCAGCGACGCCACCAAGGCCATCGCCGAACACCGCAAGGCCGGTGATCGGATCCTGGTGATCTCGGCCTCCGGCACGCACCTGGTCAAGCCGATTGCCGAACGCCTGGGCATCGACGAGATCCTGGCGATCGAACTGGAGGTGCTTCATGGGGTGTACAGCGGCCAGACCGTCGGTACCCTGACCTACCGCGAAGGCAAGATCACCCGGCTGCTGGACTGGCTGGATGCCGAGGAAGAGAACCTGGAAGGCGCGAGCTTCTATTCCGACTCGCGCAATGACCTGCCGTTGTTGCTCAAGGTCGATCACCCGCACGTAGTGAACCCGGACCCGGCATTGAAGGCCCATGCCGAATCGGCCGGGTGGCCGATTCATACCTGGAAATAAGCACTGCACAACCCCAGGAAGAACACTCGGATTGTGTGGCCAGGTGCCCTCTGTGGGAGCGAGCTTGCTCACGATAGCGGTGGATCGGCCGGCATTGATTTGGCTGACACACCGCAATCGCGAGCAAGCTCAGCTCCCACAGGTTCAGCCCCTAGCCCAGCAACAGCCACAGGCTCCAGCCAAGCAACAACACACCGCAGATACGACTAAGCCAGAGTCCCTGCGGCAGGTTTTTCTCCAGCAGAATGAAGGCACCGATCACTGCCACCCAGAGCAGGTTCATCACGCCGACCACGAACAACAGTCCCATCAAGGCCCAACAGCAGCCCAGGCAGTAAGCGCCATGGGCCAGCCCCATGCGCCAGCCGCCGAGCACGTCGGAGCGCCAGTAGCTGAGAAGAAAATGCAGCGGCCCGCGACAATGTTTAAGGCAGACCGCCTTGCTTGGCAGCCACTGATAGACGCCTGTGACCAACAGCAGGCCGGCGCCCAACGCGGTACTGCTGACGCGCATCCCTGGACTGAGCAAAGTGAGCTGCTCGAGCGCCCATTGCAACGCCGTGGCGCCCAGGGCGAAGCCAGCCCAGACCAGGCCATAGGCGCTGCAGAACAGCAGCAGGGCCAGGTGTCGCTGCGGTGCCGGCATGCGCTTGCACAGCATCTGCTGGTAGATCAGCAGCATCGGCAGGGCACTGGGCAGCATCATGCCGATCATCATCACCACCCACATGGCAAACATCAGCAGCGCATCGGCCAGGCTCCAGGGCATGACCATGCCAGCCATTGCCGCATCAGCCATGCCGCCCGGCGCGCTCATGTCACGGGCCATGTGCAGCAGCACCAGCCAGGCCAGGGCGGTCAGCGCAAGCAGGCAGGCCAGGAACAGCAACTGCTCGCCTGTCAGTCGCCTGCTCTGGGCCGCCACCTGAGGTGCTGCCATCTTTACGGCTCTATGCCATGGCCAGTGAAGTGCACATGGGCGAGGTGGCTATGACTGTCTTGGGATTGTAGCTTGAGGGCCGAATGCGTCTGGTAACTGCCGCTGGCGACCTCAGCCTCAAGGAATTCGAAGCCGTTGGGCAGGGATAGCCGGACTCGATGAGGTGAACCGTCGATCGGGCTGCGGATCGGCTCGCCGCTGGCCTGCAGCACGCCTGGAATGTCCAGGTGCGCCAAGCGTTGATCGACATCGATAGACAGAGTAATGGGCACGAACTGCGGTTCGAACACTTCACTCATGGTGCTGCTGAACACCTGGAACACGTTGGCCCCGGGGTCGCTCTCCAGACCAGAGAGGATGGTCAGCAGAGCCTGACGTTGCGCCTCGTCGGCGCGTTCATCGATGAACACCTGACAACTGCCGTTGCCCTCATGAATGGCACCCGGCCAAGCGAAGGTGGCGGCCCAGCACAAGCCTTCCAGCGTCACCTGATTGAAATACCCGTGTTCCACTCGCATCGACGCCACCGCCTGGCAGTGGCCATGGGTCGGTGGTGCGTCGAATTGACAGGGGCAGCCCCAATTGCAGTTGCAGGCAATGAATTCGACGCCCTGCATGCGCCATTCGGTGATGGCCATGATCAACCTCTTCACCTGGCGGGTGAAATGAAAGCTGCGGTTACCCCATCCCTCCATTAATTAACGCTAGCAGGACGCGCGCATCGGATACCGGCTGCCGACCAAAGGTCGGCCTGCCCGTGGTCGCAGGTCAAAGGTGAAAATTGGGGGGAACACCGACTCTGCGAACATCCGAAGCACCATGTGGGAGCGGGCTTGCTCGCGAAGGCGCCAGCACATCCAACCTCAATGCAAACTGACCCACCGCTATCGCGAGCAAGCCCGCTCCCACAGGGGATTTGGGGTGAATACCGGTTCTGTGAGCACCCGAAGATCCATGTGGGAGCAAGGCTTGCCCGCGATGGCGGCCGCACATTCAACATCACTGCAAGCTGATCCACCGCTATCGCGAGCAAGCTTTGCTCCCACAGCTCCGCACCCAGCTCCGGGAGTCAGCTCAGGCTCTCATCGATCAGCAACACCAACTTGCCGGACACCTGGTTGGTTGCCAGTTCCGCGAACGCCGCTTCGGCGTCCTTGATCGCGAAGGTCCGGGCCAGTTGCGGGCTCAGGCGTTTGTCGGCAAACAGCGGCCACACCTGTTGCCCCAGCTCACTGATCAGGTCGGCCTTGAATTGCTCGTCGCGACTGCGCAGGGTCGAGCCGAGCAGTTGGATACGCTTTCCCAGCACCTGGGCCAGGTCGAGCTCGGTCGAGCGCCCGCCCATCAGGCCGATCAACACCCAGCGGCCGTCAACTGACAAAAGTTTCACGTTGAGTTTGGCGTAGTTGGCGCCCACTGGATCGAGGATCACGTCGAAGGGACCGAGGTCGTTCAAACTCTCCAGGCCATCGGTGCGCACCACGCCCCCCTGGGCGCCCAGGGCCTCGCAATAGGCCAGCCGCTCGGTCGAACCGACACTGACCCAGCACGGGTTGCCGAACGCCTTGCACAGCTGGATCGCGGCCGAGCCGACGCCGCTGGCCCCGGCATGCAGCAGCACTTTCTCGCCCGGCTTGAGCCCGGCCAGCTGGAACAGATTCAGCCACGCGGTGCTGTAGACCTCAGGCAGCGCGGCCGCTTCAGCCAATGACAAGCCCTCGGGCACCGGTAGCACATGGCGGCCATCGACCACCACCTCCTCGGCCATCCCACCGCCGGCCAGCAACGCGCAAACGCGGTCGCCCACCTGCCAGGACGAGCCCGGCCCGACCTCGCTGATCACCCCGGAACATTCCAGCCCCAGCACCTGGCTGGCGCCGGGTGGCGGCGGGTAAAGCCCGGCTTTTTGCAACAAATCGGCCCGATTCAGGCCGGCAGCCGCCACACGGATGCGAACTTGCCCGACATCACACGCCGGACTTGGCTCATCAGCCCATACCACTTGGCCTTCAACGCCTTGCAATGCTTTCACGGTGCCTCCATAGTGAGTCTCGACTGGGCCCGCTGCTTCAACGCCGGGCTTTCTTGCATTATGCGCCCGGGCCACATGGAACCGGCGACTTCAAAGACGGCCTAATATGCGTTATCAATTGTCCCTGCGTCGAATCAGCATGAAGCACCTGTTCCCCAGCACCGCCCTCGCGCTCGTCATTGGCCTCGGCCTGTTACCGTTGTCGAACGATACGTTCGCAGCCAACAGCTGGGACAAGCTCCAGCCCGATCGCGACGAAGTGATTGCCAGCCTGAACGTCGTCGAATTGCTCAAGCGCCATCACTACAGCAAGCCGCCGCTCGATGACGCGCGCTCGGTCATCATCTACGACAGCTATTTGAAGCTGCTCGATCCATCGCGCAGCTATTTCCTGGCCAGCGACATCGCCGAATTCGACAAGTGGAAAACCCAGTTCGACGATTTCCTCAAGAGTGGCGACCTGAATGCCGGGTTCACCATCTACAAGCGCTACTTGGACCGCGTGAAGGCACGCCTGGACTACGCCCTTGCCGAGTTGAACAAAGGCGTCGACAAAATCGACTTCAATGCCAAGGAAACCTTGCAGGTCGACCGCAAGGACGCCCCTTGGCTCAAAAGCACAGCCGAACTCGACGACCTGTGGCGCAAACGCGTCAAGGACGAAGTGCTGCGCATGAAGATCGCTGGCAAGGATCCCAAGCAGATCCAGGAAACCCTGACCAAGCGCTACAAGAACCAATTGGCGCGCCTGGACCAGACCCGCGCCGAGGACATTTTCCAGGCGTACATCAACACCTTCGCCATGTCCTACGACCCGCACACCAATTATCTGTCGCCGGATAACGCGGAAAACTTCGACATCAACATGAGCCTGTCCCTGGAAGGCATCGGTGCCGTGCTGCAGAGCGACAACGACCAGGTGAAAATCGTGCGCCTGGTCCCGGCGGGCCCTGCGGACAAGACCAAACAGGTCAGCCCGGCGGACAAGATCATCGGTGTCGCCCAAGGCAACAAGGAAATGGTCGACGTGGTCGGCTGGCGCCTGGACGAAGTGGTCAAGCTGATCCGTGGCCCGAAAGGCTCGGTGGTGCGTCTGGAAGTCATCCCGGCCAGCAATGCGCCGAACGACCAGACCAGCAAAATCGTGGCCATCACCCGTGAAGCGGTGAAGCTGGAAGAACAAGCCGCGAAGAAATCGATCCTCAACCTCAAGCAGGACGGCAAGGACTACAAGCTCGGCATCATTGAGATCCCGGCCTTCTACCTGGACTTCAAGGCCTTCCGCGCCGGGGATCCGGACTACAAGAGCACCACCCGTGACGTCAAGAAGCTGCTGACCGAACTGCAGAAGGAAAAGGTCGACGGCGTGGTCATCGACTTGCGCAACAACGGCGGCGGCTCCCTGCAGGAAGCCACCGAGCTGACCAGCCTGTTCATCGACAAGGGCCCGACCGTGCTCGTGCGCAACGCCGATGGCCGGGTGGATGTGCTGGAAGACGAAAACCCGGGCGCGTTCTACAAGGGACCGATGGCCTTGCTGGTCAACCGCCTGTCGGCGTCGGCCTCGGAGATTTTCGCCGGCGCGATGCAGGACTATCACCGTGCGCTGATCATCGGCGGCCAGACCTTCGGCAAAGGCACCGTGCAGACCATCCAGCCGCTCAACCACGGCGAGCTGAAGCTGACCCTGGCGAAGTTCTACCGGGTGTCCGGCCAGAGCACCCAGCACCAGGGCGTACTGCCTGACATCGATTACCCGTCGATCATCGACACCAAGGAAATCGGTGAAAGCGCCCTGCCCGAAGCCATGCCGTGGGACACCATCCGGCCGGCGATCAAACCGGCCGTGGACCCGTTCAAGCCGTTCCTGGCCCAACTCAAGTCCGACCACGACGCGCGCTCGTCCCAGGATGCGGAGTTCGTGTTCATCCGCGACAAGCTGGCCCTGGCGCAGAAATTGATGATGGAAAAGACCGTCACCCTCAACGAAGCCGACCGTCGCGCGCAGCATGCCGATATCGAGGCCAAGCAACTGACTATGGAAAACCTGCGTCGCAAAGCCAAGGGCGAAGAACCGCTCAAAGAGCTGAAGAAAGAGGACGAAGACCTGATCACCGAGCCGGAGAAAACCAAGCCGGAAGACGATGCCTACCTGAGCGAGACCGGGCGAATCCTGCTGGATTACCTGAAACTCAACACGGCGATCGCCAAGCACTAAGATGATGGCCATTTAATGGTGATGCTCGTCGGAGTGTCATCAAACTGACATCAGTCTGTCGTGAAATACAGGACTGGGTGCCCCGCACCCGGTCCTTTTTTTATCGCCAGAGATTGCCATGACCACGACAGAACAGCTGGGTGCCTTGAGTTCGATCCTGGCTCAAAGCAGTTTGTACAGTCTGTTCCAACCGATCATCTGCCTTTCCGAACGGCGCATCGTGGGCTATGAAGCCCTGACCCGCGGCCCTTCCAACAGCCCGTTGCACTCGCCCATCGCACTGCTCTCCGTAGCGCGCCAGGCCGGACGCCTCAGCGAGCTGGAACTGGCCTGCCGCCGCAGCGCCTGCCAACGCTTCAACGAGCAAAAACTGCCGGGCAAGCTGTTTCTCAACGTCTCGCCCGAGTCCTTGCTGGAGTCCGCGCACCAGACGGGGCGCACGCTGCAACTGCTGCAAGACTTCGGCATCTCACCCAGCCAGGTCGTGATCGAACTGACCGAACAGACCCCCATCGATGACTTCCAGCTCCTGCAAACCGCCCTGCACCACTACCGGGCCATGGGTTTCTCGATTGCCCTGGACGACCTTGGCGCGGGTTATTCGAGCTTGCGGTTGTGGTCCGAATTGCGACCCGACTATGTGAAGATCGACCGACATTTCATCGACGGCATCCATCAGGACGCCCTCAAGCGCGAGTTCGTGGGCTCGATCCTGAAGATCGCCCGGGCCTCCCGTGCCCAGGTGATTGCCGAGGGCATCGAACTGCCGGAAGAACTGGCGGTGCTGATCGAAATGGGCGTCGACCTGGTCCAGGGTTATCTGCTGGCCCGCCCCCAGGAACAACCGTCACGCGATGCCAGGGCGCTGATGCCCAGGCAGGACAGCGGCGTGGCAGCGCTGAATGATGAGGTCAACGACCTCGGTGCGCTGCTCAATGAACAGCCGGCGGTGGCCCACAACACGCCAACCGCCACCGTACTGGAGGCGTTCCGGCGCCAGGCCAACCTCAACTCCCTGGCGGTGCTGGACAATCAGAACCAGCCCTGCGGCATCGTCCATCGCCATTCACTCTCGGACGCCTTGCTCAAGCCCTTCGCCACTGACCTGTTCGCTCGCAAGCCCATCAGTCGGCTGATGAGCGATGACTTCCTGGCGGTGGAGTTGAACCAGTCGCTGCAACAAGTCAGCCGCCTGATCACCAGCCGCGCCCGACAACGTATCGAAGAAGACTTCATCATCACCCTCAACGGCGGCTACCTCGGCCTGGGCCGGGTGATCGACGTACTCAAGCTCATCACCGAGCTGAAAATCCAACAGGCCCGCTACGCCAACCCACTGACCCTGCTGCCGGGCAACGTCCCGATCCAGCAATGCCTCACGCGCTTGCTACAACAACGGCAGGAATCGGTGATCTGCTACGTGGACATCGACAGCTTCAAGCCCTTCAACGACATCTACGGCTACGGCCGCGGCGACGAAGTCCTGCTGTGCCTGGCCCAATGTCTGAACGAACGCATCGACCCCAGCCGCGACTTCGTCGGACACATCGGCGGCGACGACTTCCTGCTGGTCCTCGGCCCGGAAGACTGGCGCAGGCGCCTGGACCAGTTGCTCGGCGACTTCCAGACCCACTGCCGCCGCTTCTACCGCCCTGAGCATTTAGAGGCGGGATGTTTTACGGCATTGAATCGACAGGGCATTCGGCAGGAGTTCGCGTTGTTGTCGCTGTCGATTGGCGTGGTGCACCTGCGCGCCGAGGCCTGTGAAGCACTGGACGCCAGTCAGTTGGCGGAACTGGCCTCGCAGGCCAAGCACCATGCCAAGGAGATTTTGGGGGGGAGTGTGTATCTGGTGGAGGGGTTGGCTGAGCGGGAGGCTGTGGTGGAGTTGGGTATTTCGGTGTAAGTCGGTTCGCGTTAGCGCCTCGCCACGGCCCGAATGCCTGGCGCTAACCCTGTGGCGAGGGAGCTTGCTCCCGCTGGGCTGCGCAGCAGCCCCCTCTTCTGACCAACGCCTCGGTGTGTCTGACTGAACGAGTTAGTTGTTTTTAGGGCTGCTTCGCAGCCCAGCGGGAGCAAGCTCCCTCGCCACGAAAAGCGGTTTGGTGATGTATTGATCAGCCATAGGTCAGCAAAGACTATCAATTCTAGAGCTCAGCCTGCTAGCAATATGCCGTAACCACACCTCGCCGACTTCCCATGTATTCCAATAACTGCAATAGCAACTTGACTCTTTCAATAAATACTCTCTCAACTCCAATTCATTTTTCTTTTTGCCAAGTAGGACACTGAGTTTTTGCTGACCGGTTTTCAATATCTCGACGTCCGACTCTGCTAGAAAGGCTTCAAGGACTTGCTCAGCGGATTACGCAGAGCGTCATAGGATGCATTACCACGCGGAGCGTGGGACGATGAAATTCCGTCTTTTGTAACAAAGCTCCTTTTCGGCAATTCAGCTATACATAATCCCAAGTAGATCTGTCCTCAGATTCAGCCTTGCGGAGATCATCTGCCCACAGCTCACTCGCCAGTCTGTATATATCTTCAAAAAAAATTCTTGGATTATCCATTGCGTCCCACCCGTTGGGTAGCAATGAACATTCCTGACAGTCATGCTCTAGCAAAGCCTGAAAATCATAACCGCTGTCTCGCAGCGCTTCTTCTAAACTTTTATGTAATGCAAATTTTTGCCTGTACGTTATTTTCCATTTTTTAGACAGCGAGTAATTTAAGATTAATGCCTCTCGATCTGCTGGGCTGTTGGGGTCATATTTCTCAAGCTCCTCCCCCAGTGTTTCTTCTCGATCATATATGTCAAAACAACCCAGAAAATACGCAGGTGTGGGTACATACGGCTGACCTGTGCTTGGATCGATCATCTTGTAGCTTCCTATTTTATTGGATACAGTGTAAATGGTACTTCGGTATCCCGATCAAACTTCATTTCTATGCGATTCATGTTGATCAATTTTGGATCGCTTGGATTTCTAGAATTTGGAATATATCCTTTCCCCGCGCCCGGCAAATCTGCCCGTAGATATTTGTTTCCGTTTTTGTCCACCAATAGTTCATGCCCGCTATTCTTCTTCGCAATTGCTAATTCATAGGCCTTTAGCTGTAGCTCCCAACTATTAAACCTTGAACTTGGATTCCCTTTCCTATGCGAGGGGGTTCTACCAGTTAAGGGATCTGTACCGTCAATTGCCCGCCGCTTCCACACCTGATCTGAAACCGCAAGGCTATGTTTACTGACCATATGCATGCCTTGCTCTCGATCTAGACGCCTGACTTCTTTTTCGGCCAACTCAGCGGCGGTCGGCTTGGGCAGCGCAGGCTCATTCTCATCCACCCCAACCTTAACCGCCGGATCCTGCTCCCCAACCGCCGGCCTACACCCGCCCTTCCCCGGACAGTCCACCAACCCCAACGGATCCACCCACCCCGTCGGGTTCAGGGTGTACCGGTACCCATTGAGCCCTCCCGCCAACTTGCTCGGGTCCGGCGTCAAATAGCGACCAGTCTCAGGATTGTAGTAGCGGTGCCGGTTGTAGTGCAGGCCGCTTTCGGGGTCGAAGTACTGGCCCTGGAAGCGCAGCGGTTGTTCCAGTGGCTCACCGTCGCCGTACTGGAGCTCGGTGACTTGGCCGTAGCCGTTGTAGCGCGCCGACCAGACGATCTGGCCGGCGGGGTTGGTCAGTTCCTGGGGCGTGCCCAGGTGGTCGAGGTGGTAGTAGAGCGGGCAGGCGTTGGGGCCTTCGCCCTCAAGTAGGGCCAGTGGACGGAAGGTGCCCGGTTCGTAGACATAACTGCGGTGGTGGTGCGGGCTGTTTTCGGCGACGAGCTGGTCGCCCTGCCAGAAAAATTCCGTGGTCAGGCCGTCCACGGTCTTGCTGATGCGTCGGCCGAAGGCGTCGTAGCGGTAGGACGTTTCGCGGCCATCGGCCGTGGTGACGCCGATCAGGCGGTGTTGGCTGTCGTAGCGGTAGGCGCTGACCAGGGCTTGGCCGCGGCGTTCGCGGATCAGGTTGCCGAAGGCGTCGTAGTCGTAGTGGCGGTCGCCCTCCCTCAGCAGGCGGTTGCCCTTGACGGTGGTCGGCCCGGGACGGTCCTGCATCAGCAGGTTGCCGGCCGGGTCGTGGCTGAAGTGTTCCGGCGGCTCGCTGTGGGAAAAGTCGATGCGGGTCAGGCGATCCAGCGGGTCGTATTGGTAGCTGCGGCGGTTTCGCTTGTCGGAAAGGGTCTGGAGGTTGCCCCGGGGCCTGTAGGCATAGTCGCGCCAGAACAGTTGCTGCTGTGAGCTCTGCCAGACGGTCTGGGCTTTGAGGCGGCCTTGCTCGTCGTACGCATAGTCACTGAGCAACCGGCCCTGCTGGCGTTGCCGTTCGCGGCCGCCGTCGAAGCGGTGTTCGGTCAGGCGCGTGCCGTTGAGGTCGATGGCGGTCAGCGCGCCGCCTGGGCTGTGGTGATAGTCGAGCTGGCTGTCGTCCGGCAGGCGCAGGTGGTTGAGGCGCCCGCAGGCATCGTAGCGATAACGCAAGGTGCCCCAGCCCTGGTGCTCAGCGATCAGACGGTCCTGGGCGTCGTATTCGAAGGCCAGCGGATGGTCGCTGCCGTCGTCGACCTGGACCAGCCGGCCCAGGTCGTCGTAGCGATACTCGATGGCCTGGCCGTCGGGCAAGGTCTTGACCCGCAGGCGCCCGGCCGCGTCACGCTGGTACCGGGTGACCAATTGCAAGCCGTCCTCGCCGTGCTCGGTTTTTTCCAGCAGGTGGCCGTTGAGGTCGTAGGCGTAGGCGGTGCGTTGGCCGTCGAAGCCGATCTGCTGTCGGATCAAGCCGTTGGGCGTGTAGTCCAGCTGATATTTTTCGCCGGATTCGTTTTCAATTTCCGTCAGCAACAGCCGCGCCGAGTCGTAGCGATACTTCACCTCGCTGCCGTCGGGGTTCAGGCGGCGGCTGACCAGGTGCAGGTCGTCGGCGTATTCGTAGCGGGTGGTCCGGCCCTGCTCGTCACGCTCGGCGATGACCTTGCCGTAGGCGTTGTAGCTCCAGGCCCGGGTGGCGCCGGTGGGCAGGGTCACTTGCAGCAGGCGGCCGACGGCGTCCCATTGGTAGTGCGTGAGGGCGCCGTGTTCGTCCCGACGGCTGAGCAAACGTCCCAGGGCGTCGTAGGCAAAACACCGGCGACCGCCGTCGGGCAGGGTCTCTTCGGTCAGTTGGCCCAGGCGACTCCAGGTGAAGCGATGTTCGCCACCGTCCGGGTCGTACCGCGCCAGCAGTTGCCCATGGGCGTCGTAGGCATATTCCGTACGCTGGCCGTGCGGGTCGATGCTGACGATCACATCGCCCCGGGCATTGCGCCGGTAGGTCCACACGGCTTTGCCACGGGAACGGGTATGCAGGAAACCGTTGCGGTATTCGTAGGACGTTGGCGCCTCGTCCGGAGGAATCAGCGCCACTAGCCGTCCGACTTCGTCGTAGCGGTATTCGCTGACCGCCCCCAGCGGGTCCTGTTCGGCGATCAACCGGCCCTGTTCGTCATAGGTCTTGAGGTGCTCGCCGCCGTCGGGCTCGACCTTGCGCACCAGCCGCGCCCCATCGTCGTGGACATACACTTCCTGGCTGCCATCCAGGTGCCGGACCGTGACGCTGCCGTCCTCGCCCCAGGTGTAGCGGCTGTCCATCTGCGCAAACGAGGCCCAATGCCGGACGCAGCGGGACGCCGCCCCGACGCCTTGCCACTCCCAATAAAAACTCGCCCCGCCGGCCAGTTGCCGCTGGAGGATGACGTGCTGGTCGTCGTAGTCGTAGCGTTCGCTTTCACCGGCGGCATTGGTCGCTTCGATCAGTCGGAAACGTCCGTCGTAGCGGTAGGACACCAACGTCTGTTCGGTCCGCCAGGCTTCGTCGAGGGTGATAGCCGGGTGGAAGCTCTGGTAGTCGACGGCGATCAGGTGGCGCTGTTCGTAACGCAGGCGCAGGGAACGCCCGGCGCCGTTGTCCAGGCGGCTGATGTCGCCGTGGATGTTGCGCTGGAGGGTCAGGCGATTGTCGTAGCGGTCGCTGAGGGCGATCAGATGGCCGTCGCGAAAGTGTAGGAAAGGGACGTTTTCGCCGGGCTGGGCGACGATCAGTTCGTCCGCCTCGGTGCCCAGGTAGATTGCCGAGCGGGCCAGGCTGTTGTGGATCGCCGGACGCTGGGTGGTGGGCCGGGGGAAGGTGGTGCGGCGGTTTTCCTGGTCGATCCAGATGACCTCCTCGCCTTCGATCAAAAGGCGATGGGCCAGGGCATGGCTCCAGCCGCGGCCGAGGCCGACGTCCAGGTCGGCGGCGCTGGTGCGGTACAAGCGGGTGAAGACAAACGGCAAGCGGCCATCGAGGGTGCCGTCGTCCAGGGTCAGCAGTTCTTCGCCGGTGACCATCGACACCGGGCAGCCGCTGGTCTGGGTCTGGGCCGCGGTGTCGGCGCTGTCGCCGTTGGGGTTTTTCGATTGGGCGGGGGCGTCGTCGTGGGGTTCGTGTTTTTTCAGCGTGGTGTTGCGCTGTGCATCCCAGCGCAGTTGCATCCGACCTTTTTTTATTCCCGCCGCGATGCCGCGTACCGCCACGGTTTTGTAGCGGTCCACGTAGGTCATGAAGCCGTTGACCACCGCGAAGATCGCCTTGACGAAACGCTGCACGGCGTTCAGCAGGCTAGCGCCGTGCCTGGCCAACCGCATCGATAGATAGGCGATCCCAGCGCCCGCCCCGGCAAAGGTCAAGACCACGCCGATCAGCAAGTCGATCACCAACTGCACCACCACGGTCGAGAGTGCTTCGGCCGTTTCGCCGGCAACCTCACTGGGCGGCAACATGTCCAACCAGAGACTGGCGGTGCGCACCAATAGGCACAACGCCGCTTCATCGCTGGCCAGCAGTTGCAGCCTGGCCATCAGTTGCGGTGCTTTTTCCGCCAGGTCCTCCAGCTGCTTGGCGCTTTCGCCCAACCGCTCTACAAACTGACCGGGATCCTTGAGGATGTCCGACAGCAGGCTGATGCTGTCCCACACCCCCTCGATCGCCGCCCAACTGCCAGCGAGCAACCCGTTCCCCACCGCAGCCGCCGATGTCGCCAAGGACTGCTGGGCCCATCGCGGCTTGAAGCCTTGCCACTCGCCCCGTAGCCAGTCCGTCAGATCGCGGGTCAAGCCATCGTAGGAAGAAAACAGGCTCTCGATGTGCCGGGGAGACACCTCGCCCTGGACATGCACCCGATAGGACTTGCCCGCCTCCCCCTTGAAGGTCCCGAGACCCTGGGCGTCCAAGGTGACCGGCGTCACCTCGCCGCTGTCCACCGCCACCACATCCACCACGATGCCGCCCAGCGGGATGTCGTACACCGACTCGAACTTGCTCTCGATCGTCATCACCCCGCCCAGGGGGCACTGGACGACCGTGGAGAGGAAATCATCGTCACCCGTGCTGACGGCGGTGGTGCTGTCGCCGAAGCGGATCAACCGCTCCATGCCCATCAGCGAGGGCAAGTCGACCGCATGGCTGGCCCGGTCCGCCGCCCGGCTGTACCAGCGTTCGAGTTGCTCGCGGTAGACCGACAGGGTGTCTTTGAAGCTGTCGAGTTCCTGCTCGATACGGCTCACCTGCTCCATCAGGACAGGGCTCGCGCAAGGGCCGGCAGGAAAAAACGGTCGAACATGGGCAGCGTCTCGCAGCACTCAGGGAGCGCGAGACTGTGCCGGGGATGACGGGGGAATTAAGTCAGGGGAACGGGACAAAGGATGTAGGGCGATTCGCTAAATTCGCCCAACTGCACAACGAATAGCCTGTGGATAACGCTAGAGATCGCGCGCTTCGAGGGCCTTGAGCTTGATCTCGGCCAACGGGTGCCCGGCTTTCGCCGCCAAGGTCCACCAGCGTGCCGCCTCGACCGGGTCCGGCGCTTTGCTGGTGGTACCGGCCAGGCTGATCACGCCGATCTGGTAGGCGGCCTTGCCATCACCGGCCAATGCCGCCAATCGCAGCAGGCGCACTCCTTCTTCACGGGCGCCCAGCCCTTGGCCGCGAAACGTGAGGATGTGCCCATAAAAGCTTTGCGCACCGACATCACCCAGGTTCGCCATGCGGGAGAACTGGCCCTCGAGCCAGGCCCAACCACGCGGCTGGCGGACGAACCAGGACCAGTGAAACAACCGACGCGCCAGCCAGTAACCGAGCCGCGCCTTGAGTCGCCAGAGCACTCAGGCCTCCGCCGACTCGGGGTATTCGTATTCAAACACCCGGACCACTTCCGAAGCGTGCCAAGAGGCGGCGGCCACCCCATCGGAAGGCCCGGAAAAACGGCCCAGGCGTTCAACACACTCGAAGAACCCCGTGCGCGGCAACCGGCTCGCACCCTGGCTGATCACCAGGGAACTGCGCAACGGCTGTTCTGCCCGGGCGTCCAGCGCCGCCAGGTGTTCAAGGGCCGCGGTCAAGGTCTGCATGGCCGGGCTGGGCAGCTGCAAGCGCTCCAGCAAGGCGCGGTAAGTCAATAAATGGCGCTGGCGACGCGCCTGGTCCAACTCACCCAACAACCCATCCCAATGCTGCCGACTGATGCGTACGCTCACGATTCTTCCCTCCAACCCGGCACCGTCAACTCCCAGGCCAAACTGCGCCGAATCGCGGCATCGGGCTGTCGCTCGCCGCTCTCGATCAAGGCCAGATAAGACGGGCTGATACCTACCGTGCGGGCCAACGCCTCAATGACGATGCCCTTCCCTTCGCGCAAACTGCGTAATTGATCCAGGCCAGGGAGAACCTGGCCGGGTGCCGCCGCGTGACGGACTGTCGCTTCGCGCGGCGGAGCTTGATCGATGCCTGCTGCTTTCAACAACGCTTGGTACTGATCCCACGGCAAAACCGCGTACTCGGGCTCTCCGTCACGTGTGATGATTTGAATATCCATGTCTACCCCGTAGGACAACAACACTTAGCGAGTCAGCCTTTTTCCTTGGAAGTGTAATCCTAAATGCTGGCTAAGGTCGCGGGGTGATGAATTCTCAGGGGATCAGGGCTTTTTCTGGCCTTGGAGCTGGAGTTGTTCCGGGGTATCGGGAAGCCTTTCGACCTGGGCCAGTTTCTCGGGGGATTGCCGATAACGCCAGGCGCGGAATGCCTCGAGTTCAACGTCGAGGGTTTTCATGACCCACGCCAGCACGGCGATGTCGTCGAACATGCCAAACATCGGCAAAAGGTCGGGAATCGCATCCAGGGGGCTGAGGAAGTACATGAGGCCGGCCACTACCGACAACATCGACTTGGCGCTGACCGCACGGTATTCGCCGCGCCAATAGGCCAGGCACAGGGCCTGCAACAGGCGCAGGTCCTCCTTGAGCTTGCCCAGCCGCCCGCCCTCCCGGGCACCTTTGCTGGCGACGGCGAAGAGCAACGTCGGCAATCGACCGCGGGCCAGCAGGCGGCCTGCCAAGGGCAGAAATCGCGCAAAATTCCACGGGGCCTTCATTTTTTCTCCCACTGAAATGTTATCCACACAAATTGTGGATAACCTTGTGAACAGAGCTGCATTTCACCGCTGAAGCCCCCGTTTCATAAGGGCCCGGCTTAGATCGGGCGTTTTTTACTCACATAAAAAAACCCAATATTTCATTGACTTGACCGGCTGACTGCGTCTAGAGCAGCGCCTGTACTGCCTATGACTGTAGCCTGCCTTATGCGTTCGGTTTTTTTGCCATTTGCCGCCGCCCAGATGCGACAACGCCCCGCATAAGCGAGGCGTTGTCGTTATAGCAGACGCGATTACTTGGCTGCGTCTTCTTTTGCCGGATCCTTGATCGCCAGCAGTTCCAGGTCGAACACCAGAACCGAGTTGGCCGGAATGGCCGGGCTCGGGCTCTGGGCGCCGTAGGCCAGGTCGCTCGGGATGTACAACTTGTACTTCTCGCCGACGTGCATCAGTTGCAGACCTTCGACCCAACCCGGGATCACGCCGCTAACCGGCAGGTCAATCGGGCTGCCACGCTCAACGGAGCTGTCGAACACGGTGCCGTTGGTCAGCTTGCCGGTGTAGTGAACGGTCACTACGTCGGTCGGCTTAGGCTGCGCGCCATCGGCTTTCTTGACCACTTCGTATTGCAGGCCGGAAGCGGTGGTGGTGACACCGGCTTTCTTGCCGTTTTCCTCGAGGAATTTCTTGCCGGCGGCTGCCGACTCTTCGCTCATCTTGGCCATGCGCTCTTCGGCACGCTTTTGCAGCGCGGCAAAGGCTTCGACCAGTTCTTCGTCTTTCAGCTTCTGTTCTTTCTTGCCGACGGCATCTTCGATGCCCTGGGCAACTGCTTTGGAGTCCAGGTCATCCATACCTTCCTGAGCCAGGCTTTTGCCCATGTTCAGGCCGATACCGTAGGAAGCTTTCTGCGCCGGGGTTTTCAGCTCTACGCTGGTCTGCGAGTCGCAACCCGCGAGTACCAGGCCAACCAGGGCCACCGCCGCCGCCAACCGATGCTGTTTCATGCTATTTCCTTGTTCATGCGCCTAAAGGGCAATCGAATAAAGCCGCGAGCTTATCAGGCGGCCACGACCAATGGCTACCGGCATGTGAGCCACAAAGTGATGATAAGTTCAGGTCCGCAAACGCTTTTTAATCCTGGACAAATGAAGCATCTGTCATCTGTTACGTACAGGGATACATTGCCCCTCCCTCACAGGCCAAGGGTAATGGCCACTTGCCCGGCGCGCAGCACTGAGGCATAAGGGCTTATCAAAAAAACAAGGACGTTACCGTGCGCCTTCTCTCTCGCATTCTCTTGCTGCTTCTCACACTGCTGATCGTCGCCGTGGCCGTGGTGCTGTATTACGTCGCCAATCCTCGCTTGCCGTTCTATACGCCCGTCGAACAGGTGCACTACCTGGACCAATGGAGCGCCGCCGAGCGCCAGACGTATTACTTCACGCCCCAGGGCACCCAGGTCAAAGGCCTGCGCTACGACTGGTTCACCGCCCTCGAATTGCCGTTTTCGCAACAACGCTTCGCCTCGCCGGAGTATCTGGCGCGCTTTGGCTTCCTGATCGACCCGGCAAAGAAAGCCTCGCCCGACAATCCCGGCAACTTGCCGGTAGGGTTTGCCCGACACCAGAACCCGGGCAGCACCGACCAATTCCTGGATATCACCTGCGCGGCGTGTCATACCGGAGAATTGCGCTTCAAGGGCCAGGCGATACGGATCGATGGCGGCTCGGCCCAACACGTTCTGCCTTCCAGTGTTCCTACGCTACGCGGTGGCAGTTTCGGACAGGCACTGGTCGCCAGTCTGGCGTCTACCTACTACAACCCTTGGAAATTCGAACGCTTCGCCCGCCAGGTACTGGGCAAGGACTACGACGCCCGCCACGAAGAATTGCGCAAGGCGTTCAAGGTTTCCCTGGACACGTTCCTCAAGGCGGCCTGGAACGACACCCACCGCGGCCTCTACCCCACCGAAGAAGGCCCCGGGCGTACCGACGCCTTCGGCCGCATCGCCAATGCCAGCTTCGGCGACGCCATCTCGGCGGAAAACTACCGGGTCGCCAACGCTCCGGTGGATTACCCGCAGTTGTGGGAAATGTGGACCTTCGACTGGGTGCAGTGGAACGGATCGGCCCAACAACCGATGGCCCGCAACGTTGGTGAAGCGCTGGGGGTCGGCGCGACACTGAATTTCTTCGACGCCCAGGGCAAACCGCTGCAGGGCGACGCGCGATACCCTTCCAGCGTGCGCGTGCGTGACTTGAACAAGATCGAAGAGACCCTGCAACTGCTCAAACCACCCGTGTGGCCGGAAGCGTTGCTGGGAACGATCGATAAACCGCTGGCCGCCAAGGGCCGGGCCCTGTTCGCCGAAAACTGCGCCGGCTGCCATGTGCCCAAAGTGGTCCAGGGGCCTGACAGGCCGATGCAGCAATTGCACATGCTGCCCGTGCAGGTGATCGGCACCGACCCGGGCACCGCCAATAACATCGCCGACCACCGCTTCGACCTGACCAGCCTGCAGTGGGACCCGGCCGAGCTGGCGAAGCTGGACGTGCAACTGCACCCGACCCCGACGGAGCCGCTGGACCTGAGCCGGCTTTCGGTCGCCAAAGGCCTGGCCTACGTCACCGCCTTCGTCGAAAACCGCGCTTACCGCGATGCCGGCGTCACCCCCGCCGAGCGCCCGGCCCTGGACGGCTTCGGCCTGCCCATTGGCGTGCGTGAACTGCGTGCCTACAAGGCCCGGCCGCTGGCGGGTGTCTGGGCCACGCCACCGTTCCTGCACAACGGCTCGGTGCCGACGATCTACCAACTGCTGTCCCCTCAGGCTGAGCGGGCAGCCACGTTCTATAAAGGCAACTTCGAATACGACCCACGCCACCTGGGCTATCGCACCGAAGCCTTCACCAACGGCTTTCTCTTCGACACCCGGATTACCGGCAATCACAACGGCGGCCATGAATTCCGCGCAGGCGAGCGTGGTAACGGCGTCATTGGCCGCTTGCTGCAACCGCAGGAGCGCTGGGCTTTGCTGGAGTATTTGAAAGTGCTGGGCGGGCCATTGGAGTCGCAACTGTAATGATGAACCTCACCGGTAAAAGGATGTTGGCATGTTGATCACCCTCTGGCTGCGCCTCGGCGCCTTTTTAGGCAAGACGCTCCTGTGGCTGCTGGGTATCGGGTTGCTCGGCTGGGCCCTGTCCACGGCCTGGTTTGCCTGGCAGCACAGGGGACCGGTCCCGGACAAGGAACAGGTTGCACCCGGCGAAGCCGCCATGACCCAGGACATCATCCAGACCGCGATCCGCATCGTCGATCAGCACCGCGAAGGCACGCGTTACCTGCGCGACGCCCATGCCAAGGCCCATGGTTGCGTCATGGCCGAAGTCCAGGTGCCGAGCGACCTGCCGGTACCGTTGCGCCAAGGCGTGTTTGCCGAACCGGGCAAGACTTGGCAGGCAACGATCCGCCTGTCAAATGGCAATGCTTATCCGCAATTCGACAGCCTGCGCGATGCACGAGGGATGGCGATCAAGCTGATGAATGTACCCGGCAAGCAATTGCTGGCGGACCGGCAATCATTTGGCGAGCAGGATTTCGTGATGTTCAATCATCCGAACTTCTTTGTCAGTGATGTCGCCGAGTACCGTCAGAATGTGGCCGCTCAGGCTGACGGGAAGAAGGCGATGGCTTTTTTTCCGAGCCTGGACCCGCGCAGTTGGCAGATCCGTCATTTGTTCATCGCTCTGGCGACACTCTCGCCGGCTCCGGCCAGCCCGACCCAGACCACTTATTTCTCGGTATCGCCTTATAAGTTTGGCGAGGCCAACGCCAAGTTTCGCGTCGCGCCGGATCCGAACAGTTGCCCTAGCTACATCCTGCCGCCCCAGAACCAGGACCTGCCGAACTTTTTGCGTAGCGCATTGAATCAGCAGTTATCCACAGACCGGGTGCCGGCGTGTTTTGTCTTGCAGATCCAGCGTCAGGATCCGAGCAAGTACATGCCGATTGAAGACACCAGCATTGAATGGCGGGAAAGTGATGCGCCGTTCGAGACCGTGGCGCGCATTAAGGTGCCGGCTCAGGATTTTGATACGCCCAAGCTGAATCTGGCTTGTGATAATCAGTCGTTCAATCCTTGGTTTGGGATTGAGGCGCATCGGCCTATTGGTGGGATCAATCGGTTGCGTAAAGCGGTGTATGAGGCGGTCAGCGATTATCGTCATCGGCGTAATGCTGAGCAGTAGATGGGGGGCGTATATCCGTTATTTCGGTAACGGCTGCTGACGGTTCCGCTCTTAAAGCGGGTCACTTTTGACTGGGCCGGCTTCCGGGCTCTTCAAAAGTGACCCGCCGTCAGGGCGGAACCCTAAGTGGCCATAACCGCAGCAACGGATATACACACAAAAAAAGAACAAAAAAAAACGACGCTCTTCCCTCGAAAAGGAAAAGCGTCGTTTCTAGTAGCCACCTGGCGTTCAGCATTCCAGATAACCGAATATGGCGCAGCGGACGGGACTCGAACCCGCGACCCCCGGCGTGACAGGCCGGTATTCTAACCGACTGAACTACCGCTGCGCGTAACATTGAAAGTTTGGTGGGTGATGACGGGATCGAACCGCCGACATTCTGCTTGTAAGGCAGACGCTCTCCCAGCTGAGCTAATCACCCTTCACTTTCGATGCGGGGCGCATTCTCTCACAGTTTTTCGTAACGTGCTGATTTAATTAGCAAATTCAGCAAAAAAAGGAGCGACGCACACCACAGGAACCGCAAACAGCAAAAAGCCCGCGTGAGCGGGCTTTCCGTGGTGACCTGGCGTTCAGCGTTCCAGGTAACCGAATATGGCGCAGCGGACGGGACTCGAACCCGCGACCCCCGGCGTGACAGGCCGGTATTCTAACCGACTGAACTACCGCTGCGCGTAACACGTTGAACGAATGGTGGGTGATGACGGGATCGAACCGCCGACATTCTGCTTGTAAGGCAGACGCTCTCCCAGCTGAGCTAATCACCCTTCGCTTTCGGTGTGGCGCGCATTCTACGGAGCACTCTTTAAGCTGGCAAGCACTTTTTAAATTAATTTTTTCAGGCCTTCCAAAGGCTTAGCGAAGGGTTGGCCTATGGCGCCGCGAAGAGAATAATGCCCCCCTTTGTATAAAGGAGAGACTCACCCCATGTGGTTCAAAAACCTGCTTATCTATCGCCTGACCCAAGATCTGCCTTTTGATGCCGAGGCGTTGGAAACTGCACTGGCCAGCAAACTGGCGCGTCCATGTGCAAGCCAGGAGTTGACCACTTACGGTTTCGTCGCGCCGTTTGGCAAAGGCGAAGACGCACCGCTGGTGCACGTCAGCCAGGACTTCCTGCTGATCGCCGCGCGCAAGGAAGAACGCATCTTGCCGGGCAGCGTCGTGCGCGATGCCCTGAAGGAAAAGGTCGAAGAGATCGAAGCCGAGCAAATGCGCAAGGTCTATAAAAAGGAACGGGACCAGCTCAAGGATGAAATCATCCAGGCGTTCCTGCCCCGTGCGTTCATCCGTCGCTCGTCCACCTTCGCTGCCATCGCGCCGAAACAGGGCCTGATCCTGGTGAACTCGGCCAGCCCGAAACGTGCCGAAGACCTGCTGTCCACCCTGCGCGAAGTCATCGGCTCGCTGCCGGTACGCCCGCTGACGGTCAAGATGGCCCCGACCGCCACCATGACCGACTGGGTCAAGACCCAGAAAGCCGCGGACGATTTCTTCGTACTGGATGAATGCGAACTGCGCGACACCCACGAAGACGGCGGCATCGTGCGCTGCAAGCGCCAGGACCTGACCAGCGACGAAATCCAGCTGCACCTGAACACCGGCAAGGTCGTCACGCAACTGTCGCTGGCCTGGCAGGACAAGCTGTCCTTCGTGCTCGACGACAAGATGGTGGTCAAGCGCCTGAAATTCGAAGACCTGCTGCAGGACCAGGCGGAGCAGGACGGTGGCGACGAAGCCCTCGGCCAACTGGATGCCAGTTTTACGCTGATGATGCTGACGTTCGGCGAGTTCCTGCCGGCGCTGGTTGAAGCGTTGGGCGGGGAAGAGATTCCGCAGGGGATCTAAACCCCAGATTGGTTACCCTTGTGGGAGCGAGCTTGCTCGCGATAGCGGTATGACAGCCACCTAGATGTTGACTGACACTGCGCTATCGCGAGCAAGCTCGCTCCCACATTAGTATTCGGTGTTCTTAATAATAAGGATCAGGTCATGCGCGCATTGGCTGCATTGAGTCGCTTTGTCGGCAATACCTTCGCTTACTGGGTACTGTTTTTCGCGGTACTGGCATTCCTGCAACCGCAGTGGTTCGTCGGCCTGAAAATCGCCATCGTGCCGCTTCTAGGCCTGGTGATGTTCGGCATGGGCCTGGCACTCAAGCTGGAAGACTTTGCCGAAGTCGCCCGTCATCCGGGGCGCGTAGCCCTGGGGGTGGTTGCCCAATTCGTGATCATGCCCGGCACGGCGTGGCTGCTTTGCCAAGTGTTCAGCCTGCCGCCGGAGATCGCCGTCGGCGTGATCCTGGTGGGTTGCTGCCCGAGCGGCACGTCGTCCAATGTCATGACCTGGCTGGCTCGCGGTGACCTGGCCCTGGCCGTGGCGATTTCCGCCATCACCACCCTGCTGGCCCCTCTGCTGACCCCTGCGCTGATCTGGCTGCTGGCCTCGGCCTGGTTGCCGGTGTCGTTCTCGGCGCTGTTCTGGTCGATCCTGCAAATCGTCCTGGTGCCGATCGCGCTGGGCATCGTCGCTCAACGTCTGTTGGGTGCCCGGGTGCGTCATGCCATAGACGTGTTGCCGCTGATTTCGGTGGTGAGCATCGTGATCATTGTGGCAGCGGTGGTCGCAGCCAGTCAGGCGAAGATCGCCGAGTCCGGCCTGCTGATCATGGCCATCGTGATGCTGCACAACAGCTTCGGTTATCTGCTGGGGTACTTCACCGGGCGTTTGTTCGGCCTGCCGTTGGCTCAGCGCAAAACCTTGTCGTTGGAAGTAGGCATGCAGAACTCCGGCCTCGGCGCGGCGTTGGCGAGCGCGCACTTTTCGCCGCTGGCGGCAGTACCCAGTGCGCTGTTCAGCGTCTGGCACAACATTTCCGGGGCCCTGCTCTCGACGTACTTCCGGCGCATGAGCGAAAAACAGGACCGGGAACTGCTTGCCGGCCGAGCAGCTGACTGACCGAGCGACTTGACCGAACAGTCAGCATTGGGCATTCTTGCGCCCAATGCGGGGACGACCCCGCAACGCCATCGCGTTCATTCTCCGGGGACGACCCCACCCATCGATGAGGTGTGTGATGTCCTGGATCATTCTGTTTTTTGCCGGCCTGTTCGAAGTCGGCTGGGCTGTCGGCCTGAAGTACACCGACGGCTTCAGCCGCCCCCTCCCCACCGCACTGACCATCGCCGCCATGGCGATCAGCCTCGGCCTGCTCGGCCTGGCGATGAAGGAACTGCCGCTGGGGACCGCCTATGCGATCTGGACCGGGGTCGGTGCCGTGGGCACGGTGATCGCCGGGATCATTTTGTTTGGAGAGTCGATGGCGCTGGTTCGCCTGGCCAGCGTGGCGTTGATCGTTACAGGGTTGATCGGGCTCAAGGTCAGCGCCTGAATTGACCTGTGGGAGCAAGACCTTCTAGGAACAGTGGAGCTTGTAGGAGCAAAACCTGTGGGAGCAAAGCTTGCTCGCGATGGCGTCCTTGAGACCGTCATCGCGGGCAAGCCTTGCTCCCACAGCTCCTTGTTCCCACAGGTTCTTCTTACCTGACAGTCCCACGCAATTGCCCCACCAACGCCTGCAACTTCGCGGGCTCAGCCACTTCCACCGCCACCGCCGAACCCGCCACCAACGTCACCCGCGACCAGAATCGGCGAAACAGCCCTTTGGCCGGGTCGCGACTGAAGAAACTGCCCCACAAGCCCTGCAGCGCCAAGGGAATCACCGGCACCGGGGTTTCCTGGAGGATGCGTGTCAGTCCGCTCTTGAACTCATTGATCTCACCGTCAGCGGTCAATTTTCCTTCAGGGAAAATGCACACCAGCTCACCGTCCTTCAGGTATTGGGCAATTCGCTTGAAGGCTTTTTCGTAGATCTGAATGTCTTCCTGGCGCCCGGCAATCGGGATGGTCCCAGCGGTGCGGAAGATGAAATTCAGCACCGGCAGGTTGTAGATCTTGTAGTACATCACGAAGCGAATCGGCCGACGCACCGCGCCGCCAATCAGCAAGGCATCGACGAAGGAAACGTGGTTGCAGACCAACAGCGCAGCCCCCTCATCGGGAATCGCCTCCAGGTTGCGATGCTCCACGCGGTACATGGAATGGCTCAGCAGCCAGATCATGAAACGCATGCTGAACTCGGGGACGATCTTGAAGATGTAGGCGTTGACGCCGATGTTGAGCAACGACACCACCAGGAACAACTGCGGGATCGACAGTTTGGCCAGGCTCAGCAACACGATGGAGACGATGGCTGAGACCACCATGAACAACGCGTTGAGAATATTGTTGGCGGCAATCACCCGCGCCCGCTCGTTCTCGACGGTGCGCGACTGGATCAACGCGTACAGCGGCACGATGTAGAACCCACCGAAGACACCCAGGCCCAGGATGTCGATCAACACCAGCCAGGCGTGACCGAAACCGAGCACTTCAAGCCAACCGTGGCCCTCGACGCTGTCGGGGATTCCACCGGAATGCCACCACAGCAACAGACCGAATACGGTGAGCCCGAACGAGCCGAACGGCACCAGGCCGATCTCGACTTTGCGTCCGGACAGCTTTTCACAGAGCATCGAACCCAAGGCGATCCCCACCGAGAACACCGTCAGGATCAAGGTCACCACGGTTTCGTCGCCGTGCATCCACTCCTTGGCATAGGCCGGGATCTGCGTCAGGTAAATCGCCCCGACGAACCAGAACCAGGAGTTGCCGACAATCGACCGGGACACCGCCGGGGTTTGCCCCAGCCCCAGTTTCAGGGTGGCCCAGGATTGACTGAAAATGTTCCAGTTCAGGCGCATTTGCGGCGAGGCCGCCGCCGCGCGCGGAATGCCGCGGCTGGCCAGGTAACCGAGCACCGCAACACCGATGATCGCGGCGGACACCACCGGGGCGTAATGCGTCGAGGACATCATGATCCCGGCGCCAATGGTGCCGGCCAGGATCGCCAGGAAGGTGCCCATCTCCACCAGGCCATTGCCGCCGACCAGTTCTTCCTCGTGCAAGGCCTGGGGCAGGATCGAATACTTCACCGGACCGAACAGCGCCGAATGCGTGCCCATGGCGAACAGCGCCACCAGCATCAGCGGCAAATGATCGAACAGAAACCCTACTGCGCCGACCGCCATGATGGCGATTTCACCGAGCTTGATCAGACGAATCAACGCGTCCTTGGCGAATTTTTCCCCGAACTGCCCCGCCAGTGCCGAGAACAGAAAGAACGGCAGAATGAACAGCAGCGCGCAGAGGTTGACCCAAATCGAGCGGTCACCCTCGATGGTCAGTTTGTAGAGAATAGCGAGGATCAGCGACTGCTTGAAAATGTTGTCGTTGAACGCGCCCAAGGACTGCGTGATGAAGAACGGCAGGAAACGCCGCGTGCGAAGCAAGGTGAACTGCGAAGGGTGACTCATCTTCCATGTTCCTGAGTGGCGTGGACGCTTATTGAATGAACGTTTTTCGATCCAGGCCACACATTACCTGTCTTTAGCGATTATTTCGCCAGCCCTGCAATACAGGGCGACACAAACAACTCACCGTGCCAGGCACCCAGCACCGTACGCCGCCCGACGATCAGCCACAGCACCACCAGCATCGCCACCAACACACCACCGAACACGCTGAAAAAACCCAGGCCCAGCAGGCCCGCAAGCTTCAGCGTGGTCAGCGCGTACACGCCCAGGGGAAAGGTAAAGCCCCACCAGCCGAGGTTGAAGGGGATGCCGGCGCGCAGGTAGCGCGCGGTGATCAGCAGCGCCATCAGCATCCACCACAACCCCAGGCCCCACAGCGTGATGCCGGCCACCAGGCCTAACCCGGCGGCGATGTCGCCCACCCCGGGCAGGCCATTGGCAGCAAAAATCAGTGGGGCATCACTGCCCAGCAGCAACATGCCCAGGGCACCGGTGCCAATCGGGCCGAGGGCCAGCCAGCTCGAGGCGGCCATGTTTTCGTGAGGCAATTTGTGCAAGGCCATGCGCAACAACAGAATCGTCAGGATGCTGAACGCCACCGGCAGGGAAAAGGCCCAGAGCACGTAGCTGGTCACCAGCATGACCAGTTGTGCATGAGTGTCGGCCAGATGCGGCGCCAACAGCCCGCCGCTGGCCGCCGCGACTTCGGCGGCCACCACTGGCAACAACCACACGGCGGTCATCTGGTCGATGCGGTGTTCCTGGCGGGTGAACATCAAGAATGGAATCAGCACACCGCAAGCCAGGGACATGGCCACGTCGATCCACCATAACGCCTCGGTCACCGCCACCACGCCCTCCCCCCAACGCGGCAGCCCAAAGACCAACAAGCCATTGATGAGGGTCGCCAGCCCCATGGGAATGGTGCCGAAAAACATCGAGACCGTTGAATGGCCGAAAATCCGTCGCGCTTCGTCGAAGAACAGCACCCAACGGGCTGTGTACATCAAGGCGAACACCACGAACAACAGCGTGTTGAACAACCACAACCCTTCGCCCAAGGCGTGCAGGCCAGGCATCGTCGTCGGCCATTGCGCCAAGGCCAGCGCCAGCACACCAGTGCCCATGACCACGGCAAACCAGTTAGGCGTGAATTGGCGAATGGCCTCCAACGGCCTGGGCAAATGGCTCAAGGGGCGCAGGCGGTTTTTTGCAGCACAGCATGTCATGGCGAACTCCTCTCCTCGGATGAGGTGAAGCCATGCTAGAGCCGGATTGAATATCTATATAACGGGTAATTTCTCTATCTGTTATCTACTTTACAGATAATGGTCAGACGCTGCCCTCGCTCTCGATCACCAGGATCCTCGCTTCGCCCAAAGGCTTGGCGACATGCTCGGTGCCCACCGAGGCGTAGAAAATGTCCCCGGCTTCCAGCAAAGCCGCCTTTTCGACGCCCTCCTCCCGATAGCACATCTGCACTTGCCCATCGAGCACCACGAAGACTTCCTGGCCGTCGTTGATGTGCCATTTGTACGGCTGATCGGTCCAGTGCAAGCGTGTGGTGATGCCGTTCATGTTGGCGATATCCAGCGCCGCCCAGGCGCGGTCACCGGTGAAGGATTTGCTGCGAATGATTTTCAAGGGATCCGTCCGGAAGAAGTCTGAGGCGCCAAGACTAACCCACTGCCAGGGACACCTGCATGCTCGGCTTCAAGGGCGAACGCCATCGGTAAGCGGTTTTATCGACTGGCGTAACCCCAGCAGCGCCGAGACACACAACACAATCAACACAGCGCCATACCCATCGGTCGTCGGGATCAAGCCGAACACCCGCGTCAGGTTCCCCGCCAGCAGCGACGGCAAGCTGAAGGCCAGGTAACTGAGGACATAGAACGCCGACATCAAGCCGGCTCGTTCGTGGGGCAAGGCCAGCGGCATGATGCTGCGCAGCGCCCCCAGGAACCCTGCGCCAAAACCGCCACCGGTGATCAGCGTGCCGACGAAGAACAACGGCAAGCTGGCGCCATGCACCGCCACCAGCACCAATGCCAGGCCGATCACCAACAGGCCGGCGGACGGGCGCAACATTTTGTCGGCCTCCTGGTTGCGCAACAGGTAGATGGCTAACGCGCCGCTGAGGGTCAACACCGCCACCAGCGCGCCACCGATCAGGTTGGAGGTCGATCCGGTGGCCGCCCGCACCAGGGACGGCGCCAATGACAGGTAGAAACCGCCCACCGCCCAGGCCGCCAGGTCCAGTGGCAGGACTCGCCACAAGGCTTGCCGCGCCTGGGGCGGCACATGCAAAGTCGGGCGCAAGGACTGCCAGGCACCGGTTTGCGGGCTGACGCTTTCTTTCAGGCGCCACAGGTAAACGGCCTGGGTCAGGAACACCCCCAGCAGCAGCCAATACGTCAGTTGCAACGGCAACGGCGCGAACTCGGCCAGCAGGCCACAGCCCAGCGCCCCGCACGCCATGCCCAACAGCGGCGCAACGCTGGTGATCAACGGGCCTTGGCGACGGTCGAAGTCCAGCAAGGCCGCACCCAGCACACTGGTGGCCATGCCGGTGGCGAACCCCTGGATCAACCGAGCACCGATCAACCAGGCGACGCTGTCGGCGCAGATAAACAGCAGCATCGCCAACATGTTGAGCAACAGCGCCACGAAGATCACCGGTTTGCGGCCGAGGTAATCCGACAGCGACCCTACGGTCAGCAAGGCCGCCAGCAGACTGAAGGCGTACACGCCGAAAATCAGCGTCAGGACAGCCGGGGAAAACTGTAACTGTTCCTGATAGAGGTGATACAACGGCGTCGGCGCGCTGGACGCGGCGAGAAAACCGAGCAAAGTGAGCGCCAGGAAGATCAGGCTGGCGCGGGTCGAAGCTGGATGGGACATGGGCACGCTCCACAAGAACATTCGCAAAAGCTAATTTTTTGCTTTTGCGGAGTGTGCTACCGGCGCGCGCTTAAAGCAAATTCTTTGTGTTAAGGTCTGACGCATGGCTATTAAAGAAGGTTTACGCCCCGGCGGTCGAAGCGCCCGGGTCCAGGAATCGATTCACTCGGCGGTCCGCGCCCTGCTGCAAGAGCAGGAGCGCGCCACACTGACCGTGCCGCAAATCGCTGCGCGCGCCGGGGTGACGCCGTCCACCATCTACCGGCGCTGGGGCGATCTGCCGGCGCTGCTGGCCGACGTCGCCATCGCCCGCATGCGCCCCGACGGCGAACCGATCGACACCGGCAGCTTGCGCGGCGACCTGCGCGCCTGGGCCGAGCAGTACCTGGACGAAATGAGTTCCGAGCCCGGTCGCAACATGATGCGCGACATCCAGGCCTGCGCCACGCCGGGGTATTGCGTGGGAATCCTCAGCCGTCAGTTGCAGATCATCCTAGACCGCTACCCCGATGAACCCAATCCAGGCGTCGAGCTGCTGATCAATGTGGTGGTGGCGCCGACGGTGTTCCGCATTCTCTTTGCCAGCGCGCCGTTGGAGGTGGGGGAGTTGTATCGGTTGGTGGATATTGCGTTGGGTCAGTAAGGCCGCTATCGCGAGCAAGCTCGCTCCCACAGTGATCTGGGTGAACCATGGATTTGTATTCACCTCAAGTCCCTTGTGGGAGCGGGCTTGCTCGCGAAAGCGCTGGGTCAGCTTGCATCAATGTTGAATGTGCCATCGCCTTCGCGAGCAAGCCCGCTCCCACACTGAGTCTTAGGCGAACATAAATTTTGTGTTCACACATCTAACCCAATGCTGATCGCAACCTGCGACACCCCACCACGCCTCGACCTTGGTCGACACTGACGAACCCGAGCGGGCATGCGAGACTGTCCTGCCGGGCGCAAGTCCCGGTGTCTTTGTCCGGGAGTTTCCATGTCGTTGTCCAGCGGGCTGATCGCCGTTGTCGCCCTGGCCTATATGGCCATCATGTTCGCCATCGCCTTCTACGGCGACCGGCGCAGCACGCCGCTGCCGCCACGGGTGCGGGCCTGGGTCTACAGCCTGTCGCTGGCGGTGTATTGCACCAGCTGGACGTTCTTTGGCGCCGTGGGCCAGGCCGCCGAACAGCTCTGGTCGTTCCTGCCGATCTACCTCGGGCCGATACTGCTGCTGGTGCTGGCGCCGTGGGTCCTGCAGAAAATGGTGATGATCAGCAAACAGGAGAACATTACCTCCATCGCCGACTTCATCGCCGCCCGCTACGGCAAGTCCCAATCCCTGGCAGTGGTGGTCGCACTGATCTGCCTGGTGGGCGTGCTGCCGTACATTGCCCTGCAGCTCAAGGGCATCGTGCTCGGGGTGAACCTGCTGATCGGCGCCGGTGCCGATGCCATGGGTACCCGCGCCCAGGACACCGCGCTGATCGTCTCGCTGATCCTGGCGCTGTTCACCATCGTGTTCGGCACCCGCAACCTGGACGCCACCGAACACCACCGCGGCATGGTGTTGGCGATCGCGTTCGAATCCCTGGTCAAGCTGCTTGCCTTCCTGGCGGTCGGCGCGTTCGTGACGTACGGCCTGTACGACGGTTTCGAGGACCTGTTCAACCAGGCGATGCTCGCGCCGCGCCTGGAGCAGTACTGGAAAGAAACCATCAACTGGCCGTCCATGGTGGTGCAGACCGGGGTGGCGATGATGGCGATCATCTGCTTGCCGCGGCAGTTCCACGTGACCGTGGTGGAAAACATCGAGCCCCAGGACCTGCGTCTGGCCAAGTGGGTATTTCCCGCCTACCTGGCCTTGGCTGCGCTGTTCGTGGTGCCCATCGCCCTCGCCGGGCAGATGATGCTGCCCAGCTCGGTGCTGCCGGACTCGTTCGTCATCAGTCTGCCGCTGGCCCAGGCTCATCCGGCCCTGGCCGTGCTAGCGTTCATCGGCGGCGCGTCGGCGGCTACTGGCATGGTGATCGTGGCCAGCGTGGCGCTGTCGACCATGGTCTCCAACGACATGTTGCTGCCCTGGCTGTTGCGGCGCAACGCCGCCGAACGCCCGTTCGAGGTGTTCCGCCAGTGGATGCTGTCGGTGCGGCGGGTCAGCATCGTGGTGATCCTGTTGCTGGCCTATGTCAGCTATCGGCTGTTGGGCTCGACGGCGAGCCTGGCGACCATCGGCCAGATCGCCTTCGCCGCCGTGACCCAACTGGCCCCGGCCATGCTCGGCGCGCTGTACTGGAAACAGGCCAACCGCCGCGGCGTGTTCGCCGGCCTCGCCACGGGGATCTTTTTGTGGTTTTACACCCTGGTGCTGCCGATTGCCGCCCACAGCCTGGGCTGGTCGCTCAGTAGTTTTCCAGGCCTGGCCTGGCTGCATGGCAATCCCTTGAACCTGCCGATTACGCCGCTGACCCAAGGGGTGGTCCTGTCCCTGGCTGGCAACTTCACGCTGTTTGCCTGGGTGTCCGTGCTGTCGCGCACACGCGTCTCGGAACACTGGCAGGCCGGGCGCTTCATTGGCCAGGAAATCAGCGCCCGCCCCAATCCCCGCTCAATGCTGGCGGTGCACATCGAAGACCTGTTGCAACTGGCCGCGCGTTTCGTCGGCGAAGAGCGGGCGCGGCAGAGTTTTATTCGCTTCGCCTACCGCCAGGGCAAAGGCTTCAACCCGAACCAGAACGCCGACAGCGAATGGATCGCCCACACCGAACGCCTGCTGGCCGGTGTACTCGGCGCCTCTTCGACACGGGCGGTCGTAAAAGCCGCCATCGAAGGTCGAGAGATGCAGCTCGAAGACGTGGTCCGGATCGCGGACGAAGCGTCGGAAGTGCTGCAGTTCAACCGCGCCCTGTTGCAAGGCGCCATCGAGAACATCAGCCAGGGTATCAGCGTGGTCGACCAGTCCCTCAGGCTCGTGGCGTGGAACCGCCGCTATCTGGAGCTGTTCAAGTACCCGGACGGCTTGATCAGTGTCGGCCGGCCCATTGCCGACATCATCCGCTACAACGCCGAACGTGGCCTCTGCGGGCCGGGCGAGGCGGAAGTCCACGTCGCCAGGCGCCTGCACTGGATGCGCCAGGGCCGTGCCCATACCTCTGAACGGCTGTTCCCCAACGGCCGGGTCATCGAACTGATCGGCAACCCGATGCCCGGTGGCGGTTTCGTCATGAGTTTCACCGACATCACCGCCTTCCGTGAGGCCGCACAGGCGCTGACCGAAGCCAACGAAGGGCTGGAGCAACGGGTGGCCGAACGCACCCGGGAATTGTCCCAATTGAACCTGGCCCTGACCGAAGCCAAGAGCACCGCCGAAGCGGCCTATCAATCCAAGACCCGGTTCCTGGCGGCGGTCAGCCACGACCTGATGCAACCGCTCAACGCCGCGCGCCTGTTCTCCGCCGCGCTGTCCCACCAGCACGATGGTTTGCCGAGCGAGGCCCGGCAACTGGTGCACCACCTGGACAGTTCACTGCGCTCGGCTGAAGACCTGATCACCGACTTGCTGGACATCTCCCGCCTGGAAAACGGCAAGATCAACCCCGACCGCAAACCCTTCGCCCTCAACGAGCTGTTCAATACCCTCGGCGCAGAGTTCACGGCGCTGGCCCAGGAACAAGGCTTGAAGTTCCGGGTGCGCGGCTCGAAGCTGCGGGTGGACAGTGACATCAAGCTGCTGCGTCGCATTTTGCAGAACTTCCTCACCAACGCGTTCCGCTACGCCAGGGGGCCAGTGCTGCTGGGCGTGCGCCGGCGCAACGGCGAGTTGTGCCTGGAAGTCTGGGACCGCGGGCCGGGCATCGCCGAGGACAAGCTGCAAGTCATTTTCGAAGAATTCAAGCGCCTGGACAGCCACCAGACCCGCGCCGAAAAAGGCCTCGGACTGGGCCTGGCCATCGCCGACGGGCTCTGTCGCGTGCTCGGCCATACCTTGCGTGTGCGTTCCTGGCCGGGGCGCGGCAGCGTGTTCAGCGTCAGCGTGCCCGTGGCCTCTACACAGGCCGTCGTACCGAGCCCCGTGGCCGAGCCCAACGGTCATTTGCCAAGCGGCGCCCAGGTGCTGTGCGTCGATAACGAAGACAGCATCCTGATCGGCATGAACAGTCTGCTGACACGCTGGGGTTGCCAGGTGTGGACGGCGCGCAATCGCGAGGAATGCGAGCGTTGGCTGGCCCAGGGTGGCCGACCGCAATTGGCCCTGGTGGATTTTCATCTGGACGACGGCGAAACCGGTACCGAGCTGATGGCCTGGTTGCGCACGCGCATGGGGGAACCGATACCGGGGGTGGTGATCAGCGCCGATGGCCGGCCCGAGACGGTGGCCCTGGTGCACGCGGCGGGCCTGGATTACTTGGCCAAGCCGGTGAAGCCGGCGGCGTTGCGGGCGTTGTTGAGTCGGCATTTGCCGTTGTAATTCGGGCAAATAATGCCCCTGTGCAAGGGCATCTTGTGGGAGCAAGGCTTGCCCGCGATGTCGGTCTCAAGGATATCATCGCGAGCAAGCTTTGCTCCCACAAGATGACTCGCCACAAGTTTCTGCTTCAGCCCTGGGTTTGTGTTTCAGCCTTGGGTTTTCTCGCCGGCTTCTTCCGGCAACTCAGGCAAGCCATCCGCATCGGTCATCGCTCGCTCGAGCAACTCCGCCGGCAAGCTCTTGCTGGCCCGGGCGCCGAGCAGCTTGAGCTGTTCGCTACGGCTGATCAGGTTGCCGCGCCCTTCCGTCAGTTTGTTGCGCGCCGCACTGTAGGCTTTGTCCAACTGCTGCACGCGACTGCCGATCTCGTCCAGGTCCTGGATAAACAAGACGAACTTGTCATACAGCCACCCGGCCCGCTCGGCGATTTCCCGGGCGTTCTGGCTCTGGCGCTCCTGCTTCCACAAGCTGTCGATCACCCGTAGCGTCGCCAGCAACGTGGTCGGGCTGACGATCACGATGTTGCGGTCAAAGGCTTCCTGGAACAGGTTCGGCTCGGCTTGCAGGGCGGCGGAAAACGCCGCTTCGATTGGCACGAACAGCAACACGAAATCCAGGCTGTGCAAACCGTCCAGACGCTTGTAATCCTTGCCGGCCAAGCCTTTGACGTGAGTTCGCAACGACAGCACATGTTGCTTGAGGGCCAGTTGCCCGATGGCGTCATCTTCAGCCGCCACGTACTGCTGATAGGCCGTGAGGCTGACCTTGGAATCGACCACCACTTGCTTGTCGCCCGGCAGATAAATCAACACGTCCGGCTGGAACCGCTCGCCGTCCGGGCCCTTGAGGCTGACCTGGGTCTGATACTCGCGGCCCTTCTCCAGGCCGGCATGTTCAAGCACCCGCTCCAGGATCAGTTCGCCCCAGTTGCCCTGGGTCTTCTGACCCTTGAGCGCCCGGGTGAGGTTGGTGGCTTCGTCGCTCAGGCGCAGGTTCAGTTGTTGCAGGCGCTCCAGTTCCTTGCCCAGGGAGAAGCGCTCCCGGGCCTCAGCCTGATAACTTTCTTCAACACGTTTTTCGAAGGACTGAATGCGCTCCTTCAGCGGATCGAGCAACTGGCCCAGGCGTTGCTGGCTGGTTTCGGCGAAGCGCTGCTCACGTTCGTCGAAGATCTTCCCGGCAAGCTCGGCGAACTGTGCCCTCAGCTCATCTCGCGAACCTTGCAGGTCATCCAGGCGTTGTTGATGGCTTTCCTGCTGCTCACGCAGTTCGGCCTGCAACGACGCCGCCTGGGCATCGAGCCGCCGCAGTTCGGCTTCCTTGTTGGCGCGCTCGAGATTCCAGGCATGGGCCGCATCCCGGGCATTGTCGCGCTCGATCTGCAGCAACTCGACTTCCCGGCAGGCTGCGGCAAGCTCGGCTTGCTTGGCGGCGTTGGCTTGGCTCAGGTCGCTGATTTCGTCGCGGCAGGCATCGAGCTGGGCGTTGAGGCCATCGTGGGCCATGTGGGCAGTGGCCAGGCGCTCTTCCAGCAAAGCCTGTTCGGTCTGCGCGGCGGCGGCTTGGCGCTGCAGGTGCCAGGCCAGTGCCAGCAACGGCACCGCAGCGCCTGCCAGGCCAAACAACAGGCTGGTCAAATCCATAGCCATGACAATTCCTGCCGATCAAATAAAGCCCGAAGGTTAACCAAGCGGCTGGGGGTTGCCCAGCGCAGTCTGCGATTTCAGTCTTCGATTTCACCGAGGGCCCGGCGGGCACGATCATCGCCGGCCCGGGCGGCCTGACGCAGCAGGTCTTGGCCAATGCGTCGGTCCCGGGCGTTACCGCATTCACGGCACATCAACTGCCCAAGGCGACTTTGCGCGGCCACCACGCCTTCACGGGCCGGTTGCTTGAGCAAACGACCGGCCAGGTGCTTGACGCTGGGGCTGTCCCCTAGCCGTGGGCTATCGAGCAGCCACTCAGCCACCCGCATCGACATACGTTTGGGTGGGGTAACACCAGAGGGTGTGGAGGTAACAGGATTTGATACTGAGCGAAACTTCATAAAACACTGTGGGACAGATCGGAAGGCGCGCCACTCTACTCCTTTTTTCGTACGGGTAAAGCCGAAAAAAAACCGGCACGCCCGTGCTAGAGCAAGCGCTTGGGACAATCCACAGAAGCTGTGGATAACTCAGTGGACAACCCCCCCTGAACTCGCGCAAAGCCCTGTGGAACGGGGCCTGCGCTCAAACTGACGATTTTTTCACCAGTAAAAAAAAGCGATGTTTTTCATTGACTTAAATTTTGGATACAGGCACCCACCCCGGATTGTTTCGACATGACAGTTCGGTGACAGGTGGTACAGCGAGTGTGCACAAGTAACAGCCGAACCGGTTATAACGCTGCGATTTTTTGGCGCATCTGGCGGTAAAAGCTGGGGATAACCTGCGGCCATGCGTGAAGCGTGGGTGACGTAACCGCACCAGCAACCGTTGGGATCCTGTGCTAACCCGTTCCTCTTGAATCGGATTGAAAACCAACCCGTGACGAGGGAGCTTGCTCCCGCTGGGCCGGGCTGACGCTCCAGCGCGCAGCGGCGCTGTTCTGGGCTGCTGCGCAGCCCAGCGGGAGCAAGCTCCCTCGCCACAGGACATGGCTCGGCTTTCCTGCCATGGCTCACTTGAATATTTTTTAACCAACGCCCTTCCCTTCATGGGTTCGATCCGTTAGTATCCGCAGCGTTAGTACCAAGCTGAAAGTCAATTCCGGGTCGAACACATCTCCGCGGTCAGCCATCCTCCAAAGGACGCCTCACCGAAAAAAGGAGACCGGCCCCCTCGATGGTTTCCAGGTAAACCTTGCGTCAACACAGCCTTTGATCGAATGCAAAGGGTGTTGCCAGGCTCATTACTCTGACCGAACCAACCTGCAAAATTGATCAGGATCTTCACCCCGGGCCCAGAACCTTTGCCCTCGATGTGTTGCCTGCCCTCCTAAGTACCTACCTGCCAGCCCAAGCGCGCACTTATATAGCGCTCAAACTGGCTGCTTTGTTCCAGTCGGGTTCTTCGTTCGACCAATGGTGGTCGACGTTACTGGAACGTTTTAACGTTGCACGGTTCTTAACCGTGTCATTTGTAGGAACACCCATAACATGTCTACTCAAATCCACGCACAGGATGCTATCCGCACCCTCACCAACGCTTTTGCCCCGATGAACTGCCTGATCATGGCCGCTCGCAAAGGCTGCTTCAGCTTCACGCTGGTCAACGAACACGGCATCGCCCGTCACAGCGAACGCCTGTACCCCGATCAGTACTCCAGCGCCGAACCGCTGCAGGCCGTGATCGAGCGTACTCGCCAGGCACTGGTTGCCTGAGACGCCAGAAACGCTGAAACCCCCAAGGCCCCGCCCAGAAAGCGGGGCTTTTTTATTGCCCGAAATTTCTCGATTAAGCGAAACGGCGTAAGCACCAAGGGATATAACGGTTATAACCGTTCGCCGAAGATGTTTTAAAAACAGACCTTTACAGCGGGAATATGGACACTACACTTCAAGTCAAGCGGCATGATCCGCTTCCGGCGGGGCCTGGACCGATCCACCGCTGCCAAGCCCACACACTTCAGGCTCCGCCCCTTTCACACTTCGAGGGTTTTATGGGTATCGCTGCCAGCGAACTGTGTCGATATGTGATCCGCCCGACGCTGCTCTACCTTGAGCGTCACAGCGCAACTGCGGAATCCTTGTTGCTGGGCATTGCCGCCAGCCAGTCGGCCCTGGGGTCAGCCCTGCATGATCGCCGCGGACATGGCCTGTATCGCATCACCGAGCTCCGACACCAGGCACTCTGGGACCATTACCTGGCACGAGACCCGGAACGGGCCAGCCTGGTCCGCGGCCTGGCCAGCCAGCACGCCTTTCTCAGCGGCCCGCACCTGGAGTTGACCGTCAACCTGCGCTACGCCACCGCCATCGCTTGGTTGCTGGTGGAGGAACAGAACACCCCGCTTCCCGACGCCGACGACCTTCTGGGCATGGCCCGCATCTGGCGTCAGACCTTTCATCCCCAAGGGCGCCTGCGAGATTTCACCTGTGCCTGGCGAAGCTGTGTTTCACCACTGAATCAGGTCGCTTGCTGATGGGAAATTTGGAAAGTTCCTACAACGGTCGCGAATCTGGTCGGATTGTCCTACAAAACGCCTCTAAATCAAGCGATACAGGCTATAGCGCTTGAACGAAAATGTTGGTAATTTTCGCCCCGGTGATCACCAGGAGTTCTAACAATGAAAAAAATGATGCTCAAAACCACCCTTGGCCTTGCCGTGACCTTGGCATCCACCCAACTTTTCGCCAGTGGCTTTGCCTTGAACGAACAAAGCATCAGTGGCATGGGCACTGGTTTCGCAGGTCGTTCTTCTGCCGCCGACGACGCCAGCACTGTCTTTGGCAACCCTGCCGGCATGTCGCGCCTCAAGCGCCAGCAAGTGACCGGTGGTTTCGCCGCCATTGACGCCTCCACCGACATCAACGATGCCAGCGGCACCCGTTCCGGTACCAACAAGGGCGACATGGTCCCGCTCACTGGCGTCCCGATGGGTTATTACGTCAAGCCCATCGATGACCAATGGGCTTTCGGCCTGGGTGTCTACGCACCGTTCGGCCTGATCACCGACTACGAAAACAGATTCCAGGGCCGTAACTTCGGCAGCAAGAGCGAAGTGAAGGTCGTGACCTTCCAGCCCACCGTCAGCTATGCCTTCAATGACCAGGTGTCGATTGGTTTTGGTCCGACGATCAACCGGATTTCGGGTGCCTTGGAGTCATCACTGACCACTCCGTTTTCGCCGAACGACGGCAATGTGAAGATCAAGGGCGACGACATTGGCTACGGCTATAATATCGGTCTTTTGGTCCAGGCGACGGATACCACTCGTGTCGGCCTGACCTACCACTCCAAGGTCAAGTACAAGCTTGAAGGTCACACCGACGTGGACGCGGCTGCAGGTACGCCTGGGTTCTTGCTGAGTGACGGGCGTTACGACGCTTCGCTGGACATCACCACGCCTGAGTCGGTGGACTTTTCGGTTACCCAGCAAATCAATGATGCCTGGACCGTCTACGCCGGCAGCACCTGGACCCGCTGGAGCCGCCTGAAAGAAATTACCGTAAACAACGACGTAACGAGCGGCGGCGCCCTGAACCCAACCCTCTTCGGCACCATCACCGAAGAACAGAATTGGCACGACACCTGGGCGTACGCCATCGGTACGTCCTACCAGTTGAACAAACAATGGGTACTGCGTACCGGCCTGTCCTTTGACCAGTCGCCTACCAACAACACTGACCGTTCGCCACGCATCCCAACCGGCGACCGCACTATCTTCAGCCTGGGCGCCGGCTGGAGTCCGACCGAAGACCTGACTATCGACGTGGCGTACTCCTACCTCAAGGAAGAAAAAGTCAACGTCAACCGGCGCAACGCGCTGGGCCAAGCCTACAACGCTGAATACGAAAACAGCGCCAACGGTTTCGGTGTCGGTGCAACCTACCGCTTCTGATGTTTCACGGCGAACCTGAACCCCTCGCCACCTGAAGCGAAAAAAAGCCCCGCACTCTGCAAAGAGGCGGGGCTTTTTCGTGGCCGGCGTCAGGGTTTGGAGGCGATGGCCGCTTCTACCGCCTTGATGAAATTGGGATCGTCAGGCTTGATCCGACTGGAAAAACTGCCAACGACCTTGCCCTGGCGGTCCACCACGTACTTGTAGAAATTCCATTTCGGCGCGCCGGATTGTTCAGCCAAGTGCTTGAACAGCGGTATCGCATCCGCGCCACGCACCGGCTGCGGTTCGGTCATGGTGAAGGTCACGCCGTAATTGACGTAGCAGACCTTGGCGGTTTCAGCCCCGTCCTTGGCTTCCTGCTTGAAGTCATTGGACGGTACACCCAGCACTTGCAAGCCTTGGTCCTTGTAGCGCTGGTTGAGCGCCTCAAGGCTTTTGAATTGCGGGGCGAACCCGCAGAAACTGGCGGTGTTGACCACCACCAGTGGCTTGCCCGCAAAGCGCTGGCACAAATCGACAGTTTCCTTGGCCCGCAGCTTGGGTAACGAACCCTCCAGCAACGGCGGGCAATCGGCGGCCCAGACTTGCCCGGTCACAGCCAGCAACAGTGCGGGAACAGCAAACCAGCGCATCAACATGTCGGTATTTCCTTAAAGCATGTCAGACCTCGACGTTACTCCGCCAAGCCCGCAGCCGTCCATTGTTCAACACGTACCCATGCCCAGCTGCATCAAGGCCAACCCGCCCTGGTGCCAGCCCCACCAGGCGAACGCCAGCAGCAGGCCAGCGCCGGCAGCGATCAACCACGGGCCGATGCGACTCATGCCGCACCGACCTGGACTTGCAGGCGCGCCACCGGCCGTTCACGCACCGGCCAGTTCAACGCCGCCGCCAATAGGCTGAGCAGGATCGAAACCTGCCAGATCACGTCATAGCTGCCGGTACGGTCATACACCACCCCACCCAACCAACCACCGAGGAACGAGCCCAACTGGTGGAACAGGAACACGATCCCACCCAACATCGACAGATTTCGTACACCAAACAGGGTCGCTACCGTGCCGTTGGTCAACGGCACGGTCGACAGCCACAGCAAGCCCATCGCCATGCCAAACAGGTACGCCGTGGTGGTCGTCACCGGCAGCCACAGGAACAAGCCGATCACCACCGCACGCAACAAGTACAACCCGGTCAACAGGCGTGGCTTGGACATGCGTCCGCCCAGCCAACCAGCGGTGTAGGTGCCGAAGATATTGAACAACCCAACCAGCGCCAGCACGGTGGTGCCGACACTGGCGGGCAGGTGTTGGTCCACCAGGTAGGCCGGCAGGTGTATCCCGATGAAAACCACTTGGAAACCACAGACAAAAAAGCCCACGGACAACAGCCAGAAACCCGAATGACCGCATGCCTCGCGCAACGCTTCGGACAGGGTTTGCTCTTTGCCGCTCAGTGGCGCCGGCGCGTCCTTGAGCATACTCACCAGCGGCACGATCAACGCCACCAGCAGCCCCAGCGCCAACAACGCCGCCGACCAACCGAGCCAGCCGATCAGTCCCAGCGTACCGGGCAGCATGGCGAACTGGCCGAAAGAACCGGCGGCACTGGCGATGCCCATGCCCATACTGCGTTTTTCCGCCGGTACGGCCGGCCCGACCACGCCCAGAATCACCGAGAACGACGTGCCCGACAGACCGATACCAATCAACAGGCCCGCGCTCAACGACAACGACCATGGCGAGTCGGCCATGCCCATGAACACCAGGCCCAGTGCGTACAGCACACCGCCAATCAGCACCACTTTCGCCGCACCGAAGCGGTCGGCCAGCGCACCGGTGAAAGGCTGCGCCAGACCCCAGATCAGATTCTGCAAGGCGATGGCGAAGGCAAATACCTCACGGCCCCAGCCGAACTCGGCACTCATGGGCGCGAGGAACAGGCCGAAGCCATGCCGCACGCCCAGGGACAACGCCAGGATCAGCGCGCTGCCCACCAGGACCCAACCACAGGTACGCCACATCGATGTCATTTTTGTTCTCCAGTCGCGGGTATATACCCACTTATCATCGGACGAACCCGCTTCACGCCAGTTCATCCAGCAAAGCCAGCAAAGTCGCGCGCTTCTCCGCACCCAACTTATCGATCAATTTCTGCTGCGCCGCTTCCCAGGCCGGCAGTGCTGCCGCCAACCGGGCGTGCCCCGCGTCAGTGAGCACGACGATACGGTTACGCAAGTCGTCACCCTCGGCCAACGCCACCAGCCCCTCGCCTTCCAGCACCCGCAGGTTGCGCCCCAGGGTGCTGCGATCCAGGCCCATGGCCTCGGCCAGGGAGGAAATACTCGGTTGGTCCAGGCGCGCCAGGTTGTTCAGTAAAGAATACTGGGCAACGTTGATCCCGAAGCCGTCGAGGGCGCCGTCGTAATACCTGCTGACGCCACGGGCGGCACGACGCAGGTTGATGCACAAACATTGGGAGGGAAGCATGGTGCGTGTATATACCCGGGGTTGGCTGAATGCAAATTTAAATGGCGATTTCACTTGGGTCATGTGCCCCCAAGCCTCGCTTTCTCCTGGTTTCTTGCTTGATCAGGACAAACGGAATCGTCAACCAGAAGGAAATAAATCCCACAAAATCAGGCGCTTTGGCTGACAGCCTTTTCAATCGTTACTCATTAGAGTCCCCCACCTGTAATGTCTGACAGGTTTCAGGTGCTTTGAATCAAGCTATAAACGAAACCGTGTTTCAGCCCTGCCTATGGGCTTGAAGACGGGTCGTGCGAACCATGCCATCAAGAAGTAGGAAGATTCCGCCACCCCCACGCCATCAAGTAATGATGATGAATGGGAGTTTCAGTCATGTATCACAGCACCGCGATTTCTGGACGTTCGGCGCCATACCAGGGCCATTACCACTCCACGGAGAACACCCCAGCTCAAGCGATCCGGCTCACCAAGCGGGAGAAGGAATTCCTGCAGTGGAGCGAGGCTGGCAAATCTTCGTGGGAGATTGCCGTCATCGTCGATTGCAGCGAGGCCAACGTCAATTATCACTTCAACAACATTCGCCGAAAATTCGGCGTCAGTTCGCGTCATCTCGCGGGGAAAATCGCGCGCGAACGAGGCTTGATCTGAGCGCTCCGATGGCATCTCTGCAGCGGTCGGGATGTGCTTTGACCCTGTAGAGGCAGCAATGAATCTGAACCACACGCCTGAACACCGCGACATTTTCGGCCTCAGCACCTGTGACGATACGCGAGTGTCGCACAGGCCCCTTTCGGATAACCCCATACGCATCATCCTCGCCGACGATCACCCCGTCGTATTGACGGGTATCGAAATGGTCCTGGCGGGGGCTGGATTTTCAGTGGTTGCCAAAGCCCGCAACGCCGATGAACTGCTCCAGCACTTGGAGCGTACCCCCTGCGACCTGGTGATCAGCGACTATTCGATGCCGGATGGGCAGTTCCCGGACGGCCTGGCCCTGATGGGCTATTTGAAACGCCACTACCGTGCCTGTCCCCTGATCGTGATCACCATGCTGCGCAATCCATCCGTGTTGCAGGCCTTGCTCAATACCGGCGTGAACGGCTTGTTTGATAAACGCAGTCCCTTGACGGAACTGAAACAGGCCATCCTCGGTGTCACCCTGGGGCGACGGTATGCATGCCCAGCGTTCCTCGAACTTTTGCAAGAACAGTCCTTGGCCGCCACCAGCTCGGACGCCAGTCGGGTGAGTCTTTCCGAACGGGAGCTGGAGGTGGTGAGGTTGTTCGTGCGCGGGATGTCGGGCAGGCAGATAGCGGCCCAGCTCAATCGCAGTGAAAAAACCATCAGCCGACAGAAGCGCACCGCCATGGACAAGTTGGGACTTGGGCATGACGGTGGGTTGATAGAGTTTGCTCGGGTGAGTGGGTTAAAGGTTTGACTGGCCACCTAGGTTCATTTTGTTTAGCGGGGGTCGAAACCGGCGCAAAGCTGCCATCGCGATTACGGGGAATCTCCAGACGAAGCGGACCGTCGTCTGTCAGAACAGTCTTGCCGCTTTTACCGTTGCGCTGATTGTTCGACTCCTCCTGGGAGCTCCGCGCCCAGAGCTTGGGATTTTCCGAGCGAAACGGGCCCCATCGCGTTCCCGTCAACTCAGACCCACCCCAACCCCACCAACACCGCCATCTCCAGCAACTCCAGCAATGCCCCGGCCGTATCCCCGGTGCAGCCCCCGAGCCGGCGCAGCATCATCCGCCGCAAGCCGACGAATACCGCCAAGGTCACGGCCAACGCACAGACACCCGCCCAACCCGCCACCAGCACGCCCCCCAGCGCGCACACCAACAACACCCACCACGCTGCACGCCGGGGCAGATGATCGGCAAGGGCCTGGCCCAACCCGCCGGCCCGCACGTAAGGCGTGGTCAGGAACAAGCCCAGCAACGCCGCACGCCCCAGCACCGGCACGATGATCAAGGCCAACATTTGCCCCTGTTCGATCAACGCCAGCAACGCGGTGAATTTGAGCAGCAGCACCAACACCAGAGTGATCACCGCGATGGGCCCACTGCGCGGATCCTTCATGATCAGCAGCGTGCGGTCGCGGTCGCCAAAGCCGCCCAGCCAGGCGTCGGCGCTGTCGGCCAGGCCGTCGAGGTGCAGGCCGCCGCTGAGCAACACCCACGCTGTCAGCAACAGGGCGGCGTGCAGCAACGGCGGCGCCCCCAACAGCAGTGCATTGAGCAACCACAGCACGCCGCCGAACAACAGCCCCACCAATGGGTAGAACAACAATGAACGACCCAGTTGCTCGGGCTCGGGCATGCCGGGCAGGCGCACCGGCAGGCTGCTGAGAAATTGCAGGGCGATCCAGAAGGGCAACATCTTCAGCCAACCTCTGCCAGTACGGAGCCGGACGACACCTGAAGGGAAAACAGCGCGCCATGAGCGACTTCGACATTGAGCAACTGCTCCCGAGGCAGACCGCGGGCCTGGGCCAGCAGCAGGCGCATCACGCCGCCATGGCTGACCAGCAAGACCCGCTGACCGGCATAGGCCGCGCGCAGGCGTTCGATTGCCGTCAGGACGCGGCTGGAAAACGCCAGCACCGGCTCGCCTTCGGGGGGCGTGAAGGCATAGGGGTCAGCCCAGAACCGGCCCAGTGCCTCGGCGTCGGTATCCATCAGTGCCGCCGCGCTGCGACCTTCCCAGGCGCCAAAATGCAACTCTTGCAGGTCTTTGTCCAAATGCACTGGCAGGTTGAGACGGGCGCCGAGTTGCTCGGCGAAACGGGCGCAGCGCTGCAGCGGTGAACTGACCAGGCGATCCCAGGGCCCGCCTTGAGCGACAGCCGTGTGCATCTGCTCCCAGCCCTTGGTCGTCAAGGCGTCGTCGAGGCTGCCGCGCAGGCCGCCGCCCAGTTCGGTTTCGCCGTGACGCAGCAGGTCCAGGCGCAAGATCATGCCGGGCGATCCGCCACGGCCGCTTCGGCAAACGTCGCCATCTGTCCGTGAAGGTCACAGGCCAGGCGCAACAGTGGCACCGCCAACGCCGCGCCACTGCCCTCACCCAGGCGCAGGCCGAGCTCCAGCAGCGGTTCGGCGCCGAGGGTTTCCAGCACATGGCGATGGCCCGGTTCGGCGCCGCGATGGGCGAACAGCAACCACGGCTGGCACGCGGGATTGAGCCGTACGGCCACCAGGGCCGCGACGCTGCAGATGAAGCCATCCACCAGCACGGCGACGCCCTGCTGGGCACAGGCCAGGTACGCACCGACCAACGCGGCGATTTCAAAACCGCCAAGGTTGAACAGGGTCTGCAACGGGTCGTTGCCCTGGGCAGCGTGCAACGCCAGGGCCCGTTGGATCACCTGGGTCTTGTGGCTGACACCCGCGGCGTCCAACCCCGTGCCCGGCCCCACCAGATGCACCACCGGGCATTCGAGCAAGGCGCAGGCCAAGGCGCTGGCGGCGGTGGTGTTGCCGATGCCCATCTCGCCGCCGATGAACAATTGCGTCCCAGCCGCGACCGCGCGCAGCACACTGTCGCGCCCGGCGTGCAAGGCCTGCTCGCCCTGGCTCACCGTCATGGCCGAGCCCTGGGCAAAATTCGCCGTGCCCGGCCCGAGGTTCAGATGCCGCACACCGGGCAGGTCCAACGATGGCGTGACGGTGCCCAGGTCGACCACTTCCAGGGACGCGCCCAGTTGCCGCGCCAGGACGCTGATGGCTGCACCGCCACTGACGAAGTTGAGCAGCATCTGCCCGGTGACCGCTTGGGGATAGGCCGATACGCCTTCGGCGACCACGCCATGGTCACCGGCGAAAATCGCGATCCACAGCCGTTCCAGGCTCGGTTTGACCAGCCCTTGCAGGCCCGCCAGTTGCACCGCCACCGATTCCAGTCGGCCCAACGAACCGGCGGGTTTGGTCAGCTGTTGTTGACGGGCCGCAGCCATTTCCAGCGCGTGGGTATCGACGGGCTTGCACGGGTCCAGCCACCAGCGATGATTCATAACGCAGTACCTTTGAGAGTCAGGGGCAGGCCCGCGACGGTCAGCACGACGCGCTGACAACGTTCGGCCAAGGCTTGATGCAGCCAACCGGCTTCATCGACGTAACGGCGAGTCAGCTCGCCCAGCGGCACGACACCCATGCCGGTCTCGTTGCTGACAAAAATGATCTCCCCGGGCAGCACGGCCAGGCTGTCCAGCAGCGCTTCGCGTTCGGCGTTCAGTTGCTCGGTATCGTCGAGCATCAGCAGGTTGGTCAGCCACAGGGTCAGGCAATCCACCAGCAGGCATTGCCCGTGGGTGGCGTTTTCCCGCAGCACCCGGGCCAGGGCCAAGGGCTCCTCCACCAGCGTCCATTCGGCCGGCCGTCGGGCGCGGTGCTGGGCGATGCGCTGGTTCATCTCGCCGTCCAGGGGTTGGCTGGTGGCGATGTAGGTCACTGGCAAGCCGGTGTCCGCCGCGAGTTTTTCAGCCAAGCGACTCTTGCCGGAGCGGGCGCCGCCGAGGATCAGTTGCAGCATGGATCATTACCTTTTATTTGGCGGTGTGGTGACTGGCGCCATCGCGAGCAAGCTCGCTCCCACAGGTAATGCTGTTCACTTAAGGCAATCGACAAACCCGTGGCGAGGGAGCTTGCTCCCGCTGGGCCGCGAAGCGGCCCCATAACCTGCCAAATGCGGAGCATCAAACCACCGCTCCCGCCGGTTTACGACTGCTTCGCAGCCGAGCGGGAGCAAGCTCCCTCGCCACAGGTCCATCATTTTTCTTAAATGAACCGCATTGCGCTCCCACAGGGGATTTATGTGCCCCCGCAAATCCAATGCTGGGACATTGGCTACGTTGTATTAGCGGTGTTGATGCCGGCCTCATCGCGAGCAGGCTCGCTCCCACAGTTGATCCAGGGTGTACATGAATGCTGTGGTCATCAGAGATCCAATGTGGGAGCGAGCCCGCTCGCGATAAGGCCAGCCCAGCTACCCTACCCCCCACAGAGCCCACACCGTGCCTGCTGTGCACACAAATCCCCTGTGGGAGCGAGCTTGCTCGCGAAGGGGCCGCCCCTGCTACCCTACCCCCCACAGAGCCCACACCGTGCCTGCTGTGCACACAAATCCCCTGTGGGAGCGAGCTTGCTCGCGAAGGGGCCGGCCCTGCTACCCTAGATCCCACAGAGCTCACGCAACAATCCAGTATCCAGATGCCGCTCCACCAGATCCGCCAACCGCTCGATGTCCCGCTCGCGCAAGCCGTGGTAGTCCACCGCCTGCACCTCCTGCAACCCCGCCCAACGCAACAACGCGCAACTGGCCGCCGGTGATTCGAACAGCCCATGCAGGTAGGTGCCGAACACCTGTCCGTCGAGGCTCTGGGCACCGTCGCAACGGCCGTCTTCCAAGTGCACCGCGGCGTTTTCCAGGGCCGGGCCGCTGGTCACTCCCGCGTGGATCTCGTAACCGCTGACCTCGGCCGCTTCCAAGGCCAATCGCCCGCGCACATTACGCAATTGCTTCTCGTGCTCCAGGGTCGTTTCAAAATCCAGCAGGCCCAGCCCGGCACTGGAACCGGCCGCGCCTTCCAGGCCCAACGGGTCATGGACGTGCTGGCCGAGCATCTGCAAACCGCCGCAGATGCCCAGCAATTTGCCGCCGTAGCGCAGGTGACGATGGATCGCCGTCTCCCAACCGTTGGCGCGCAGGTAGGCCAGGTCGCTGCGCACGCTTTTCGAGCCGGGCAGGATAATCAGGTCGGCCGGCGGGATGGGCTGGCCGGGGCCGACGAATTGCAGGTCGACTTGCGGGTGCAGGCGCAGCGGATCGAAATCGGTGTGGTTGCTGATGCGCGGCAAGACCGGCACCACCACTTTCAGCACTTGCTCGGCCTTGTCGATCTGGCGTTGATCGAGGCCATCCTCGGCTTCCAGGTGCAGGTCTATCACGTAGGGCAATACGCCGATCACCGGTTTGCCGGTGCGCGCCTCCAACCAGTCCAGGCCCGGTTGCAGCAAAGCGATGTCGCCACGAAAACGGTTGATGATGAAGCCTTTGACCCGCGCCTGTTCGCTGGGGGAAAGCAACTCCAGCGTGCCGACCAGATGGGCGAACACCCCGCCGCGATTGATATCGGCGATCAGCAACACCGGGCAGTCCACCGCCTCGGCAAAGCCCATGTTGGCGATGTCACCGGCGCGCAGGTTGATCTCGGCCGGCGAGCCAGCGCCTTCCACCATGACCACCGGATAGGCCGCGCTCAAGCGCGCGTGGGAGGCCAGCACCGCTTGCATGGCGATGGCTTTGTAATCGTGATAAGCCACGGCGTTCATGGTGGTGACGGCGCGGCCATGGATGATCACCTGGGCGCCGGTGTCGCTGTTGGGCTTGAGCAGCACCGGGTTCATGTCGGTGTGCGGCTCGAGTCCGGCGGCCTGGGCCTGCACCGCCTGGGCGCGACCGATTTCGCCGCCGTCGGCCGTCACGGCACTGTTGAGGGCCATGTTCTGAGGCTTGAACGGCACCACGCCCACACCCTGGCGCCGGACCCAGCGGCACAAAGCCGTGACCAGGGTACTTTTGCCGGCATCGGACGTGGTGCCCTGCACCATCACTGTGGTCATTGGGTGTCCTTGGCGTAGGCCTCGAAGGCCTGTTCGAGGCGCAGGAATTCGCTGTCGTCGGCCGGCAGCCCGAAACGCAGGCTGCTGGTGTTCACGAACAGGCGCAGGAGAATGCCGCGCTGGGCCATGAAATCGTGCAGCCCCTGGGCGTGCTCGGTGACCAGCCATTGGAACAATCCGCAGCCGCCCTGCGGCTTGAAACCGTGGCGTTCAAGCAACAGCGCCAGGCGTTGGCTCGTGGCTTGGCAGCGTTGGCGCTGGTCTGCGTGGGCGGCGCTGTCCAGCAGGCAGGCCTGGCCCAGTACCCGGGTCGGCCCGCTGACGACCCACGGCCCGACTTGTTCGGCGAGCAACTTGAGCAAGCGGCGCTCGGCCAAGACAAAGCCCAGGCGAACCCCGGCGAGGCCAAAGAACTTGCCGAACGAACGCAGCACGATCAGCCCGACCAGATGGGTGTGCGCCGCCAGGCTCAGCGCCGGCGTGACGTCCATGAAGGCTTCATCCACCACCAGCCAGCCACCGCGCTGGGCCAGGCGGGCATGCCAGTCCAACAAGCGCTCGGGCGCCAGGCTCAAGCCCGTGGGGTTGTTCGGATTGACCACCACCAACACGTCGAGGCTGTCGAGAAAGAAATCCACTTCCGCTTCCAGTACTTCGCGCACGATATAGCCACTGCGGCGCCAGGCTTCGGCGTGCTCGGCATAACAGGGCGACAAGACGCCGACCTTGCCGCTGCGACGCAGGCGCGGCAACAGCTGGATGGCCATCTGCGAACCGGCCACCGGCAGCACATCTAATGCACCGTAGTAGTCGCAGGCGGCCTGCTCCAATCCATCATCGGTTTCCGGCAGGCGCGCCCAGGCCCGCAGGGGAATGGCCGGAACGTCGAACGGCCAAGGCGCGAGGCCGCTGGACAAATCGAGCCAATCGGCCTCGGCAATGCCGTATTGCCGGGCCGCATTGCGCAAGCGTCCGCCGTGCTCAAGCATAGAACTCAGCTCCCAGGCAGAGAATCAGCAACCACAACCATACCCCGCGCTGGACCAATTGCCAGCCGCGATCAATGGAATCGGCACTCGCCGCCACGCCTTCGCCCAAGGGCGGACGTTGGTGCAGTTCGCCGTGGTAAACCGCCGCCCCGCCCAGCTCCACACCCAGCGCTCCGGCCCCGGCGGCCATCACCGGCCCGGCGTTGGGGCTGTCCCAGGTCGGGCCCTGGGTGCGCCAGCACTTGAGCGCCAGACGGGTTTTGCCGAGCAGCGCGTAGGTCAACGCCACCAGGCGTGCCGGAATGTAGTTGAGCACGTCGTCGATCTTCGCAGCCGCCCAGCCAAAGCGCTCGAAGCGCTCGTTGCGGTAGCCCCACATGGCGTCGAGGGTATTGCTCAAGCGGTACAACACCACACCGGGCGCGCCGGCCACGGCGAACCAGAACAACGCGGCGAACACCGCGTCGCTGCCGTTTTCCAGCACCGACTCGGTGGCGGCGCGGGCCACGGCGGTTTCATCCAGTTCAGCCGTCTCGCGACTGACCAGGTAGCCGACACGTTGGCGCGCCTGCTCCAGGTCACCGCTGCGCAGCGCCCGCGCCACCGGCTCGACATGCTCGCCGAGGCTGCGCAGGCCGAGGGCACAGTACAACGCCAGGATCTCCACCAACCAGCCCACCATCGGCGCCCAGGACAGGGCCGTGGCCAGCAGGGTCAACGGCACCACCGCGATCACCCACGCTGTCACCCCGTGACTGCGCCAGCCACGCCCACCGGCGTTGAAGCGCTGTTCGATGCGATCGGCGAAACGACCGAACGCCACCAGCGGATGCCAGCGCCGGGGCTCGCCCAACAGCGCATCCAGCGCCACCGCGGCGGCACTGAGCAACGCCACACTCATGGGCTCACTCCCCAACGGTTTTCATACAGCAGTTCATGGAGCGGACGCGGTTGCGCCCAACCTTCCAGGGCGAGCATCGGCGCCGGGTAAAAGCCCTCGACCGGGCCCAGGCAGAGGATCGCCAGCGGCTTGGCCCCGGCGGGCAGGCCCAGCAGATCGGCCAGGGCCAGGGGTTCGAACAACGACACCCAGCCCATCCCCAACCCTTCGACGCGGGAGGCCAGCCACAGATTCTGGATCGCGCAGGACAGCGAGGCCAGGTCCATTTCCGGCAAGGTCCGGCGGCCGAAGATGTATCGCTCGCGATCCTCCATCAACGCCGCCACCAGCACCTCGGCGCAGTCGTCGATGCCTTCGACCTTGAGTGTCATGAACTCATCACTGCGCTCGCCCAGGGCCTCGGCGGTGCGAATGCGCTCCTGCTCCACCAGTTCGCGGATCTGTCCACGCAAGGCGCGGTCGCTGATGCGGATGAATCGCCACGGTTGCATCAGGCCGACGCTGGGCGCCTGGTGCGCGGCTTCCAGCAGACGACGCAGCAGGGCCGGTTCCACAGTACCGCCGCTGAAATGGCGCATGTCGCGGCGCTCGGCGATGGCGCGGTAGACCGCTTCGCGTTCGGCCTGGGAGAAAGCGGTGTCTGTCATGGCCGCTTCGCGAGCAAGCTCGCTCCCACAGTGGCTAGCGCTGCACTTGAGATCACTGGGTCCCCTGTGGGAGCGAGCTTGCTCGCGATAGCGGCCTCAAGCCCGGGCGCAAACAACGCGGCAATCGCCCTGGGATTGGACGGAAAATAAAAGTGCACATAGGAAGCCGTCATCCGCCCCTGCCGGAAAACCGCCTCCGCCCCTCGCCCACCATTCGGGCTATGGCCACGGGCAATCGGTTCAAGTTCAGTGCTGGTCAGGGAATGATGGTAGGTGTGCCCACGCAGGTTGCCTTCCGGCAAATCCACCGATTGCAGCGCCAGGGCCGCCAGGCGCTTTTGCATCTGCGCATCGCCGGCCAGCAATCCCAGCAGTTCGGCGCGCACGCCGTCGACATCGGTCAATGAATCGAGCAGATACAACATGCCGCCGCATTCGGCGAGCAACGGTTTATCGGCTGCGTGGTGGGCACGGATCGCGGCCAGCATCGGGGTATTGCGGGCCAGCGCAACGTGGTGCAGCTCCGGATAACCGCCAGGCAGATAAAGGCTGTCCGCCTCGGGCAGTTCGCTGTCATGGATCGGCGAAAAGAAGCTCAACTGCGCGCCCATGGCCCGCAGCAGATCAAGGCTGGCGCCATAGGTGAAGGCGAACGCTTCGTCACGGGCCACGGCGATGCTCACCCCAGCGAGCCACGGCTCCACGGCGATCACCTCGGGCGCGGCGAACGCCACGGCGGGCGGCAACGCCACTTCACAACTGCTGGCCAGGGCCTCGGCCGCTGCGTCGAGGCGCAGGTCGAGGTCGTTCAATTCACTGGCCTGGACCAGCCCGAGATGACGGCTGGGCAATTCGATGCCGGTTTCCCGGGACAGCGCGCCGTACCAACGCAGGCCTTCGGTCAGGCTGCCTTCGAGCAATTGTGCATGACGCAAGGTGCCGACCCGGTTGGCCAAGACCCCGGCGAACGGCAGGTCCGGTTGATAACGGGCCAGGCCCAGGGCCAGGGCGCCGAATGTCTGGGCCATGGCCGTGCCGTCGATCACCGCCAACACCGGCACACCGAAATGTCGCGCCAGATCGGCGCTGGACGGCGTGCCATCGAACAGCCCCATCACCCCTTCGATCAGGATCAGGTCCGCTTCGGCGGCGGCTTCCCATAACAGCCGACGGCTTTCCTGCTCGCCGACCATCCACATATCCAATTGATAAACCGGCGCGCCACTGGCCCGCTCCAGGATCATCGGATCGAGGAAGTCCGGGCCGCACTTGAAGACGCGCACCTTGCGTCCCTGGTTGCGATGCAAACGAGCCAGGGCGGCGGTGACGGTGGTCTTGCCTTGGCCCGAGGCCGGAGCGGCGATCAGCACCGCCGGGCAGTGGCGAGCATCACTCACAGCTCGACGCCTTTCTGCGCCTTGATGCCGGCCTGGAACGCGTGCTTGATCATGCCCATTTCGGTCACGGTATCGGCCAGCTCGATCATCTCCGCCTTGGCGCCACGCCCGGTCACCACCACATGCTGCATCGGCGGACGGGCCTGCAGATCGCTCAGCACCTGGTCGAGGTCGAGGTAGCCGTGCTTGAGGGCGATGTTCAGTTCGTCGAGCACCACCAGGCCAATGGACGGATCGCTGAGCAACTGACGCGATACGGCCCAGGCGGCTTCGGCGGCGGCGATGTCGCGCTGACGGTCCTGGGTTTCCCAGGTGAAACCTTCACCCATGACATGAAAACGCACCTGCTCCGGGAAGCGGCGGAAAAACAGCTCTTCACCGGTGCTGTTGCGCCCCTTGATGAACTGCACCACACCGCATTGCATGCCATGCCCCATGGACCGGGCCAGCATGCCGAACGCCGAGCTGCTTTTGCCCTTGCCGTTACCGGTCAACACCAGCAGCAAGCCGCATTCATTCGGCGAGTTGGCGATGCGCTCGTCGATCACGGCTTTCTTGCGCAGCATGCGCGCCAGGTGGCGTTCGTCGCGATCGGACGTGTCGGTGCTGAGGGAGTCAGTCATGGGGCTCTCCGTTGGGATTGGATAACGGCGGGCGGGCAGAAAAAAGACGGCAACAAGCCTGGCATCGCCCACCGTGATGCCGTTGGATGAATCAGGCCGGTCTCCGGGCTCATGAGCGGCGTAATGCCGGTCTGTGCGCCTTCCCATGTCGGCGACACAGTGGCTTAAGCACAGCGTTGACTCATTTACCGTTGCGGGGGCAGCGCCGGGTTCGTGTGCACTCACCGGCTTCCCTGTTTCACTCTGTCGAACACCGTCACAGAGCACCTGAAACAAGCGGCGAAGGTTAGAGGGTTGGGGGTGGAGCGTCAATTAAAGCCGCCACGGGTCATGCACCGAGCATTGGCCTCGATCAATAAAATGACGCCAATCTTGTGCCACGCTACGGCAAGTGATATCAAATAGGCATCACGACCCGATATCACAAGAACAAGAGGGCAAAACATGCAAGGCATGCTCATCAGCAATCCAAAACTGGAATTCCTGCGCCCGGTGCTGGAACGCTGGTTTGATTGTATCGACCGCTACAACGCCGTACGCGGCGATAACGACACGCCCTATTGGTTCGATGAACGGGCCAACCTCAGCTTGTTGTCGGCCGCCGCCTGGATGGCCGAGATGGTCACGCTGCAGAACGCGCCGACCCGCAAGCAGAATGAAGAAGGCGAACGCAACGTCAGCGCCGACCTGTTCATCGCCAGCACCGAGGAGCGGGCCTTCATCCAGGCCACCCAACGCTGGCCCAAGGTCAACAACTTGAACCTGACCCAACCGCTGTCGGAAGCCACCAGCGATGCCAAGCGCATCAGCTACGCCAGCGACCTGAAGCTGGGCTGCCTGTTCGTCTCGCCGCAAAAAGCCCAGCAAAGCGCCACGCCCGAAGAACTGCAGGACATGATCGACGACCTGCAGAAGGAAAACACCTGCGCCGTGGCCTGGTACTTCCCTTACGCCTATCGCAAGTTGCGCAACGAAGCCGGGCATTATCACCCGGGTATCGCCGTGTTGTTCAAACAGGCCCACGGCTGACTCAATCCACGCCAAAACTGTGGGGAAACTGTGGGAGAAACTGTGGGAGCGAGCTTGCTCGCGATAGCGGCGGGCCAGTCAGACCGCTATCGCGAGCAAGCTCGCTCCCCCCAGTGGGCTTATCTGCTGACACTCGTCCTGCAGTTGAACCATCGCGTGCCTACGCTTCTCTATGAATAACTACATGCATTTATAGGGAAGCCAGCATGCTCAAGCCACCGCACCTTCTGATCGCCGCCCTTGCCGCCGGGCTTGTCGCTTGTGGCGAGTCTTCCACGCTGCAAGTGTCCGATGGCACCGGTCCTGCGCCGAAACTGCCTGAACCAAACAAGACCCTGGTCCCGACCGTCAACATCGCCGAAGCCATCGGCTGGCCGCAAGGCGCCAAGCCAACCCCGGCCCAGGGTCTGCAAGTGGGCGCGTTCGCCGAAGGACTGGACCATCCGCGCTGGCTCTACGTGCTGCCCAATGGCGATGTGCTGGTAGCCGAAACCAATGCCCCGCCCAAGCCGGATGATGCCAAGGGCATCCGTGGTTGGGTGATGAAAAAAGTCATGGGCCGCGCCGGCGCCGGGGTGCCCAGCCCCAATCGCATCACGTTGTTGCGCGACGCCAATCACGACGGCATCGCCGAAACCCGCACGGTGTTCCTGGAAAACCTCAACTCGCCGTTCGGCATGACCCTGGTCGGCAATGACCTGTACGTGGCCGATACCGACCGGCTGATCCGCTTTCCCTACAAGGACGGGGATACGCAAATCAAGGCCGAACCGATCAAGGTCGTCGACCTGCCCGGGGGCACGCTCAACCATCACTGGACCAAGAACGTGATTGCCAGCCGTGACGGCACCAAGCTGTACGTCACCACCGGCTCGAACAGCAACGTCGCGGAAAATGGCATGGAGGCCGAAGAAGGTCGCGCCGCCATCTGGGAAGTGGACCGTGCCAGCGGCAATCACCGGATCTTCGCCTCAGGCCTGCGCAACCCCAACGGCCTGGCCTGGGAACCAAGCAGCGGCGCGCTCTGGACAGCAGTGAACGAACGGGATGAGATCGGTAGCGACCTGGTACCGGACTACATCACATCGGTCAAGGACGGTGCCTTCTACGGCTGGCCCTACAGCTATTATGGGCAGCACGTTGATACTCGGGTCGAACCACAAAACCCGGCCCTGGTAGCCAAGGCCATCGCCCCGGACTACGCCGTCGGCCCCCACACCGCCTCACTAGGCCTGACCTTCGCCGAAGGCAGCGCCTTGCCTGCACCGTTTACCGAAGGGGCTTTCGTCGGTCAGCACGGCTCCTGGAACCGTAAGCCCCACAGTGGCTATAAAGTGATTTTCGTACCGTTCAATGGCGGCAAACCGGTGGGGCAGCCGGTGGATGTGCTGACCGGCTTCCTGAACGCCGACGAAAAAGCCCAGGGCCGGCCAGTGGGCGTGGTGATCGACAAGCAGGGTGGGTTGTTGGTGGCTGATGATGTGGGGAACAAGATTTGGCGGGTGTCAGGCAAATAAGGCCGACACACCTTTGTGAGCGCCGCCCGAACTGTGGGAGCAAGGCTTGCCCGCGATGGAAGCGATGCGGTCTGTCAGAGATCGAGGCGCCCGTTTCGCGAGCAAGCTTTGCTCCCACAGATCAGGGCAACAACAACTCAGGGATTACGCGCCAGGTGCTCCGGTTGCAGCACACGCTTGGCGCCCAGATAGGCCTTCTGCCAATAAGCCTTGGACAGGCTGTCGAGCTTGACCGTGCCACCGGTGGCCGGCGCGTGGACGAAGCGCCCCTCGCCGACATAGATCCCGGCATGGCTGACCTGGGAACCGCCGTTGGTGGCGAAGAAAACCAGGTCACCGCTCTGCAACGCATCCTTACCCACCTCAGGCGCCCGCATGCTGATCATTTCCCGCGTGGAACGTGGCAACGCGATACCGGCGGCGTCGCGGTACACATAACCGATCAAGCCACTGCAATCGAAGCCTGAATCCGGCGTGTTGCCGCCCCAACGATAAGGCGTACCCACCAGACCCAGCGCCCGGAAGAGCACATCTTCAGCGGCCGGGGAAAAGGGTTGCGAGGGTGCAAAGACCACCGGGGCCCGCACAACAGGTGCTGGCGGTGGGGTACGGCTGGCGCACGCACTGAGCAGTGCGGCGAGGAAGATGAGCGCGAGGCGGGCCGACGTCGACATATGCAGAACAATCCTGATCTGGATGCGGCTTTTCTGCCGTGGGCATGAAAACAAATCCGCCTGCGTAATACGCAGGCGGATTGCCATCAATCAATGATCAAGGATTCTAGCGGCTATGCAGCAAACTTCAAGTAAGACTTTAAGTTTGCCTTACAAACTGTGTGCTTACTTACGAGCAGTGACGACAGTCGGTGCCATGGCGAGGGCTCGCTTGGCTTCGATGAAGGTCTTGCTCCAGTAGCTGTCGCCCAGGCTGTCGATCCGCACACCACCGCTGCGGCGGCTGCTGGAATGGATGAACTGGTTGTCGCCCAGGTAGATACCGGCATGGCTGACGCGACCGCGACGACCGTTGGTGCTGAAGAACAGCAGGTCACCGGGCTCCAACTGATTGCGCGCGACCAGTGGGGCATTCACGTTGATCATTTCGCGAGTGGAACGCGGCAGGTTCATGCCGGCCTCTTCGCGGAACAGATAACCGATGAAACCGCTGCAATCGAAGCCGGCTTCAGAAGTACCGCCAAAACGGTAGCGGGTGCCGATCAACGACATACCACGTTCCAGGATGCTGTCAGCCAGTACTGGAAGCTGGTAAGGCTTGCTGCCGGCGAAGGCTGCGAGCTCTTTGTCGGAGGCCATTTCTTCCTGGAACGCAACGGAGGAAGACTGGGCAGTAACGGAATTCTGGACCTGTGGTTGTGGCGCTTGCTGGGACACTGGAGAGTGGGCAGCGCAACCGAACAACAGGGTAACGAGTGCGAGAGGCACGAGGGGTGCGAAGCGATTTAGCATGGGCACGACCGTGGCTGAAGTAGTAAAGATGGCGAGACTATGCCCTCTATCAACCTCATTTGCAAATTCAATCGATGCAAATGTGACTTCTTGATTTCTCGTTTACATCTAAGCGCTTAAGCCCGGTTTGAGTGGGTTGCAGGCCTGCGACCCAGTAAAACCGCGGGCTTCGCCGCACCAAGAACAGGCTATGAGCCATCATCTGGCGACAGTTTTACCAGCCTAAAGTTTCTTTCAAGAAGGGAATGGTCAGCTTGCGCTGGGCCTGGAGAGAGGCCTGGTCGAGACGTTCGAGCAATTCGAACAAGGCGCTCATGCTGCGGGTGCCACGGGTGAGGATGAAATGCCCGACTTCATCGGTCAGGTGCAGGCCACGGCGAGAAGCGCGCAACTGCAATGCACGGAGTTTGTCTTCGTCGGACAGCGGTCGCATCTGGAAAATCAGCGCCAAGGTGAGACGAGACTTGAGGTCCGCCAGTTTCACCGGCAGCTCTCGCGGCGATGTCGAGGCGGCGATCAGCAAGCGCCGGCCACTGTCGCGCAACCGATTGAACAGATGAAACAGCGCCTCTTCCCAATCAGCCTTGCCGGCCACGGCTTGGAGATCGTCCAGGCAGACCAGTTCGTACTGTTCCAGGTTGTCGAGGATTTCAACGCCGCGATCCAGCAACTCGGCCAACGGTAGGTACACCGCCGGTTCGCCCAGTTGCTCGAACCGCAGGCACGCGGCCTGCAACAAGTGCGTGCGCCCTACCCCGTCCTTGCCCCACAGATAAATCAGGCTCTCGGTCCAGCCGGCGTCGGCTTCGCAAAGCCGCTCGACATAGCCGAGTGCAGCGGCATTGGCGCCTGGGTAGTAATTGATAAAGGTGGCGTCATCACGCAGACGCACACCTAGGGGCAGCTGAATCGGTTTCATGCTGACTGAACAGTTCCCAAGGAACCGTTAGTGGCCTCTGTGTAAAGTGCGCAAAGTTTATACCCGTGGCGCGGACCGCACAATGCGCCGGACCACGAGCAAAATCAAAGGTTTGCAGCGGCAAGGCCGTGGAGCGTCAGTTTCCCTGACACCCCGCCGGCCATTTGCCCTACAGATCAGGGTCTTCGGCGCCGCTGTAGATGTCCGAATCCTTGTACAGATCGTGCATATGGCGCACCAGCACCATGATCACCGCCGCCACCGGCAGCGCCAGCAGGATCCCGGTGAAACCGAACAACTCGCCACCGGCCAGGATCGCGAAGATCACCGCCACCGGATGCAGGCCAATCCGATCACCCACCAACAGCGGCGTCAGCACCATGCCCTCCAAGGCCTGCCCGACCATGAACACCGCCACGATGCCGACCATCGGGTACAAGTCGCCGCCGAACTGGAACAGCCCGGCAACCAGCGCCGCGCCAATCCCGATCACGAACCCCATGTAGGGCACGATGGCCGCCAGCCCGGCGATCAAGCCGATCAACAGCCCCAGCTCCAGCCCCACCAGCATCAGCCCGGCCGCATAGATGAAACCCAGGGCCACCATCACCAGCAACTGCCCGCGCACGAACGCCCCCAACACTTCATGGCATTCACCGGTCAGGGTCATGATGCGTTCTTCGCGATGACGCGGCAGCAGGCTGCGGATCCTGGCCATCATCAGGTCCCAGTCCCGCAGCAGATAGAAGGCCACCACCGGAATCAGCACCAGGTTCGCCAGCCAACCCATCAACGCCAAACCCGAGGCCGTGGCCTGGCTCAACACCACGCCGACAATGTCGGTAGTCTGGCCCATGTGCTCGCTGATGGCGGCCTTGACCTTGTCGAACTTCCAGAAACCGTCGGCCAAGCCCAATTTCGACTGCACCCACGGCACCGCGCTGTGCTGCAACCAGTCGAGCATCTGCGGCGCCAATTCGTACAGGCGCACCAGTTGCTTGGCGAGCATCGGTATCAGCACCAGTAACAGAGCGCTCACAATCAGTGTGAACAGCGCAAACACCGCCACCACGCCCCAGGTCCGCGACAGGCCGAGTTTTTCCAGGCGATCCACCACCGGATCGAACAGATAGGCCAACAACAAGGCAACCAGGAACGGCGTGAGGATCGGGTGCAACAAATAGATAAGCGCGAACAGCAGGGCAACCCCGCCCAACCAGAACCAACGCCGCGTATCGCCCATGAACCACTCCTAGCTATATAAAGAAAGACAACCTACCAGCGGAACCGCAAGTTGGCGGCCGGTGCTGGCGCTGGTGCCGCAACCGGGGTCGAGCCATCGGTGGCGGGCGGCGCCACCGGCACCGGCGCGTGGGCCTCACCGGCTGGAACTTCCTGCAGTTTTGCCAGGGCCAACTGCGCCTTCAATTGTTCGGCGCTGCCGTTGACCCGATAGACGATCCGGTCCCCTTCAACCCGCTGCAACTGCCCAGCGAACGGTTCGAGTAGACGCCCTAGCGCCGCATAACGCTCCAGGTTCATGCCCTGCACCTCCAACAGTTGCTCGGTGGCCACGCCCGGCTTGGCAACGAAACGCGGCGCCAGTCGCTGACTCACCGCGAGCATGACCGCATCGGCCAAGGCCGCAGGATCGGCGCCCTGGGCCGTGCCCTGCTCGCGCTGATCCCCCAGCCACAGGCGCCAGGTGCCATGCCACTGGCCGCCCTCTTCCTTGGCATGCACCGCCAGCAAGGCATCCGTCGCGTAGCGCTCCGAGGCATCGCGCAACGGCGCCGGGTCGCTGCCTTCCAGGTTCGGCGCGGTGGCGACGATCTGCTCGCTCAAATCCGCCAGCGGCAGGTGCAGTGCCAGGCCCCGATGCTGCGCGGCACGCCGCAGCGGCGTGGCGCTGGCCTGGCCGTCGCCCACCAGGCTGGAGCCCTCGGCCGAATCGTTCAGCCACCAGCCCAGGATCGATGGCCGGTTCGCGCTCCACAACGACAAACCTGCCGAGCGCAATGCCCGATCGGTGCTTGCCGGGTCGAAGTCCACCTTGAGGCTTTCCGGCGGGCCGGCGTCGTAGCCATATTGAAGAATGATCTGTTGCGGGTCCTGGCGAATGGCCGCCAACCCGGGGTTCTGGGCCGCCTTGGCGTCGCCGGTCAGGCGCAGCACCAGCGTGTCCAGGGCGCGCAGCGTCGCCTGGTTGCGCTCCTCCGGCGTCTGGCTGGTGACCGGTTCGAGCACTTGATAGAGGCCATTGACGGTTTCGGCATGGCTCGCCAGGCTGATCAACGACAAGCAGGCCACGGACAAGAATTTCAACAAACGCATGGAAGATTCCCGGACATAACGGCTGGAACAGGCCGTGTGAAGAAGATTGAGCATGGCTGTGACCACAGCACCCGGCAAAACATTCACACCCCCGGTGGAAGTTTCGCACGGTCATCACCATAACCGGTTACCGCTACACCTTATACAGAGGCGTTGCGCAGTACCAATATAAGAAATATCGGTTTTTTTCCGTGGATTATGTCCCTGCCCGTCGGCGCGAGGATGGCCGCTGCCCCTCAAGCCTGATAAAATCGCGCGCCTTCGCAGACCGGCAATGGCTGGGCTCCCGGAATAATTCGTACAACGGTTATTCAATGGCCCCGGCGTCGGTCGTTACCCAGAAATCCCCCCTAAAGGCCTGGATCATGAGCAAGCAACCCTCCCTGAGCTACAAGGACGCCGGTGTAGACATCGACGCCGGTGAAGCATTGGTCGAACGCATCAAGAGCGTCGCCAAGCGCACTGCGCGTCCGGAAGTCATGGGCGGCCTGGGCGGTTTCGGCGCCCTCTGCGAGATCCCGGCCGGCTACAAGCAACCGGTCCTGGTCTCGGGCACCGACGGCGTCGGCACCAAGCTGCGCCTGGCCCTGAACCTGAACAAGCACGACAGCATCGGCATCGACCTGGTGGCCATGTGCGTGAACGACCTGGTGGTCTGCGGCGCCGAGCCACTGTTCTTCCTTGACTACTACGCCACCGGCAAACTGAACGTCGACACCGCCGCCCAAGTGGTGACCGGCATCGGCGCTGGCTGCGAATTGTCCGGCTGCTCCCTGGTCGGCGGCGAAACCGCTGAAATGCCCGGCATGTACGAAGGCGAAGACTACGACCTGGCCGGCTTCTGCGTCGGCGTCGTGGAAAAAGCCGAGATCATCGACGGTTCGAAAGTCGCTGCCGGCGACGCCCTGCTCGCCCTGCCGTCCTCCGGCCCGCACTCCAACGGCTACTCGCTGATCCGCAAGATCATCGAAGTCTCGGGTGCCGACATTGAAAACACCCAGCTCGACGGCAAGCCACTGGCCGACCTGCTGATGGCCCCGACCCGCATCTACGTCAAGCCGCTGCTCAAGCTGATCAAGGACACCGGCGCCGTCAAGGCCATGGCCCACATCACCGGTGGTGGCCTGTTGGACAACATCCCGCGCGTGCTGCCAAAAGGCGCCCAGGCCGTGGTCGACGTGGCGAGCTGGACCCGCCCGGTGGTGTTCGACTGGTTGCAAGAGAAAGGCAATGTCGATGAAACCGAAATGCACCGCGTGCTGAACTGCGGCGTGGGCATGGTCATCTGCGTAGCCCAGGAGCACGTCGAGACCGCCCTGAACGTCCTGCGTGAAGCCGGCGAGCAGCCTTGGGTCATCGGCCAGATCGCCACCGCGGCCGAAGGCGCTGCACAGGTCGAGCTGAAAAACCTTAAGGCGCACTGATGTCCGCAACCTGTGACGTGGTGGTGCTGCTGTCCGGCACCGGCAGCAACTTGCAGGCCTTGATCGACAGCACGCGGACCGGCGACAGCCCGGTCCGTATCCGCGCGGTGATTTCCAACCGCGCCGATGCCTACGGCCTGCAACGCGCCAGGGACGCAGGGATTGACACCCGCGTCCTCGATCACAAGGCGTTCGAGGGCCGCGAAGCCTTTGACGCCGCGCTGATGGAACAGATCGACACCTTCAATCCGCAACTGGTCGTACTCGCTGGCTTCATGCGCATCCTCAGCGCTGGCTTCGTGCGTCACTACCAGGGCCGCCTGTTCAATATCCATCCCTCGCTGCTGCCCAAATACAAAGGGTTACATACTCACCAGCGGGCGCTGGAGGCCGGAGACACGGAGCATGGCTGCTCGGTGCACTTTGTCACCGAGGAACTCGATGGCGGACCACTGGTCGTACAGGCAGTAATACCGGTAGAGTTGCACGACACGCCACAAAGCCTGGCGCAACGGGTTCACGCCCGCGAGCACCAGATCTACCCGATGGCCGTGCGTTGGTTTGCCGAAGGACGGCTGACCCTCGACGATCGCGGTGCCTCACTGGACGGCCAGTTACTCGCCGCCAGCGGCCATTTGATTCGATACTAGGAGATTTTATGCGTCGCGCCCTGCTCTTCGCTTGCGCTCTGCTGGCCTTGCCCCTGGCACAGGCTGCAGAACTTCAACCGTTCTCCGCCAGCTACACCGCCGACTGGAAACAGTTGCCCATGAGCGGCACCGCCGAGCGCAACCTGACCAAGGAGGCCAACGGCACCTGGAAGCTGAGCTTCAAGGCTTCGATGATGATCGCCAGCCTGACCGAAGAAAGCACGCTGACCCTGGACAAGGACACCCTGCTGCCACAGTCCTACCACTTCGAACGCGGTGGCCTGGGCAAAGCCAAGAAGGCCGACCTGGACTTCGACTGGAACACCAAGATGGTCACCGGCACCGATCGCGGCGATGCGGTCAAACTGCCGCTCAACCGTGGCATGGTCGATAAATCCACTTATCAGTTGGCCCTGCAGCACGACGTGGCGGCCGGCAAGAAAAGCATGAGCTACCAGGTCGTCGATGACGGCGAAGTCGATACCTATGACTTCCGCGTGCTGGGCTCGGAAAAGGTCGACACCAAGGCTGGCCAGATCGACGCGATCAAGGTCGAGCGCGTGCGCGACCCGACACAAAGCAAACGCATCACCGTGCTCTGGTTCGCCAAGGACTGGGATTACCTGCTGGTGCGCCTGCAACAGGTCGAGACCGACGGCAAGGAGTACAACATCATGCTCCAGGACGGCACGGTCAACGGCAAGGCTGTGAAAGGCAGCTGATCCAAGCCGATAACAAGAAGCCCCGCACATGCGGGGCTTTTTGTTGCCCGAGTTTCAAACCCACCACCTACCCCCTGTGGGAGCGAGCTTGCTCGCGATGACGGCTTCACAGTCAACATCACCACCAACTGATACACCGCTATCGCGAGCAAGCTCGCTCCCACAGGGGGGTTTGCTTTCAATCAAGGACTGCGCTGCAACATGAAAACTTCTTCATGAACGCCACCTGCGACCGAATGCCGCGCACTGCCTGGCCTGCAGGATTGTTGCGCTTTGCATGAAAACTTCTTAACGAACCGAGGCATTTACTTAGCACGCTATCCAAACCTATAACAAAGTCCTGCACACGCCTTGCTGCAGATAACAGAGATTGGAGCTTGCAAGATGACTGTGAAAGTAACTGAACGCGACGACGCTCATATGTCCCACGAAGGCATTGCCGCCGGCATTCGGATTTGGGACGTGCATCAACAGGATCTACTGGTGGGGATGTTCCACTCCGAAACGGACGCCCATAGCTACAAGGCTGAGCTGGAGCGCGAGGAACGACTGCGCTCGCGTGAAATGGCAGAATCCTGAACGACAGAACCCCCATGAACCTGTGGGAGCAAAGCTTGCTCGCGATAGCACTGTGCCAGACAGAAAAATATTGCCTGATACAGCTATCGCGAGCAAGCTTTGCTCCCACAGTTTTCCTAGAGATTTCTGCTGATGTTCCAGGTTTTGCGTTTAGCTTGCTGTCCGGCTTACCACATCAAATCATCCGGAATCTGATACGCCGCGTACGGATCATCGGCATCCACTTCTTCAGTCTGGGTGTTGAGCTGGACGATGCGCTTGGGGTCGCGTTCCTGGATCTTCAGGGCGGCCTCGCGCGGGATCACTTCGTAGCCGCCGGCGTGGTGGACGATCGCCAGGGATCCACTGCTCAACTTGTTACGCATCAGGGTATTGACCGAGATGCGCTTGACCTTCTTGTCGTCAACGAAGTTGTAATAGTCCTCGGTGGTCAGCTTCGGCAGGCGCGAAACTTCGATCAATTGCTTGATCTGTGCGGCCCGGGCCTTCTGCTCGGCCTTTTCCTGCTGCTGGCGGTTGAGTTCCTGGTCGCGCTTGACCTTCTCGGCCATGGCCTCCTGGGCCGCGCGCTGCTGGGAGTCATCCAGCTCGATCTGGCCCTTGTGGGCCAGGCGCTGCTGCTTCTGTTTTTCTTTGCTGACCTGCTTGGCCTGCTTTTGGTTGACCAGCCCTGCTTTGAGCAACTGGTCGCGAAGGGAAAGGCTCATGGTGCTTACTCACTTAGGCAACGGCCTCAGCCACAGCTGGGCAAATTCTTTTCCTGACGTTTGGCTTCGCCCCACAAGGCGTCCAACTCTTCGAGGGTGCAATCTTCCATGGGACGGTAGGTATCGCGCAATGCCTGTTCGATAAATCGGAAACGTCGTTCGAATTTCCCGTTGGCCCCACGCAGGGCCGTTTCCGGGTCAACTTTGAGGTGGCGAGCCAGGTTCACCACACTGAACAGCAGATCGCCGATCTCATCGCTGACGGCCTCCGGGTCATTGTCGGCCATGGCTTCGAGCACTTCGTCCAGTTCCTCGCGGACTTTATCGAGCACCGGCAAAGGCCCTGGCCAGTCGAAACCGACCTGGCCGGCACGCTTCTGCAGCTTCGCCGAGCGGGACAACGCCGGCAGCGCCCCCGGTACATCGTCGAGTAGCGACAATTGCTCGGGCGCCGAGGCTTTCTCGGCCCGTTCCTCAGCCTTGATTTCTTCCCAGCGCTGCTTGACCTGTTCTTCGCTCAGGCGCGGGATATCCACGGGCGCATACAGGTCACCGGTAGGAAATACATGAGGATGGCGGCGGATCAGCTTGCGGGTGATGCTGTCGACCACGCCAGCGAATTCGAAGCGGTTTTCTTCCCGGGCCAACTGGCTGTAATACACCACCTGGAACAACAGATCGCCCAACTCGCCCTGCAAGTGATCGAAATCGCCGCGCTCGATCGCATCGGCCACCTCGTAGGCTTCTTCAAGCGTATGGGAAACGATGGTGGCGTAGGTTTGCTTGATGTCCCACGGGCAGCCGTACTGCGGGTCCCGCAGGCGGTTCATCAGGTGGAGCAGGTCTTCGAGGCTGTACATCAATCCATCCCATTACAAAAAAGCCCTGTGGGAAATAATTCAATGAGCGCACGCCTGTGGGAGCACGTCTGTGGGAGCAGCCCTGTGGGAGCAAAGCTTGCTCGCGATAACGGTGAGTCAGTCTCCAGATAGGCTGGGACCACTACCACAATCGCGAGCAAGCTTTGCTCCCACAGACTTTGCTCCCACAGGCTTGTTCCCACATTTTTGGACTGCGCTTAACCCGGCGTCCGGTTACGCCGGGTCTCGATGATGTTCGGCAACTGGGAAATCCGCCCCAGCAACCGCCCCAGCGCATCCAACCCCGGAATCTCGATGGTCAGGGACATCAGCGCGGTGTTGTCTTCCTTGTTCGAACGGGTGTTGACCGCCAGCACGTTGATCCGCTCGTTCAGCAACACCTGGGACACGTCACGCAGCAGACCGGATCGGTCGTAGGCGCGGATGACGATGTCCACCGGATAGGTGAGCACCGGCACCGGGCCCCAGCTGACCTGGATGATCCGCTCCGGCTCGCGACCGGCCAGTTGCAGCACCGAGGCACAGTCCTGGCGGTGGATGCTCACGCCGCGGCCCTGGGTGATGTAGCCGACGATCGCATCCCCTGGCAACGGCTGGCAGCAGCCGGCCATCTGGGTCATCAGGTTGCCCACGCCCTGGATCTGGATATCGCCGCGCTTGCCCGGCTTGTAGCCGGTGGCCTTGCGTGGGATCAACTCCAGTTGCTCGTTGCCCCGCTCCGGCTCCACCAGTTGCTGGGCCAGGTTGACCAACTGCGCCAGGCGCAGATCGCCGGCACCGAGGGCGGCAAACATGTCCTCGGCGGTTTTCATGTTGGCTTTTTCGGCCAGCTTGTCGAAGTCAACCTGCGGCAAGCCCAGGCGACCGAGTTCACGCTCGAGCAAGGTCTTGCCGGCGGCGACGTTCTGGTCGCGGGCCTGCAACTTGAACCAGTGAACGATTTTCGCCCGCGCCCGGGAGGTGGTGATGTAGCCCAGGTTCGGGTTCAGCCAGTCGCGGCTCGGCGTGCCGTGCTTGCTGGTGATGATCTCGACCTGTTCACCGGTCTGCAGGCTGTAGTTGAGTGGCACGATCCGCCCGTTGATCTTGGCACCGCGGCAGTTGTGGCCGATCTCGGTGTGGACCCGGTAGGCGAAGTCCAGCGGTGTCGCGCCCTTGGGCAGGTCGATCGCGTGGCCGTCGGGGGTGAAGATATAGACCCGGTCCGGTTCGATGTCGACGCGCAGCTGTTCGGCCAGGCCGCCGATGTCACCCAGTTCCTCATGCCACTCGAGCACCTGACGCAGCCAGGAGATTTTCTCTTCGTAGTGGTTGGACCCGGACTTGACGTCGGTGCCCTTGTATTTCCAGTGGGCGCAGACGCCCAACTCGGCTTCCTCGTGCATGGAGTGGGTGCGGATCTGCACTTCCAGCACCTTGCCCTCGGGGCCGATCACCGCGGTGTGCAACGAGCGATAGCCGTTTTCCTTGGGGTTGGCGATGTAGTCGTCGAACTCCTTGGGAATGTGTCGCCACAAGGTGTGGACGATCCCCAGAGCGGTGTAGCAGTCGCGCATTTCCGGGACCAGTACACGAACGGCGCGAACGTCGTAGATCTGGCTGAACTCCAGGCCCTTGCGCTGCATTTTTCGCCAGATCGAGTAGATGTGCTTGGCCCGGCCACTGATGTCGGCTTCCACGCCCGTGGCCTGCAATTCTTCGCGCAACTGGGTCATCACATCGGTGATGAAGCGCTCGCGATCCAGGCGTCGTTCATGCAACAGCTTGGCGATCTGCTTGTATTGATCGGGTTCCAGGTAGCGGAAGGACAAATCCTCCAGCTCCCACTTGATGTGACCGATGCCGAGACGATGGGCCAGGGGCGCATAGATGTCGAACACCTCCCGGGCGACGCGATTGCGCTTTTCGTCATCGGCGGACTTCACGGCGCGGATCGCACAGGTGCGCTCGGCCAGCTTGATCAGCGCGACGCGCACGTCGTCGACCATCGCTACCAGCATCTTGCGCAGGTTTTCCACCTGGCCCTGGGTGCCCAGCACCATGGACTGGCGCGGGCTGAGGCTGGCGCTGATGGCGGCCATGCGCAGCACGCCGTCGATCAGCTTGGCCACCACGGTGCCAAAGCGCTGGCTGACCACCGGAAGCTGGATCTGCCCTTCGCGCACGCCGCGGTACAGCACCGCCGCCACCAGGGAATCCTGGTCGAGCTTGAGGTCAGCAAGAATTTCGGCGATTTCCAGGCCCGTCTGGAAACTCGAGGTGCCTTCGGACCACAGGTTTTTCGCCGCGTTGTGTTGCTGCTCCGCCTCGCGAGCGAACTCGCAGGCGGCCTTCAAGGCCTCGCGATCCAGTGCCATGTCGACGCTGACCGCATGATCGAGCCAAGCCTCGAGATTGATACTGCCGTCGGTGTTGATCGGCTGGTGTGCTCTCACCTGTACCATCTTTACTTACCTTCCCTACGACGCAGATTCAATGCGTCAACTTCGCTGACCTTTATGCCCGTGTTTGCGCCCAGGACTGTGGCGGATTGGCACGAGCGGGTCAGTCGGACAAGCCATCCTGGCTCGCTTCAAATAACGCCATGGCCTCGACATGCGCCGTTTGAGGAAACATATCGAGAATCCCGGCACGTTTTAACCGGTAGCCCTGCTTGATCAGTTCGACCGTATCCCGGGCCAAAGTTGCCGGGTTGCACGAAACATAAACCAACCGCTTGGCACCCAGGGACGACAGCTTGCGCACCACCTCGAAAGCACCGTCACGGGGTGGGTCCAAGAGTACCGCAGAAAAGCCTTCGCCGATCCATTCGGCATCCGCCAGAGGCTGGGATAAATCGGCCTGAAAAAAGGCAGTGTTATTCAAATTGTTGCTGACGGCATTGGCCGCCGCACGCTCCACCATGGTTTGCACGCCTTCGACGGCCACCACTTGGCGCACGCTTTTGGCCAGCGGCAAGGCAAAGTTGCCCAGGCCGCAGAACAGATCCAGCACCCGTTCCTCGGCTCGCGGCGCCAGCCATTGCAGGGCCTGGGCGATCATCGCCTCGTTGACCCCGGCGTTCACCTGGATGAAATCCCCAGGCCGGTACGCCAGCTCAAGGTCCCAGGCGTCCAAGCGAAACCCCAGGGCCTGCCCGGGCTCGACCGGTTGCGGTCCACCTTCACCGTGCAACCACAACTGGGCTTCATGAAACGCGCAGAAATCCTTGAGGATCGTCAGGTCGGCCTCCGACAGCGGCGCCATGTGGCGCAGCAATACCGCGATAGCCGAGCCGGCGAACAATTCCACATGCCCCAACGCCTGGGGTTTGCTCAAACGTCGAAGCATCTCCGGCAGGCGACTCATGATCGGCTGCAAGGGCTGTACCAGCACCGGGCAATCACCAATGGCGACGATGTCCTGGGTGCCAGCGGCGCGGAAACCCACTTCGAGCTTTTTCGCCTTCTGATCCCAACGCACTGCCACCCGGGCGCGACGTCGATAACCAAACTCCGGCCCGCTCAACGGCGCGGCCCATTCATCCGGCTCGACCCCGGCCACCCGCGACAACTGCTCGGCGAGCATGCGCTGTTTCAGGGCGAGTTGTTCGTCATGGGGCAAATGTTGGACGCTGCAACCGCCGCAACGACCGGCATGGATGCACGGCGCAACGCGGCGCAGTTCACTGGACACGAACACCCGCTCGGTGCGGGCCTCGACCACTTTGCCGTGGGCACCGAGCACCCGCGCCTCGACCTCTTCACCGGCCAGGGCGCCGATGACGAACCAGGTCCGGCCCTCGACGAACGCAATGCCTCGGCCATCGTTGGCCAGGCGTTCAATGGTCAAGCGCTGCTTCTTACCGTTGGGCACCTGCGGGGCCCGGCTTCCGCCGCTGGGCTGGAAGCGCAAGCCTCTTTCTTGCTTGGCCATCAGTTGGGCGCGTCGAAAATGCCGGTCGACAGGTAACGGTCGCCACGGTCACAGATGATCGCGACGATCACCGCATTCTCCACTTCCTTGGACAAGCGCAGCATCCCCGCCACGGCACCGCCCGAAGACACGCCACAAAAGATGCCTTCTTCGCGCGCCAGGCGACGGGTCACGTCCTCGGCTTCGCTCTGGGCCATGTCGATGATGCGATCCACGCGCTCGGCCTGGTAGATCTTCGGCAGATACTCTTCGGGCCAGCGGCGGATGCCGGGGATGGCCGAGCCTTCCATCGGTTGCAGGCCGATGATCTGCACATTCGGGTTTTGCTCTTTCAGGTAGCGCGAGGTGCCCATGATGGTGCCGGTAGTGCCCATCGAACTGACGAAATGGGTGATCGTGCCGTCGGTCTGGCGCCAGATCTCAGGGCCGGTGGTGGTGTAGTGGGCCTCGGGATTGTCGCCGTTGGCGAACTGATCCAGCACCTTGCCGCGCCCCTCGGCCTGCATGCGCTCAGCCAGGTCCCGGGCGCCTTCCATGCCCTGCTCCTGAGTCACCAGGATCAACTCGGCGCCGTAGGCCGTCATCGCCGCCTTGCGCTCGGCGCTGGAGTTGTCGGGCATGATCAGGATCATCTTGTAGCCCTTGATCGCCGCCGCCATCGCCAAGGCAATACCGGTGTTGCCGGAGGTCGCCTCGATCAGCGTATCGCCGGGGAGGATCTGCCCACGCAATTCACCACGGGTGATCATCGACAACGCCGGCCGGTCCTTGACCGAACCCGCCGGGTTATTCCCTTCGAGCTTGAGCAAAAGCGTATTGGTGGTCTCGCCGGGCAAGCGCTGCAAGCGGACCAGCGGAGTGTTGCCGACGCAATCGGCGATGGTGGGGTACTGCAAAGTCATGGCGTATTCGCAATCCGGGCTGCGGGGGCGCCTATCATACCGGCAAACCCGGCGAGGCCATATCACGCAAAGTAAGGGGGTTATGGCTTATGGGAATAAGCGAGGCGAAAGCCGGGGGCGCTGCTGGATGGAGGAGCTTGTCCCCCGCCACCAAATCCGCGCTCGCGCACGTGATGCTCAGGCCTATGTGGTCGATTCCGTACTCCACACAACCTTTTTCCTACAGGCCTGAGCGCTCAAATCATGCATGTATCTCTGTTGTAAGTACCGTCCGTAGGCACTCTTCCTGTCTGTTTGTGGGCTCGTTCCTTTTATATCGACGACCAGGCGTTTAAAGCTATCTGGCTTTGCACCGCGTTCTTTACAGTCGTACCGCTAAACGTATTATTAGTAGGTGTTGAGCAATAACGATGGTCGACGCGAAACAAAAAGATCCACACCCCAGCGCTCGGCGCGCTTGCGGGCAACGCTTGCGTAACCTATTGGAAGAGTACGACATCTCTCCCTCAGGATTTGCCGAGGTGCTCGGTATCAGCCCTCAATGCCTGACTAACTGGAGCGCGCGGGGTATACCTCGGCTGCGGGTGGAGCAATTGGCCCGTTTGCTGAGTGTCAGTGAAGTGTGGCTGGTGACTGGGGAGGGTGAGCGGGCACGTGATCTGCGTCGGGAGTAGGAGAGGATCTAACAGGTTCGCGGGGCTGGGACTGGTGCGCCCTCCCCGACGGAACCCTTCCTCGACTTTCCTCGCCTGATTGGAAAATGCGAATTGGCTACCGGCATCCCGGCTGTAGTCAATGACTAGCTGGGAGACCAGGCCTGTCCCTACGCCAAGGTTTTATCATTGATTTATGCACAAAGTTAAAATCCGCCTTCATCCCCTCCATCTGATCTCGAATGCTGCGCCCCCGATTCCCTTCTCAAGCCCATCCGCTGATCGACCCGACACCCAAGTCGAAAAAGTCTATCTACACCCCAACCCCGTCGACTTCCGAAACCCCATTGACAGCCTGGCTACGCCGCTCAAGCTGGAGGTAAAAGTTGCGCCCAGAGAGCAAGCTCCCTCGCCATGGGGGCCACGCTCGATGATTTAAGGGACGTTACCAGACCCAAAGCAGCCGCAGGACGACAGGAGCGTATCCGAACAGGGAGAAGCTATAAAGACGTAGCCAACCTGGTGCTTCCTCCATATTCGCTCCATCTAACTGTCAGACCTGCCACTTTCTGTAGTACTTATTACCCCGCAAGGGAAGTTCTTTCCTCGCAGCACATAAAAATCTGTAGGAACACGATTTTTTATCGGATCTTTCCCGCGACTCGTCGAGACCTCCATGAACTAGCGAGCCATCAGATATACCGATAATATTATTACCAAGCAATTCAGCGCTCGATCTTAATCAAGGAACAGTCAATTGAAGAAAAATAATAAAAACTTAACAAAGCGAGAGCACGAAGTCTTGCAGTTACTTCTGCAAGGTGAAACAAACAAAAGAATAGCTTTAGCGCTCGGCATTAGCGATTTCACGGTGCGAGAATACGTCTCCTCAATTTTACGAAAGAAAGGGGTAAATTCCAGAGGGAAGTTGTTCTCGGAGAAGCTAAACAAGCCTTAAAAGCATTACGCACTTTACACCCCGTCAGTATCGCACCATTAAAAATATAGAATCAAACCACTTACGTAGACGGGATCTCCTGAGCACAACACTTAACTGACACCAATATAAGCATACAAAGCAGGTAACCCATACACAACCATGAACATGCCCCCCCCCCCCCAAAAAAAAAAAAAAAAAAAAAAAAAAAAAAAAAAAAAAAAAAAAAAACAACACAACTGTTTATACCCCTCTGAAACAACATAACCGCACACTCTCTTCAAGATAAACTCAACACCTTTAAAAAATAACCCTATTGCTAAACCCGCCACAGCCCCTGTCACACCTTCCAACAACATAGACATCTCTCCCCTGTAATCGAACACACAAACCACACCAATACAAAGGAGCCAGACATTAAATATCAGCCTAACTCCCCTCATTCGAAGTAAAATATCGACAACCTGAGACTCAAACTCAAAAAAATCACAGATAAGTTATATTATGTTCCAAGCAAAACCCTTCAATCATTTTGATCACAAACTCTCGTTGCTCTTCAGGTATAAACCTTGGCAGCAAGAAAACCTCCCTTCGTCCAGGCATATTTATCACTACCTCAATTGATGTAAACACACAATTTCTGACACTTACCTCAACAACACCTCGATCAAACGAGACCGTCTTAAATCTACGCCTAAAGCAAATATATTCTCCTTCCAGCCAAAGCAATCTACGCCCCTTAAAATACAACACCAAAACAAACAAAAGCCAAACAAATATCACAAGCAAGACCAACCACAAATCCACCTTAAGAAAACTTAAAATAATAAGAATTAATATACTCCCTACCAAATAGACAGAAAAATCAAAATAATTCAAGACTACTTCATTATTCACACCACCCTCCTAATTAAAACCCCAGATCACAACTTACAGCAACGCCAACCACAATGTCGATCAAGCGCCAGCGAACACCCCGCCAACATTGCAAACTCAGTAGCCAAAGCTCGCCATTAGCGGAGGCACCACAAATATAACGAACCACACACTAAACGGCAGGACAACCAGCCGCCCATACAATTTGGGAAGCACATACCCATACCGACATTTTAGAAAATAAGCAAAAGCCTTAGTCGCACCCAACAAAACAAAATCAACCCCAAGAGAGAGAAGAACCAAGAACAGTATGAACTCCATATTTTCACCAATTTAAAAGAACACCGTAGCGCCCAAAACTACGCAACCAACCGAATTATCAGCCCGATAAAAACAAGAATAAAAACTGACTTTAAAGATAGCAACGAAAGCACCTTTACTTCTTCCACCCTGAAACTCACGGAGACTTCAGGCAGGTCTTATATTTTTCATAGATCGCTCAACCTATGCCGCGTCGACCAGCACATTCGACTCAACGATAGCGACCAAATACAAAAATCTGCACCCTACACATGTAGGGGTGACCCAAACGGACGCCCATGAGAAGATCTACGCCCCGCCGCGGTACGGCATAACGTCCCAAGATCTTCAACAGACCGATGTAAGAAAAAGGCTCACACGTTACCTAAGCAACTTAAAAAGTGATTTTGAGACTTGCGCTGAAAAATTTTCATTCAAAGAAAGCCGGTTGCCTAGGCTTGCACTTCCATCCACAGCATGACTGCTCATCTTTTCGTACGACTGAGCACCAACCCATAGATCAATCACCCCCCTCCTGCCATTCCGCGCCCACAGCCGTCCCCCTGGGCGGGAGCCATCAAGGCGGGTGAGCGGATCGAAGATACGGTTGCATTCCTGGTCTGCCAGCGAATACCCACCAAGCGATTGCAGATCGCGCTGCAACAACCCTCGGGTCGATCCGATGCACGGCCGACACGAATTTTACAAAGATCCCCCGCCCGCAAATCGCTACACTGCGCCGCTGGCCCACGCCGGCCCGACCATGCTCAACCGGGCACCGGAGGGCAACAGTGCGCAGTTGCTGCAACGCACCGGCAACGACGCTACGCGTTATCTATTGCCGGTATTCGGCAAGCACCGCAACCTGGCGGGCGAACTGATTCCCGAAGAAACCGACCGCCTGCTGGGCTGGGTCGAGTTGGAGTTGTCCCACAGCGGCATGTTGCTAAGCGGTTATCGCAGTATGTTCGCCAGCCTGCTGTTGATCGCCGCCTGCCTGGGCCTGACCGCGCTGCTGGCCCTGCGCATGGGGCGCACGATCAACCGTCCGCTGAGCCAGATCAAGCACGCCGTGGCGCAACTCAAGGACGGGCACCTGGAAACCCGCCTGCCACCGCTGGGCAGCCAGGAGCTGGACGAGCTGGCCTCGGGCATCAATCGCATGGCCAGCACTTTGCAGAACGCCCAGGAAGAATTGCAGCACAGCATCGACCAAGCCACTGAAGACGTGCGCCAGAACCTGGAAACCATCGAGATCCAGAACATCGAGCTGGACCTTGCCCGCAAGGAAGCCCTGGAAGCGAGCCGGATCAAATCCGAGTTCCTGGCAAACATGAGCCATGAAATTCGCACACCGCTCAACGGCATTCTCGGTTTTACCCACCTGTTGCAGAAAAGCGAACTGACCCCGCGCCAGCTCGACTACTTGGGCACCATCGAGAAATCCGCCGACAGCCTGCTGGGGATCATCAATGAAATCCTCGACTTTTCGAAGATCGAGGCCGGCAAGCTGGTGCTCGACAGTATTCCGTTCAATCTGCGGGACCTGTTGCAGGACACCCTGACCATCCTTGCCCCCGCCGCCCACGCCAAGCAGTTGGAACTGGTGAGTTTGGTCTATCGGGACACGCCGCTGTCGCTGGTGGGCGATCCACTGCGCCTCAAGCAGATCCTCACCAACCTGGTGAGCAACGCCATCAAGTTTACCCGCGAGGGCACCATCGTCGCCCGGGCCATGCTCGAGGACGAGCACGAAGACAGCGTGCAGTTGCGCATCAGCATCCAGGACACCGGCATCGGCCTGTCCAGCCAGGACGTGCGGGCGTTGTTCCAAGCGTTCAGCCAGGCTGACAACTCACTATCGCGGCAACCGGGTGGCACCGGCTTGGGCCTGGTGATTTCCAAGCGCCTGGTGGAACAGATGGGTGGCGAGATCGGCGTCGATAGCACACCGGGGGAAGGCTCGGAGTTCTGGATCAGCCTGCGCCTGCCCAAGACCCGTGACGATGCCGAAGACCTGCCCGGCCCGCCGTTGCTGGGCCGGCGCGTGGCGGTACTGGAGAACCATGAACTGGCCCGCCAGGCCTTGCAGCACCAGCTCGAAGACTGCGGCCTGCAAGTGACGCCGTTCAACACCCTGGAGAGCCTGACCAACGGCATCACCGTCGCCCACCAGACCGACCAGGCGATCGATCTGGCCGTGCTGGGCATCACCAGCAACGACATGCCGCCGGAGCGCCTCAACCAGCACATCTGGGACCTTGAGCACCTGGGCTGCAAAGTGCTCGTGCTGTGCCCCACCACCGAGCAGACGCTGTACCACCTCTCGGTGCCCAACCCGCACAGTCAGTTGCAGGCCAAGCCGGCCTGCACCCGCAAGTTGCGCCGCTCGCTGTCCGACCTGGTCAACCCGCGCCCGACCCGCAGCGAACCCAGCGAGCCGGTTGCCAGCCGTGCCCCGAAAGTGCTGTGCGTGGACGACAACCCGGCCAACCTGCTGCTGGTGCAGACCCTGCTCGAAGACATGGGCGCCAAGGTGCTGGCGGTGGAAAGCGGCTACGCAGCGGTCAAGGCCGTGCAGAAGGAAACCTTCGACCTGGTGTTGATGGACGTGCAGATGCCCGGCATGGACGGTCGCCAGAGCACCGAGGCGATCCGCCAGTGGGAAAGCGAGCGACACTGCACACCGCTGCCCATCGTCGCCCTCACCGCCCACGCCATGGCCAACGAAAAACGCGCCCTGCTGCAAAGCGGCATGGACGACTACCTGACCAAACCCATCAGCGAACGGCAACTGGCCCAGGTGGTGCTCAAATGGACTGGCCTGGCCCTGCGCAACCAGTCGCCGGAGCGCAGCAGCGATGCCCAGGGTGGCAGCGAACTGTTGGTGCTCGATCATGAAGAAGGCTTGCGCCTGGCCGCTGGCAAGGCTGACCTGGCAGCGGACATGCTGGCGATGCTGCTGGCGTCCCTGGAAGCCGACCGTGAGGCGATCCGCCAGGCCTGCGAGGCCAACGATCACAACGCCCTGATCGAACGGGTCCACCGCCTGCACGGTGCCACTCGCTACTGCGGCGTGCCGCAATTGCGGGCGGCCTGCCAGCGCAGCGAAACCCTGCTCAAGCAGCAGGACCCCAAGGCTGCCGTCGCCCTGGAAGAATTGGAGCGTGCCATCAACCGCCTGGCCAGCGAGGCGCGTATCAGTGCCTGATCCAGGGCAATACCCCTGGACCCGGAATCGCTGAAAATCCATGCTCCTACCCCGGACTGTAGGAGCTGACGAGTGCAACGAGGCTGCGATCTTACCCCTGGCGATTGAATCGCAAGCGAAAGATCGCAGCCTCGCTTCGCTCGACAGCTCCTACGGGTTTGTTTTTTGCCAGGAGGCCGCCATGCGCGTGATTTTTTTCAGCAGCCAGACCTACGACCGCGACAGTTTCACCCAGGCCCCGACGCCCGCGGGCCTTCAATTGCACTTCCAGCCCGCCCGCCTGAACCTGGACACCGTGGCCCTGGCCGAACGGCATGAAGGGGTGTGCGCCTTCATCAACGACGACCTCAGCGCCCCGGTGCTGGAGCGGTTGGCCGCAGGCGGTACGCGGCTGATCGCCCTGCGCTCGGCCGGCTACAACCATGTCGACCTGCTCGCCGCCAAGCGCCTTGGCTTGAGCATCGTCCGAGTCCCGGCCTACTCGCCCCATGCCGTGGCCGAACATGCCGTGGCGTTGATCATGGCCCTCAATCGCTGCCTGCACCGTGCCTACAACCGCACCCGGGACGGCAATTTCAGCCTCCATGGGTTGACCGGGTTCGACCTGGTGGGCAAGACCGTCGGCGTGATCGGCACCGGGCAGATCGGCGCCACGTTCGCGCGGATCATGGCCGGCTTCGGCTGTCAGCTGCTGGCCTACGACCCCTACCCCAACCCAGAGGTCGAAGCTTTGGGCGCCCGCTACTTGCCCTTGGTCGATCTGCTCGCGCAGGCGCAAATCATCAGCCTGCATTGCCCGCTGAACGAACAGAGCCGCCATCTGATCAACGCCCAAACCCTGGCCGCGATGCAACGCGGCGCCATGCTGATCAATACCGGGCGTGGCGGCCTGGTGGACACACCGGCCCTGATCGAAGCCTTGAAAAGCGGCCAGTTGGGCTATCTGGGCCTGGATGTGTATGAGGAAGAAGCCCAGTTGTTTTTCAAGGACCGCTCCGACCTGCCCCTACAGGATGACGTGTTGGCACGGCTGCTGACCTTTCCCAACGTGATCGTCACCGCCCACCAGGCGTTCCTGACCCATGAAGCGTTGGCCGCCATTGCCATGACCACCCTGGACAACATCGCCGCCTGGGCGGCTGGCACGCCACAGAACCTGGTAGATGGCTAAACCTTGAGCTAGCACACCCCCTGTGGGAGCGAGCTTGCTCGCGATAGCGGTGCATTAGCCGGCCTCAATGTTGACTGACACACTGCCATCGCGAGCAAGCTCGCTCCCACAGGGGATGGAGTTTCGTCGGCCTGATCTCCAGATCCCCACCATCGAGACCATCCCCAGCCATGCCCCGTGCTAGCATGTCGCGCCTATTTGGAGGACCCATGGCCGAACACGATTTCCGCTACACCCTGATGAACCCGCAGCACACCTTGACCGAAGTCCGTGCCCTGGCGCCGGGCCGCTACCAGGTCACCGGCAATGGCGGTTCGATCCAGGCCAACGATGTATTGCTCGTCACGCTCAAGGGCAGCAAGGACTTGTCCATGCGCCTGACCGTGGACACCGTGCGGCACCTGCTCAAGCCCATGGGCCAATGGACGGCCATGACCACCGGTCCGGTGTTCGGCGAACTGGCGATCCACACTTGGCAGGTCAACTGCGACGGCTGCGCCAAGACGCTGAGCTTCGAATTCGCCGTCGATGCCAAGCTCGGCGTCAAGGCCGAGAAAACGGCCGCCACCGCACGAATCGCCGAACTGGGCTGGACCACCGTGGGTGAAAAACACCTGTGCCCGACCTGCCAGGAAGCCGCCTGATGAAACGTTTGGCCCTGTCCGCGTCGATCGGCATGAGCCTGATGGGGTGTGCCGCTGAACCTGTGCAACTGCAACATAACCGCAGCTACATCCTGGAGTGGATCGGTGAGCGGCCATTGATGGACTACAGCCACCTGACCATCACCCTTGGGGATGACGGCCGGGCCTATGGCAACGGCGGCTGCAACCACTGGTTCGCACCCTACACCTTGGAAGGCCATCGCTTGAGCTTCGGCAAGATCGGCAGCACCCGCAAGCTCTGCGCCCCGGCGTTGATGGAGCAGGAGTCGCGCTTCTTGCAGGCACTGGAAAAGGTCGAACGCTGGGACATCTCGCCCATCGAACAGATGCGCTTCTGGCCGGCCCAGGGCAAGCCGCTGCGGTGGTGGCTGGAAGAGGGCTGAGGCTATTCCCGAGTGTGCCAAAGCCCCCTGTGGCGAGGGGATTTATCCCCGCTGGGCTGCGTAGCAGCCCCCCTGCGCTCCGTCTGACACACCGCAGTGGCAAATAGATCTTGGGGCCGCTTCGCGCCCCAGCGGGGATAAATCCCCTCGCCACAAAGTGTCCGCTCCAATAGGGGAGGCCTGCTCCCTCGCCACCATCTGCTATTTAAGCGCTTGCAACGCCTCAAGCCCTGGCCATCACTCCCGCCGCCGTCTGCTCCCCCAGCAACTGTTCGCGCACCTTGCCCTGGTTGTCGATGATGTAAGTCACCGGCAGCCCTTCGCTGCGCGGCAGGTCGAAGATCTCGGCCGGATCCCTCGCCAATACCGTGAAGCGAATCCCCATCTTGTCGCTGGCACTCTTGAGCTCTTCGCCCTGCACCTGGTCGAAGTTGACCCCGAACACGCCGACGTTGCGCCCCTTGAGCTGTTCGGCCAAGGCATTGAATTCCGGGATTTCGGTGCGGCACGGCGCGCACCATTCCGCCCAGTAGTTGAGCACCAGCCATTGTTTGTCCAGCCGCTGCGAAGCGATGGCCTGACCGTTCTGGTCCACCCCCGTAGTCGTTTCCGCAACCGGCGAGCAACAGGATGCCCATGAATGTCAGTGCCGCCATCAATCGCCTTGTCATGTGCCAATCCTTGTCTGAATGTGAACGCCGCTGCGACCCGTCGCCTCTCTAAGGTGCTAGGGTCTTCGCGGCACAGTAGAATAGCCGCCACCTTACGCAAGATGCGACCCGCTCATGACCGATCTGACGCTTTATCACAACCCGCGCTGCTCGAAATCCCGCGGTGCGCTGGAACTGTTGGAGGCCCGCGGCCTGACGCCCACCGTGGTCCGCTACCTGGAAACCCCGCTCGACGCCACGCAATTGGAACGCCTGCTGGGCAAGCTCGGCATCAGCGCCCGGCAGCTGCTGCGCACCGGCGAGGACGAATACAAAGACTTGAACCTGGCCGACGAAAGCCTGAGCCAGGCCCAGTTGATCGCAGCCATCGCCGCGCACCCGAAACTCATGGAGCGGCCGATTCTGGAAACCGGTGAAAAGGCCGTGATCGGTCGTCCGCCGGAGAAGATCCTGGAGATCCTGCCGTGAGCACGCCATACATCCTGGTGCTGTATTACAGCCGCAGCGGCTCCACCAACGAAATGGCCCGGCAGATCGCCCGTGGTGTCGAACAGGCCGGGCTGGAAGCCAGGCTGCGTACGGTGCCGGCGATTTCCGCCGAGTGCGAAGCGGTGTCCCCGGACATTCCTGAGCAAGGGCCGTTGTACGCCAGCCTCGATGACCTGAAAAACTGCGCCGGCCTGGCCTTGGGCAGCCCGACCCGGTTCGGCAACATGGCCGCGCCGCTCAAGTACTTTCTCGACGGCACCAGCAACCTGTGGCTGACCGGCGCGCTGGTGGGTAAACCGGCCGGGGTATTCACCTCCACCGCGAGCCTGCACGGCGGCCAGGAAACCACCCTGCTGTCGATGATGCTGCCGCTGTTGCACCACGGCATGCTGATCACCGGCCTGCCCTACAGCGAATCGGCCCTGATCGACACCCTGGGCGGCGGTACGCCCTACGGCCCGAGCCATCATGCCGGTGCCGACGGTAAAAGCGGCTTGAACGAACATGAAGTCGCCCTGTGCCGCGCCTTGGGCTCGCGCCTGGCGAAAACCGCCCTGCTGCTGGAGAACGGCCGTGGCTAAGAAGCCGAAGATCCTGCCTCCCATCCAATGGCTGGAACCGCGCGTACGCATCACCCGCGTCCTCAGCCTGCTGTGCTTTTTCGGCCTGGTGGGGTTGCTCAGCGCCTACTACCTGCTGATCGCCGACCTGCATGGCGCGCGCCCTTGGGTGATTCTGCTGATCGAGCTGGTGCCGCTGCTGATACTCGCGCCCGGCATGCTCAGCGGCAGCGCCCGTGGACACTCGTGGATGTGCTTCGTGGTGAATTTGTATTTCATCAAGGGCGCGCTGGCGGCCTATGACCCGAACCGGCAGCTGTTCGGCGTGCTGGAAATGGCAGCGAGCGTGGCGGTGTTCTGCTCGGCGTTGTTGTATGTGCGGTGGCGGTTTCAGTTGAATCGGCGGTTGGCTGGCGAGGGAGAGATTTCCGTCGCCTAATAGACCGCTATCGCGAGCAAGCTCGCTCCCACACTAGATTTGTGAACACCGTAAATCCCCTGTGGGAGCGAGCTTGCTCGCGATAGCCGCAACTCGGTCTCAATGATTGACGGTGTAAGCCAGCATCATCGAAATCTGCGACATCGGCCGCCCACCACTCTCTTCATGCCACTGGTTAAAGGCATTCTGCACCGTCGCCAGGTCCCGCAAGCTGGTGGGGACTTTGTCGATGATGTCCTGGGCATTGAGCGCGGCCACCACGTCATAACTGGGCACAAAGGTGTCCTTGCCCATCATCCGCAAGAAGCGCGGCGCCGACAGGCCGCCCAGTTGATGGCCGTGCTTTTTCAGGTAGGTCCACAGGCCGACGATGTCGGTCACCGGCCAGTCGGCGACCAGCGCGCCGAAGCTGCCCTTTTCGTGGGCCACGTCCAATATCAACTGCGCGTTGCGCGGCACGCTCTTGAGCTTGCCCAGGTGGCGGATGATCCGCGCGTCCTGCATCAACCGCTCCAGGTGCTCGGCGCTCATCAGCACGACTTTCTCCGGGTCGAACTTGAAGAACACCTCTTCGAAGGCTGGCCACTTGGCGTCCACGAGGCTGTGCTTGAGCCCGGCGCGGAACACCCGCAGCGCCATGGTCGAGAGGTAGCGATCGTCGCTGATCTTGCGCAGTTGCGCCGGGATCTTGGGCACCGGCAGGTGGGCTTCCAGTTCAGCCGCCGAACCGAAGCGGTTCAGACAATACTCGTGCAGCCACTTGTAATCGCGCATGCCCTCTCCAGGTTTAAAAATGAAAACGGCGCCCTAAGTGGCCTGTATGGCCCGTTCTGTTAGTCAACTTCGGGGGCCAGAAGTTGAACTAACGAACAGGCCACACAGGCCACCGCGCCGTGAATAGGAGCCTTTGCCCTCGTCAGAGGTTCACCACATTGACGAACCGCGGGGTGGCGTTTTCGTCGATGCGCAGATTGGTGAAGTCGAACAGGTTGCGGTCCGCCAGTTGCGACGGAATGACGTTCTGCAAGCCGCGGAAAATGCTCTCGGTACGGCCCGGGGTCTTGCGTTCCCACTCCTGGAGCATCTCCTTGACCACCTGGCGTTGCAGGTTTTCCTGGGAGCCGCACAGGTTGCAGGGGATGATCGGGAACTGCTTGAAATCCGAGTAGGCCTGGATGTCTTTCTCGCTGCAATAAGCCAGCGGGCGGATCACCACGTTGCGCCCGTCATCGGCCCGCAGCTTGGGCGGCATGGCCTTGAGCGAGCCGTTGTAGAACATGTTCAGGAAGAAGGTCTCGACGATGTCGTCGCGGTGGTGACCCAGGGCCATCTTGGTCGCACCGATCTCGTCGGCGAAGGTGTAGAGCGTGCCGCGCCGCAGGCGTGAGCACAGCGAACAGGTGGTCTTGCCTTCGGGAATCAGTTCCTTGACCACCGAATAGGTGTCTTTCTCGACGATGTGATATTCCACGCCCAGCGACTCAAGGTAGGCCGGCAGCACATGCTCGGGAAACCCGGGTTGCTTCTGGTCCATGTTCACCGCGACGATGTCGAACTTGATCGGCGCAACCTTCTGCAAATGCATCAGCACATCGAGCAAGGTGTAGCTGTCCTTGCCGCCGGACAGGCAGACCATGACCTTGTCGCCGTCCTCGATCATGTTGAAATCGGCGACCGCCTCACCGGCCTGGCGGCGCAGGCGCTTTTGCAGTTTGTTCTGGTTGACCGTAAGAGTGCCCATGACGCGAAATCCGTGAGGTGTGACGAAAGGCCGGCATTTTACGCAAAAAACCCGCCGTCGGCGAAGGGTTGATGCACCACTGTTGTGGTCAAGATTGTGGGAGCAAAGCTTGCTCGCGAAGCAGATGCCTCGGTTTCTGAAAGACCGCATCGCTTCCATCGCGGGCAAGCCTTGCTCCCACAATCGCCTCGCCACAAAGTGAATTTCGTTGCCAACAGTTATGTACAGACCCATCGGCGATTAACACCCTTGCCTACAGCGCGATTTGCTCTAAGCCCCCCATCCCCCTCGGGGTAACTCCTTTCTATACTGCGACATAAGGTCGCACACATTATCCAGACCTTCACTTACTTGGCCGTTTTGGCCCGTAGGCGCTCCGTTGGGGGGCGATGGCAATAACAAAGGAGTGACTGACTATGATCCATCATGTCGTGGGGCTCTTTACCCACCCTGATCAAGAATGGAAAGAAATCCGTGGCGATCAGGAGGAAAGCATCAGCCACATGTACCTCACCCACACGCTGATCCTGGCGGCCATTCCCGCGGTTTCGGCGTTCATCGGCACCACGCAGGTGGGATGGGTCATCGGCAATCGTCCACCGGTCATGCTCACGCAGGAAAGCGCGCTGTGGATGACCATCATGTCGTACCTGGCCATGTTGGGCGGCGTGGCGGTCATGGGCGCCTTCATCCACTGGATGGCTCGCACCTACGACGCCAACCCGAGCCTGGCCCGTTGCGTCGCGTTCGCCACCTACACCGCGACACCTTTGTTCATCGGCGGCCTGGCGGCGCTCTACCCGCACATGTGGCTGGGGATGATCGTCGGCACGGCGGCAATCTGCTACACCGTCTACCTGCTGTATGTAGGGCTGCCAACGTTCATGAACATTCCCCAGGACGAAGGCTTTCTGTTTTCCAGTTCGGTGCTCGCCGTCGGCCTGGTGGTGCTGGTGGCCATCATGGCGTTCACGGTGATCGTCTGGGGGCTGGGCGTCGGCCCGGTCTATACCAATTGAAGTAGTGCCCGCCAATAAAAAAACAGGATCTGCCGACACAGGCCGCCGCAAGGCGGCCTTCCTGTGTTTGAAACGACCACTGGGCGCCTGGACGATTCGCAACGGCCGACGCTTGCGGCATACTCGGGCTTCTGGAGACCCGTAAAGCATGCTCGAGCAACTCAATACCCGCGTCGAAGAGTGTTACCAACAAGCTGAATCCTTTTTCAAACGTCCTTTCAAACGCCCTGTGGTCAGCTTCAAATTGCGCGGCCAGAAGGCCGGTGTCGCGCACCTGCATGAAAATCTGCTGCGCTTCAACCCACAGTTGTACCGGGAAAACGCCGAAGACTTCCTCAAGCAGACCGTCGCCCACGAAGTCGCGCACCTGATCGCCCACCAACTGTTTGGCGAACGTATCCAGCCCCATGGCGAAGAATGGCAACTGATCATGCGTGGGGTGTACGAACTGCCGCCCAACCGTTGCCACACCTACGAAATCAAACGCCGCAGCGTGACCCGCTACATCTACAAGTGCCCTTGCGACGGCAGCGACTTCCCGTTCTCGGCCCAGCGCCACAGCCTGGTGCGCCAGGGGCGACGGTATTTGTGCCGTAGCTGTCGCAATACCTTGGTGTTCAGTGGGGAGACCAGGGTCGAGTAGCCATTCTTTGTAGTGTTTGGACTGGCCTCATCGCGAGCAAGCTCGCTCCCACATTGGGTCTGCGGTGTTCACACCCCCCCTGTGGGAGCGAGCTTGCTCGCGATGACGGCCTGACAGGCGCTACAAAACCACCCCACGCTTACGCAACGCTTCGATCCGCTCCACGCTGATCCCCAATTCCCCCAACACCTGATCCGTATGTGCCCCCAGCCCCGCACCAATATGCCGAGGCTCGGGCAATCCTTCGGAAAACTTCAATGGACAGGCCATCTGCGCCTGGTTCGAACCATCCCCTCGGGGCACCCGTGTCACCAGCTCCCGAGCCTGCAACTGCGGATGCTGCACAGCTTCCTCGAGGCTCAGCACCGGCTCGACGCAGGCATCGATCCCCGCAAACAAGCTGCACAGCTCGGCAAAATCATGCTTCTCGAACTCGGTTTGCAACGCCTGCTTCAGGGCCTGTTGTTGCTCAGGCTTGGGCGACAACCCTTGTGCCGCCAGTTCCGGCCGCCCCAAGGCCTCGCACAGCGCCTGCATGAAGGAAGGTTCCAGGCTGCCCACCGACATCCAGCGACCATCGCGGGTGCGGTAATAGTCGTAGAAGCTGCCGCCGTTGAGCATCTGGTTTTCCCACCCCGGTTCCACACCACAGGCCAGATAACCGGCACCGGCCATAGCGTTGAGGCTGAATACGCAGTCAGTCATGCTCACGTCCAGGTGCTGCCCCTGGCCGGTCTGCTGACGGGCGATGACCGCTGCCAACAGCCCGATCACCCCGTGCAACGAACCACCGGCGATGTCCGCCGCCTGGATGCCCAGCGGCAACGGCCCGCTGCCGGCACGACCGGTGTGGCTGGCCAGCCCCGCCAGGGCCAGGTAGTTGATGTCGTGACCGGCGCGGTCCTTATAGGGCCCGGTCTGGCCGTAGCCGGTGATCGACACGTAGATCAGCCGCGGATTGATGGCTTTCAAGGCTTCGTATCCCAGGCCGAGCCGCTCCATCACGCCGGGGCGGAACTGTTCCAGCAGGATGTCGTAGTCCCCCAGCAATTGCGTGATCACCTCCAACGCTTCCGGCTGCTTGAGGTCCAGGGCCAGGCTGCGCTTGTTGCGGTTGAGATAGGCATGGCTGGCCGATACACCCTGGTCATGGGGCGGCAGCACCCGCAGCAAATCCTGGCGAGTCGGCGACTCGATGCGCAACACCTCGGCCCCCATGTCCGCCAGCAACAGCGAGGCGAACGGACCAGGCAGCAGGGTCGAGAAGTCCAGAACCTTGAGCGATGCCAGTGGGCCTTGCATGGGCGATCTCCGAGGGGTGATGGTGAAAGACTAGGCAGGGGTTGGCGGTGGGGCAATTACCGCAGGTGTCACAAGGGATGACCATTGCGCTCAAGGCAGGTACGGATTTCTTTGTGGCGAGGGGATTTATCCCCGCTGGGCTGCGAAGCGGCCCCAGGATTCATCTGCCACCTAGTGTGTCGGATCAGACGCAGGGGGCTACTGCGTAGCCCTGCGGGGATAAATCCCCTAGCCACAAAGTGCTCTCACCACAAAAACACTCTCGCCTGAAAAACGAGGCGCAATAAAAAACCGGCCGAAGCGGGTTTTTTATTGCAGCCTGAAGATTACCTCACAGCGCCTGGAGCAGAGGTTTCAGCCGCTGCAATCTGCGCCGCCGCGATCTGCTCGTCGTCTTCACGGACATCGGAGATACCACGACCACCGGAAGCCAACTCAGTCTGCAACTGGTCTTCGTCCAGCTCCTTGACCCACTTGGCAACCACGATCGTGGCGACGGCGTTGCCCACCAGGTTGGTCAGGGCGCGAGCTTCGGACATGAAGCGGTCGATACCCAGGATCAGTGCCAGGCCGGCCACCGGCAAGGTGCCCACGGCCGACAGGGTGGCCGCCAGTACGATGAAGCCGCTACCGGTCACGCCAGCCGCACCTTTGGACGACAGCAGCAGCACCAGCAGCAGGGTGATCTGGTGAGTCAGGTCCATTGGGGTGTCGGTGGCCTGGGCAATGAACACCGCAGCCATGGTCAGGTAGATCGAAGTACCGTCGAGGTTGAACGAGTAGCCAGTCGGGATGACCAGGCCTACGACCGACTTCTTGGCACCCAGGCGTTCCATCTTGATCAGCATGCGAGGCAGGGCCGATTCCGAAGAGGAAGTACCCAGCACGATCAGCAGTTCTTCACGGATGTAGCGGATCAGCTTGACGACGCTGAAGCCGTGAGCGCGGCAGATGGCGCCCAGGACCACCAGCACGAACACCACGCAAGTGATGTAGAAGCAGATCATCAACTGGCCCAGTTGCACCAGCGAACCAACACCGTAGGCGCCGATGGTGAAGGCCATGGCACCGAACGCACCGATAGGCGCCAGCTTCATGATCATGTTGATGATGATGAACATCACGTGGGCGAAGCGATCGATGAAGTCCAGCACCGGCTTGCCGTAGGCACCCAGGCGATGCAGGGCGAAACCGAAGAGCACCGAGAACATCAGCACTTGCAGGATGTCGCCGTTGGCGAACGCCCCCACGATGGTGTTCGGGATCACGTTGAGAACGAAGGCGATGATGCTCTGGTCTTTACTGGCCGAGATGAAACCGGCGATCTTGCTGGTGTCCAGGGTCGACACGTCGATGTGCATGCCGGCGCCCGGTTGCACGACGTTGACCACGACCAGGCCGATCAGCAGGGCAATGGTGGAAACGATTTCGAAGTACAGCAGCGCGTAGCCGCCAGTCTTGCCCACCGATTTCATGTTCTGCATGCCGCCGATACCACTGACGACGGTACAGAAGATGATGGGGGCGATGACCATTTTGATCAACTTGATGAACCCGTCGCCGAATGGCTTGAGGGCAACACCGGTCTGCGGGTAGAAGTGGCCGAGCAAAATACCGATGGCAATGGCTACGATCACCTGGAAATACAGGGATTTGTACAGTGGCTGACGAGTCGTCATGGCAAACCTTCCTCAAGAGTCCCGCATGACGACTTCCACCTGTCGTCCACGGCACCTCAATTGCGAACCCTCCTGCACTGGAGGGATTTGTTTTTTTCGGCTGCACGCGGCAGACCTGCAAGCTGTATCGCAAGGCCCGTGCCATTTTTTTGAAAAGCCCTACAGCCGTGATTACAGAAGGGTTCGCGGATTCATCAGGGATTAAACAGGAAGGTGAAGAGTGGCGGATTTCCGCCCGCAGGTTGTTTACCGCTCCGGGATTTGGCGGATTTCCGCCTTGTTCCACCTCGCCCCCCTGCTACCATCGCCCGCTTAACGGACGGATTTCTGCCATGCGCCAACGCACGATTGCCAGCCACTTCGCCCGTGCCGCCTTGGGCGGTGCGCGTCGGCAAGGCTTCGACTACTTTCCCTTGCTGCAACAGCTGGGCATCAGCCCCGAGCTTTTGGATGAGCCGCGTGCGCGAATTGCGCCGGAGCAGTTCGCCCGCCTGTTGCAAGCCCTGTGGTTGGGAATGGAGGACGAATACCTGGGATTCGGCCGGGCGGCGAGTAAACCCGGGACGTTTGCCATGATGTGTCACGCGTTGATCCACTGTCGGACCCTGGGCAAGGCCCTTCAGCGCGGCTTGCTGTTCTACAGCCTGTTCCCCGACGCCCCGCGCCTGACGCTGGAAACCGAAGGCGAACGGGTGCGGCTGGTGCTGGACGACTCGACGCTGTGGGACCCCGATCACTTCCTGACTGAAAGCCTGCTGGTGGTCTGGCATCGCCTCGCCAGTTGGCTGATCGGCCAGCGGATCGGCCTGGAACAGGTGACTTTCGGCTACGCCAAGCCCGCCCACGGGGCCGAATACGACTTATTGTTCCCCTACCCGCTGGAGTTCGACACGCCCGGCAGCAGCCTGTTGTTCCACAGCCGCTACCTGGACATGCCGCTGTTGCAGGACGAACGCACCCTCAAGCATTTCCTCGAACACTCCCCCGCCGACCTCTTGTCACGCCCGGACGATGGCCACAGCCTGAGCAGCCAACTGCGCCGCCTGCTCAGCCGTGACACGGCGCGCTGGCCCGACCTGGACACCGTCGCCGCTCATTTGCACATCAGCCCGCAGACCTTGCGCCGGCATCTGCGGGAAGAAGGTACCAGCTTCCAGGAACTCAAGGATCAACTGCGGCGGGATATCGCCATCTACCATCTGGGGCGTGCGGAGCTGTCGTTGCAGCAGATCGCCGAGCAGTTGGGGTTCTCCGAACCGTCGGCGTTTCACCGGGCGTTCAAGAAGTGGACGGGGCTGACGCCGGGGGCTTATCGGGCGATGGAGAACTGACTGTTTTTGTGGTGTGCTGACTGGCCTCATCGCGAGCAAGCTCGCTCCCACAGGGGATTTGTGAGCGCCGAAAATCCAGTGTGGGAGCGAGCTTGCTCGCGATGAGGCCAGCGGCGACCCCAGCAATCCAGTCAAACCACCGGAAAATGAATCCGGAACGCCGCCCCGCCCAGCTCTGAATCCCCCAGGGTCAAGCGGGCGCCGTAGCTTTCGATGATGTCCTTGACCACCGCCAGGCCAATGCCCTGCCCCGGATGCTGGCGGTCCAGCCGTTCGCCCCGTTGGAGGATCCGCGCACGTTGATCCGGCGGCACACCCGGCCCGTCGTCCTCGACATTCAACTCCGTACCGCCGAGGGTCTGGTGCACGCTGACGCGCACCTCGCCCAGGCACAGCCGATAGGCGTTCTCCAGCAGGTTGCCGAGCATTTCCAGCAAGGCGCCCTGCTCGATCGGCACCTGGCAGTGCTCCGGCAGATCGAAACTCACATTGACCCGTTTGTCGCGATAGACCTTGTCCAAGGTGTCGCACAGGCTTTGCAGCACCGGGCGCAAGCGCACCTGATGGCGCACCAGCCCGCTCTTGCGCAGGCTGGCGCGCTGCAACTGGTAGCCGATCTGCTGGCTCATGCGCTCGATCTGGGTTTGCAGCACCCAGGCCTGGCCACGGTCCTCGGGGCGCCGGGCCATGTCTTCGCTGACGCCCTGCAACACCGCCAGCGGGGTTTTCAAGCTGTGGGCCAGGTCATCGAGGGAGTCGCGATAACGGCTGCGCTGCTCCCGTTCGCTGTGGAGCAAGCGGTTGAGGGAACCGGTCAGGCGCAACAGTTCCCGAGGGTGCTCGGTACTGAGGCTTTCCCGGGTCCCACTTTCGATTTCGTCCAGCTCCTGGCTCAGGCGCCGCAACGCCCGCAGGCCCCAGGTCAGGCCGATCCACAACAGCGCCAGCAACACCGCCAGGGCCGCGCCAAAGCCCAGGTAGAGATTGTCCCGCAGTCCCTGCAAGGTCACTTCGTAGTCGCGCACCGGTTGCAGGGTGACGATGCTGAACGCCGCACTCTGGCCGCCGAGCAGCTTGATCTCGACGTCGTAGACAAAAAACTCCTGGCCATTGTTCTCGCGAATGCGGGCGAACTGGTTGCCCTGGCCGTCATAGCGCGGCGTGTAGTTGATGTTTTCTTCCTGGGTAGCCTTCGACCGCCAGACCAACCGCCCCTCACGATCATAGATGTAGCCCAGCAAGCGGGCATCGGCGAGGTTGAAGCGCTCATCGGGCAACTGCGCCGGCATCTTCAAGCGGTTGTTTTCCACCCGGGCGGCGGAAATCAGCGTGGTCACGTCCGAGGCCAGGCGTTGCTCGATGGATTCCTGCAACGCCAGGCTGAACGCGCCTTGCATGGCCGGCAACAAGGCCAACATGAACAGCACCGCCAAGGTCATCGCGGCCAGCATCAGCCGCAACCGAAGCGAACGAATCACTGGCAGCGCTCGTTGAACAGGTAACCCAGGCCGCGCACGGTGTCGATCGGCTTGAAGCCAGCCGGGGCCTCCAATTTACGGCGC